>NZ_JBSFIK010000013.1:0-191475 GCF_053597535.1 Streptomyces sp. NPDC001348 | reverse complement strand
CGCAAGGCGGAGCATCACCCGCGTACTGGATGCACTCGGGTGGTGCGACAACGCGGCGAGGTGCCGTGCCGGGCGTCGCGAGCCGGTGAACCTTTCCGGTCGCAGCACTAGACGCCCGCCGCCGTCGTGTCCGGTCGGCGGGTCAGTACGGCCGCGGCGGCGCCCACGAGGCCGGCGTCCGTGCCCATCTGCGCCGGGACGACGGTGAGTCCCTGGACGAAGGACAGGGTCGCGTAGCCGGCGAGGGCCTTGCGCAACGGCTCGAAGAGGATGTCGCCCGCCTTGCCCACACCCCCGCCGATCACCGCGACGTCGATCTCGACGAGGGTCGCGGTGGCCGCGATCCCGGCGGCCAGTGCCTGCGCCGCGCGTTCGAAGGAGGCCGCGGCGACCGGGTCGCCGGCCCGGGCGGCGGCGGCCACCGCGGCGGCCGAGGCGTCGCCGTCCGGGCCCGGCCGCCAGCCGTTCTCGAGCGCGCGCCGGGCGATGTTCGGGCCGCTCGCGATGCGCTCCACACAACCGCGGGAGCCGCAGGGGCACGGGTCGCCGTCCAGGTCGACGCTGATGTGGCCGATATGGCCCGCGTTCCCGGTCGGGCCGGGATGCAGCCGCCCGTCCAGCACGAGGCCGCCGCCGACGCCGGTGGAGACCACCATGCACAGCGCGTTGTCATGGCCCCGGGCGGCGCCCTGCCAGTGCTCGGCCGCGGTGATCGCCACGCCGTCGCCGATCAGTTCCACGGAGAGCCCTCCGGTGGCCGCCCGCACCCGGTCGACCAGCGGGAAGTCCCGCCAGCCCGGCACGTTGACCGGGCTGACCGTGCCGGTGGCGGCGTTCACCGGACCGGCGCTGCCGATGCCGACGCCACCCGCGCGCGCCCACAGGGGCGACCCGGTCAGCTCACCGAGCACCTCCTCCACGGCCCGCATCACGGTGTCGCCGTCGTCCCGGGCGGGCGTCGCGCGCTGCGCCCGCACCAGGATCGCGCCGTGGGCGTCCACCAGCGCTCCGGCGATCTTGGTGCCGCCGATGTCGAGCGCGGCCACGAGGTCGGTGTGCATGAGTGTGATATCTCCCCATCAACCAGGTCGGGAAAAGCGGGCCGGTCGCGGTGGGGGCGCGGGCCGGAGATTGCTGTGGACAGTCTCTCGCGGGCCTGACAACGTTGTCCAGGTTCTATGCTCGACGCCACATCCTCATACAAACCGATGAGCGATGCACTACCTCAGTGGACAACACGGACGACAGGACAGGACAGCGCATCGTGCCCGACACCATCCGCCGAGCGGATCGCCCCTCCGGGAACCGCTACGGCAACCGTCCGACCATGAAGGACGTGGCCGCCCGGGCCGGCGTCGGGCTGAAGACGGTATCCCGCGTGGTCAACGGCGAACCGGGGGTCACCCCGGACACCGAACGCCGGGTCCAGGAGGCCATCGACGCGCTGGGCTTCCGCCGCAACGACAGCGCCCGGGTGCTGCGCAAGGGCCGCACCGCGAGCATCGGTCTGGTCCTGGAGGATCTCGCCGACCCGTTCTACGGCCCGCTCAGCCGCGCGGTGGAAGAGGTGGCCCGGGCTCACGGCGCCCTGCTGATCAACGGCTCCAGTGCCGAGGACCCCGACCGCGAGCAGGAGCTGGCGCTGGCGCTGTGCGCCCGGCGGGTGGACGGCCTGGTGGTCATCCCGGCCGGGGACGACCACCGGTATCTGGAGCCGGAGATGAAGGCCGGCGTGGCCACCGTGTTCGTGGACCGCCCGGCCGGGAACATCGACGCCGACGTCGTACTCTCCGACAACTTCGGTGGCGCCCGGACGGGTGTCGCCCATCTCATCTCCCACGGCCACCGCCGGATCGGGTTCATCGGTGACATGCCCCGCATCCACACCGCGGCCGAACGGCTGCGCGGCTACCGTGCGGCCATGGAGGACGCCCGGATCCCCGTGGAGCCGTCCTGGATGTCCCTGGGCGCCACCGATCCCGAGCGGGTGCGCCGGGCCGCCGAGGAGATGCTCTCCGGACCCTCCCCCGTGACCGCCGTCTTCACGGGCAACAACCGGGTGACCGTGACCGTCATCCGCGTCCTCGCCGGGCACGGCCGCCGCGTCGCCCTCGTCGGCTTCGACGACTTCGAGCTCGCCGACCTCCTCCAGCCGGGCGTCACGGTCGTCGCCCAGGACGCGGCCGCGCTCGGCCGTACCGCCGCCGACCGCCTCTTCCGGCAACTGGACGGCACCCTCGTCGCACCGGAGCGCATCGAGCTGCCGACCCGGCTGATCACCCGCGGCTCGGGCGAGCTGCCGCCGTCGGACTGAGCCGCCGGCGCGGGCCGCACGCCGGAGGAACCACGCCCGCTCCTGACTCCCGGTCGGCGGACACCGTTCCGGCCCGGGCCCCGTCACCCGCTCCCTCGCCCGGTACGCCGGCCCGGAGGTGGCCGGCCCGCGGGCCGGCTACCCGGCCGACGTCGTCGGACCGCCCCGGCGCGGTGCCGCGAAAGCCTCCAGGTCGGCCCGGGTCAGCCCGGTCGGCCGGGCCACTTCGGCCAGGTCCAGGGCGCCGCAGTCCAGGCCGCGCAGCAGATAGCCGCTGAGGGCCTTGGCGGTGGCGGGTTCGTCCATGACGTCGCCGCCCGTCCGGCCGGCGTACCGGGCGAGGCGGGCGGCCGCCTGTTCGAAGCCCTCTCGGTAGAAGGCGAAGACGGCCGCGTAGCGGGTGGGGAGGTGGCCCGGGTGCATGTCCCAGCCCTGGTAGTAGGCCCGGGCCAGCGCGCGGCGGGTGAGGCCGTAGTGCAGCCGCCAGGCGTCGTGGACCGTCTCGGTGGCGCCGACCGGGAGGACGTTGGTCGAGCCGTCCGAGACGCGTACGCCGGTACCCGCCGCCGCGACCTGCATGACCGCCTTGGCATGGTCGGCCGCGGGGTGGTCACTGGCCTGGTGGGCGGCGGAGACACCGAGGCAGGCGCTGTAGTCGAAGGTGCCGTAGTGCAGCCCGGTGACGCGGCCCTCGGCGGCCTGGATCAGGCGGGCCACGGTCGCGGTGCCGTCGGTGGCGAGGACGGCCTGGCTGGTCTCGATCTGGATCTCGAAGCCGATCCGGCCGGGTTCGAGGCCGCGCGCCGCCTCGAACGCCTCGAGCAGCCGGACCATGGCGGTGACCTGCGCGGGGTAGGTGACCTTCGGCAGCGTCAGCACGAGCCCGTCGGGCAGGCCGCCGGCCTCGGCCAGACCGGTGAGGAAGACGTCGAGGGTGCGCATGCTCCGGTGGCGCACCGGAGCCTCCAGGCACTTCGTACGGATGCCCATGTACGGGGCCGCGGACCCCTTCTCGTACGCCTCGGCGACGACACGGGCCGCACGGGCCGCCGCGTCGTCCTCCTCGGGGTCGGGACGGGAGCCGTAGCCGTCCTCGAAGTCGATCCGCAGGTCTTCGACCGGCTCGCGTTCCAGCTTGGCGCGGACCCGGTCGTACACGGGGGCGGCGAGTTCGTCGTCCAGACCGAGGACGGCGGCGAAGGAGGCGGCGTCCGGGGCGTGTTCGTCCAGGGCCGCCAGGGCCCGGTCGCCCCAGGAGCGGACGGTGCCGGCGGCGAAGGCGTCGGCGGGGACGTACACGGTGTGGACGGGCTGCCGGGTGCCTGGGTCTCCGGGATAGCGGCGCTCCAGTTCCGCGTCGACCGGGGCGAGGGAGGCACTGATCTCCTCGGTGACCGCACCCGCGAGGCTGGTCGCCACGTGCTCCTGTCGGGCCTCGGCCATACGGCAGCCTCCGGTTTCCGCTGCACGGAATCAACAATCCGTTGAAAGAAGTTATCCGTGCGGCTTCCCGCCGGTCAACACCCCGCCCCCGGGTCGAGCCGCCGCGTTCACTCCGGGCGCGCAAGCACCCTCCGGGCCGTCTTTCGCACGACGGCTCAGCCCTTCATCCTGGTCCGTCGGGAGGGAAACACATGCCGGACCCCAGCAGAATGACCCGCCGCACGGGCCTGAGGACGACGCTGGCCGCCGCGGTCACCGTGCCGCTGCTCGGCGCGCTGGCGGCCTCCGCCGCCGGGCAGAGCAGCCGTCGTCTGGACGTCATGACGTTCAACCTGCGTCTCGCGAGCACCACCGAGCCGAACAGCTGGGCCGTTCGCCGCCCGGTGATGCGCGCGCTGCTGCACCAGGAGGCGCCCCACGTCATCGGCACCCAGGAGGGGCTCTACCAGCAACTGCGCGACATCCACTCCGATCTCGGACCGCACTACGACTGGATCGGCACCGGCCGCCGGGGCGGCAGCCACGACGAGTCCGTGGCGGTCTTCTACGACACCCGGCGCCTGGCCCCCGTCGAGCACGACACCTTCTGGCTCTCCGACACGCCCGAGGTCATCGCCTCGAACACCTGGGGCGCCGCATTCCCCCGTATCGCCACCTGGATCCGCTTCCGGGATCTGCGCGACGGCGGGCGGGAGTTCCACCTCCTCAACACCCACCTCGACCACCGCAGCCAGTACGCCCGCGAACGCGGCGCGGCACTCCTCGCCCAGCGGATCACCGAACTCGGACTGTCCCGGCCGTTCCTGGTGACCGGCGACTTCAACTCGGCGGCCCACGAGAACCAGGTGTACGACACGCTGCTGGGCGCCGGACTCGTCGACACCTGGGATGCGGCGGCCGAGCGGAGCAAGGCGTACGGAACCTTCCACGGATACCAGCCGCTGACCGCGGGCGGCGAGCGCATCGACTGGATCCTGGCCGGCCCGGGCGTCAGGGCACACCGGGCGTCCGTCAACACCTTCTCGCAGGACGGCCGGTTCCCGAGCGACCACCTTCCCGTACAGGCCTCCGTGACCCTGGGATGAACGGAAGGCCCCCGTGACCGGCGCGGTCACGGGGGCCTCGTACAGCCTGGCGGCGATCAGCCCTTGCGGGCCTTGATCTCCTCGGTGAGCTGCGGGACGACGTCGAACAGGTCGCCGACGACGCCGTAGTCGACCAGGTCGAAGATCGGGGCCTCGGCGTCCTTGTTGACGGCCACGATCGTCTTCGAGGTCTGCATACCGGCGCGGTGCTGGATGGCGCCGGAGATGCCGTTGGCGATGTACAGCTGCGGCGAGACGGACTTGCCGGTCTGGCCGACCTGGTTGGTGTGCGGGTACCAGCCCGCGTCCACCGCGGCACGCGAGGCTCCGACGGCCGCGCCGAGGGAGTCGGCCAGCGCCTCGATGATCGAGAAGTTCTCCGCACCGTTGACGCCACGGCCACCGGAGACCACGATCGCGGCCTCGGTCAGCTCCGGGCGGCCCGTCGACTCACGCGGCGTGCGGCCGGTGACCTTGGTGCCGGTCGCCTTGTCGGAGAAGGACACGGACAGGGCCTCGACGGTGCCGGCGGCCGGGGCGGCCTCCACGGCGGCCGAGTTCGGCTTGACCGTGATGACCGGGGTGCCCTTGATGACACGGGACTTGGTGGTGAAGGAGGCGGCGAACACCGACTGGGTGGCCACCGGTCCCTCGTCGCCGGCCTCGAGGTCGACGGCGTCGGTGATGATGCCGGATCCGATGCGCAGCGCCAGACGGGCGGCGATCTCCTTGCCCTCGGCGGAGGACGGGACCAGCACGGCGGCCGGGGAGACAGCCTCGACGGCGGCCTGCAGGGCGTCCACCTTCGGGACGACCAGGTACTCGGCGTACTCGGACGCCTCGTGGGTGAGGACCTTCACCGCGCCGTGCTCGGCGAGGGTGGCGGCGGTGTCGGCGGCACCGTTGCCCAGGGCGACGGCGACGGGCTCGCCGACGCGGCGGGCCAGCGTCAGCAGCTCCAGGGTCGGCTTGCGGACGGCACCGTCCACGTGGTCGACGTAGACGAGGACTTCAGCCATGGGATTGCTCTCCTGCGAAACGAAGTTGAGGGGCGGTCAGCGACTGATGGGCTCAGATGAACTTCTGGCCCGCGAGGAACTCAGCGAGCTGCTTGCCGCCCTCGCCCTCGTCCTTGACGATCGTGCCGGCCGTACGGGCCGGGCGCTCGTTCGCGGCCTCGACCTTGGTGAAGGCGCCGTCCAGGCCGACCTCGTCCGCCTCGATGTCGAGGTCGGACAGGTCCCAGGACTCCACCGGCTTCTTCTTGGCGGCCATGATGCCCTTGAAGGACGGGTAGCGCGCCTCGCCCGACTGGTCGGTGACGGAGACGACGGCCGGGAGCTGCGCCTCGAGCTGCTCGCTGGCGGCGTCGCCGTCGCGGCGGCCCTTGACGGTGCCGTCCTCGACCGAGACCTCGGACAGGAGCGTGACCTGCGGGACGCCCAGACGCTCGGCGACCAGCGCGGGTACGACGCCCATGGTGCCGTCGGTGGAGGCCATGCCGGAGATCACCAGGTCGTAGCCGGCCTTCTCGACGGCCTTGGCGAGCACCAGGGAGGTGCCGATGGCGTCGGTGCCGTGCAGGTCGTCGTCCTCGACGTGGATCGCCTTGTCGGCGCCCATGGACAGCGCCTTGCGCAGCGCGTCCTTGGCGTCCTCCGGGCCGATGGTCAGCACGGTGACCTCGGCGTCGTCGGCGTCCTCGGCGATCTGCAGGGCCTGCTCGACGGCGTACTCGTCCAGCTCGGAGAGCAGACCGTCCACGTCGTCCCGGTCGACGGTCAGGTCATCGGCGAAGTGCCGGTCGCCAGTGGCGTCGGGCACGTACTTCACAGTGACAACGATCCTCAAGCTCACGCCGGCTCTCCTACTGCATCGTCTTTTCCGGTCTGCCTCTTGCAGGCAGCATAGGCGCCTCAAGCGGCCGATCCCGGTCGGGGCGACCGCGCGCTCCGAACGAAATATTACTCGTCAGTACACCCAGTTCGTTCCCGCTAAGCAAGCGCTTTGAACTGTGACCTTCGCAACGCAGCGTAACCGGAATCGGACTGCTCCGCAGGACGAGGGAAGCGTGATCAATCCCGCAGACCGCTGAAGCCGCCCTGGTGGTAGAGCAGGGGGCGGCCGGTGCCGGTGGGATCGCCGAGGAGGACTTCCGCCAGCACGATGCGGTGGTCCCCGGCCGGGACCCGCCCGATGATCCGGCAGACCAGCCACGCCAGCACGCCGTCCAGCACCGGCACCCCTTCCGGGCCCTCGCGCCACCCCGTGGGCGCGCCGAACCTGTCGGCACCGCTGCGGGCGAAGGTGGCGGCCAGCTCCTGCTGGTGTTCGCCGAGTATGTGGACTCCGACGTGGTCGGCGTCCGCGATGACCGGCCAGCTGGACGCTCCGGTGCCGATACCGAAGGAGAGCAGCGGAGGCTCGGCGGAGACGGAGGCGAGGGAGGTGGCGGTGAAGCCGACCGGGCCCGCGTCACCGGCAGCGGTGATCACCGCTACGCCCGCGGCATGTCGGCGGAAGGTGGAGCGCAGGAGTTCGGGCGAGGCGAGCTGGAGGGTGCCGAGATCGGGTGTGGCCGTCATGGAGTTGCCCTTCTCCGGGAGGTGGCGTGGGTGTCCGTCGCTGCTCAACAGCCCGGACAGCGCGCGCTCGCGGTGCGGGCCAGGTCGACGTGGACCCGCCCGAAGAGAAGGAGTTCCGTAGGCATACGGTCAGGCTGACGATAGTTGGCGCGCACAGTCAAGTACGTCCCGCAATCCGGGAGCTGCCCGGCCGTCACGGACCCGGCCGTCACACGGCCTCCCCGAGCGCCGCTATGACATCGGCCTTGCGCGGCTGGCCGGTGGCACGCCGCACCACCCGCCCCTCGGCGTCGAGCACCAGTACGGTGGGGGTCTTGAGGATCTCGAGCTCACGCACGAGGTCCAGGCGGGCCTCGGCGTCGATCTCGAGATGGGTGACGCCGGGGACCATGCCGGCGACCTCACCGAGTACCCGCCGGGTCGCCCGGCAGGGCGCGCAGAAGGCGCTCGAGAACTGTACGAGCGTGGCCCGCTCACCGAGTTCGCCGCCCAGCTCGGCCACCCCCAGCCGCTTGCCGTCGTCCCGCGCGCGCACCCGCACCCTCCCGCTCCGCCGCCGCAGCAGCACTCCGTAGACGCCCGCCACCGCGAGCGCCGCGACGCACACCACCAGTCCGTTCATCACCTGCACAAGCATTCACGAGACCGCAAAGATTCCCGCCTCCCCTGCGGGTGTCCCATGCGGAATGCTTGATTCATGGACATCGACGTGAGGGGGCCCCGCTTCGGCGCGGCCGTGACGACCGCCGTACTGGCGGTGGTGCTCGTCACCGGGAGTGCGTGGCTACTGGCCTGGCAGACCCTGGCGTTCGCGCTGGGCGCGGCCGGCGGCGCGACCCGGTCGCCGTACGGCCTGCTGTTCCGGAAGGCGGTGCGCCCGCGGATCGGCCCGCCGACCGAGTTCGAGGGACCCGAACCGCCGCGGTTCGCGCAGGCGGTGGGCCTGGTCTTCGCGGGCCTCGGTCTCGTCGGGTTCGCGCTCGGCCCCGAGTGGCTGGGACTCGCGGCGACGGGCGCGGCGCTCGCCGCGGCCTTCCTGAACGCGGCGTTCGGTTACTGCCTGGGCTGCGAGATGTTCCTGCTCATCCGACGGGTCACGGTACGTACACAGTAAAGGGGACTTAAAAGGCCGAGGTGGATCATAGGCCGACGTGACGAGAATCTCGCCGCGTCGGGGCGTCAGGGCTGGCTCCCCGACCGTTCTTCGGGCACGATCTGCGAGACGCCGTAAACCTACGGCTGCGTAACCTCCCGCCGGGAGCCCCCTTTCCCAGGCAGAGCAGAAAGGGCCCACCCCGCCCATGGCAGAGCTGGTCTACCGTCCCGTCATCGGTCTCGCCCAGACGTTGTTCAAGGCCTGGGACCTCAAGATCGACTGCAGAGGGTCGGAGAACATCCCGCGCGCGGGCGGCGCCGTGCTGGTGAGCAATCACATCAGCTATCTGGACTTCGTCTTCAACGGCCTGGCGGCGCTGCCGCAGAAGCGGTTGGTGCGCTTCATGGCGAAGGAGTCCGTCTTCCGCCACCGGATCTCCGGCCCGCTGATGCGCGGCATGAAGCACATCCCGGTGGACCGCAATCAGGGTGAGGCGGCGTACGCACACGCTCTCGACTCGCTGAAGTCCGGAGAGATCATCGGCGTCTTCCCGGAGGCGACGATCTCGGAGTCCTTCACCCTGAAGAGCTTCAAGTCCGGTGCCGCGCGCCTGGCCCAGGAAGCGGGCGTGCCGCTGATCCCGATGGCGGTGTGGGGTACGCAGCGGCTGTGGACCAAGGGGCACCCGCGCAACCTCAAGCGCAGCCACACCCCGGTCACCATCCGCGTGGGCGAGGCGCTGGAGGCCTCCCGCGAACAGTACGCGGGCGCCATCACCCGCCGGCTGCGTGAGCGTGTCCAGGAGTTGCTGGAGGCGGCCCAGCGCGCCTACCCCGGCCGCCCGAAGGGCCCGGAGGACTCCTGGTGGCTCCCGGCCCATCTCGGCGGCACCGCCCCGACACCGGAGGAACTCAAGGCGGCAGAGGCCCACTGAGTTCCCGGACCACGGCGTCGCGGGGCGCCCGCCAGGGGCCGCTGGGCGACATCCACGGCCGGCGAACCGGCCACCAGGGCGACGGGACAGGTGGATGCCCCGCATCCTGCCGGCCGCAGACCCCGCCCCACGTGGCGAACACCGCCGGTAGGGCCACTGGCATCCGCGCCACGGCAACGCCGTCAACCACCGCCGCTCCGGCATCGGCCAGGGGGGCGACCGCGGCGGTTCAGGCCCGCGTCAGGGCGTCCACCGGCCCCGGCTCGTGTGCGGTGACCTGTA
The DNA here is from genome assembly GCF_053597535.1 of Streptomyces sp. NPDC001348. Lineage (NCBI taxonomy): Bacteria > Bacillati > Actinomycetota > Actinomycetes > Kitasatosporales > Streptomycetaceae > Streptomyces > Streptomyces sp. NPDC001348. Next base: position 181,736 of record NZ_JBSFIK010000013.1, on the reverse strand, counting down.
CACCGGGGCTGAACTTCTCCAGCAGGCCGACGAGTTCGGCGGCTGCTGCCGCCATGTCGGAGGCGGGCATCGGGGCGAGTCCCTCCAGCAGGAAGATGCCGGCGGCGGTCTCCTCGGTGAGCCGGGTACGGGGGCCCTGACGCCAGTTCCAGCGACGGCAGGTGACGCCCGCGTCGTCGCGCCACACCACCTCTCCCGCATCGGGGTGCTCGACGGTCCGCTCGCCCCCGGCGACGGTGACGAACTCCTCGTCACCCGCGGCGCGGATCAGCCGCATGCCGCCCTCGACGCGGTCGAGGTCCTCCCCGCCGACGGGGATCAGGTGGGCGACGCTGACGGCGTTGTAGAGGTCGACGAGCAGGTTGATCCTGGGCAGCCCGGCCCCGGACAGCGCCCTCCTCGCCAGCGCCTCGGCCGAGTTGCGGGTCCGGGAGGGCTTGGAGCCGAACGCGGTGTAGACCTCGCGCCAGGCGGCCATGTGCGGATCCTCGTGCGGAGCGCGCCCGTCCAGGCGAGCGGCGAGACGGTGGGCCGCGTCGTCCAGGAGCGCCGCACTCGCCTCGGTGCTGGGTCCGCCGACGAGGCCGTGCGCCTCGATCGCGACATGGGTGAAGCCGGGCGCCAGGGCCCGCACCTCGTCGGCCACGGTGAGCGTGAGAGTCATCTGCCTCGCCTCAGAGTGCGGTGGGGAGCGTCCGCCACAGGTACGGCCGGTCCGGCGCGGCCTTCAGTGCGGCGAGCACAACCGGATGAGGTTCAGCATACAGGACTGGGTAGTCCATCTCATTGGACTCCGGATCGGGCACGAAGGCCAGCCGTTCTCCATGGAGGGAGAACCGCGCGTCCACGCCCGGCTTGTTGCCGCGGGGGTCCTGCCGGTGCCAGGCACCGTTGAAGCGCACGGCGACCAGACCGTGCACCACCTCGAGCCTCTGGTAGCAGAGCGCCGTGGGAATGTCCTCCGCCCGCAGCAGCGCGGCCAGCGCGTGCGCCTTGGCGTAGCAGACGCCGGTGCCCTGCTCCAGCACGTCCGAGGCGCGCCAGGTGACACGGAGGTCTCCGGAGTCCTGGGAGTGCGGGACGGTGTCACGTACGAACTCGAACGCCAGGCGCGCATAAGCATACGAGTCATCGGCGTTGCGGGCGAGCCGCGCGGCCGTCTCCCGGACCAGCGGATGATGGTGGTCGATGACCTCGTCAGCGGCAAGATAGGCCGAAAGGTCGGGCGTCTCCTGGATCAGCTCCATGCCCGCAGAGCATAGAAATGCGATCACCTCCAAGTCAATGACTTTTCAGGCGACCGCATATCTATGCGTCAGGCCGTGTGGGTGCGGACGTGCTAGCGCGCCATCTCCTCCTTGACCGCCGCCACGAACGCGTCCACGTCCTCCTCCGTGGTGTCGAAGGAGCACATCCACCGGACCACGCCAGCGGCCTCGTCCCAGAAGTAGAACCGGAAACGCTTCTGCAGGCGCACGCTCACCTCGTGCGGGAGCCGGGCGAAGACCCCGTTGGCCTGCACCGGGTAGAGGATCTCCACCCCGTGGACCGCCCGTACGCCCTCCGCGAGCCGCTCGGCCATCTCGTTGGCGTGGCGGGCGTTGCGCAGCCACAGGTCCCGGGCGAGCAGCGCCTCGAACTGCACCGACACGAAGCGCATCTTCGAGGCGAGCTGCATGGACATCTTGCGGATGTGCTTCATCCGGCGGACGGCGTCCTGGTTGATGACCACGACCGCCTCGCCGAACAGCGCGCCGTTCTTCGTCCCGCCCAGCGAGAGGACGTCGACGCCGACCGCGTTGGTGAACGTCCGCATCGGAACGTCCAGGGATGCCGCCGCGTTGGCCAGCCTGGAGCCGTCGAGATGCACCTTCATACCGAGGGAGTGGGCGTGCTCGCAGATGGCGCGGATCTCGTCCGGCGTGTACACGGTGCCCAGCTCGGTGCTCTGGGTGATCGACACCGCCTGCGGCATGGCCCGGTGCTCGTCCTCCCAGCCGTACGCCTGCCGGTCGATCAGCTCGGGAGTGAGCTTGCCGTCCGGGGTGGGCACGGTGAGCAGCTTCAGGCCGGCCATGCGCTCGGGGGCGCCGCCCTCGTCGACCTGGATGTGCGCGCTGTCGGCGCAGATCACCGCGCCCCAGCGGTCGGTGACCGCCTGGAGCGCGACGACGTTCGCGCCGGTGCCGTTGAAGACCGGGAACGCCTCCGCGGTGGCGCCGAAGTGACTGCGGATGATCCGCTGGAGGTGCTCGGTGTAGTCGTCCTCGCCGTACGCGACCTGATGGCCGCCGTTGGCCAGGGCTATGGCGGCGAGCACCTCGGGGTGCACCCCCGCGTAGTTGTCACTGGCGAAACCGCGGATCTGCGGGTCGTGATGGCGACGGGCGTCGGTCCTCGGGGGGTTCACGGCTTCTCGGTCAGCCACAGACGGTGTCCGTTCACTTCGGCGGCGGGCTTGCTCCAGACGTTCACGATGGCCTCGGCCAGGTCCTTGACGTCGGTGAAGCCCGCGAACTTCGCGTTGGGGCGTTCGGCGCGCATCGCGTCGTGCACCAGCGCCTTCACCACCAGGATGGCAGCCGCCGACGTCGGCCCCCCGGCACCCCCGGCCTTGCGGAAGTAGTCGCCGAGGGCAAGCGTCCACGCCTCGGCGGCGGCCTTGGCCGCGGAGTAGGCGGCGTTGCCCGCGGTCGGCCTGCTCGCGCCCGCGGCGCTGATCAGCAGGTACCGGCCGCGCTCGCTGCGCTGCAGCGCCTCGTGGAAGGCCAGGGAGGTGTGCTGCACGGTCTTGACCAGCAGCAGCTCCAGGAAGTCCCAGTCGTCGAGACTGGTCTTGGTGAAGGTCTCACTGCCGCGCCAGCCGCCGACGAGGTGGACGAGACCGTCGACGCGGCCGAAGTCCTTCTCGATGTGCGTGGCCCAGTCGCGGGTGGACTGCAGGTCGAGCAGGTCGACCGTGTCCCCGGTGACGGTGGCGCCGCCCCCGGCGTAGCGGGCCGCGTCCACGGCCTCCGAGAGCCGCTCCGGGTCGTTGTCCGCCCCTACGACGGTCGCGCCCGCCTCGGCCAGCCTGCGCAGCGCGGCCCGGCCGGCGGGTCCGCCCGCACCCGCGACCGCGATCACCGCACCGCTGAGAGCCCCGTTCCCCATGTTCTTCGCCTCCTGCTGAGCGGTGTTCGTACGGTCGCTCACGCGGCGACCCTGTCGGCGCTGTCCGCCGTGATGCCCTTGGTGGAGGCGATCACGTTCTTCAGCTTCTTGGACAGTGCCTCATAGAACATGCTCAGCGGAAACTCGTCCGGAAGCACGTCATCCACGAGCTTGCGCGGCGGCTGTGTGAGGTCCAGGGCGTCCGGGCCCTTGGCCCACCGGGAACCCGGGTGCGGGGCGAGGTAGGTGGAGACCAGCTCGTACCCGGCGAACCAGTGCACCAGCTTCGGACGGTCGATGCCGTCCTTGTACAGCTTCTCGATCTCGGCACACAGCTGGTTGGTGACCTGCGGGGCCCGCTCCCAGTCGATGGAGAGCTTGTTGTCGGTCCAGCGGACGACGTCGTGCTTGTGCAGGTAGGCGAAGAGCAGCTGACCGCCGAGCCCGTCGTAGTTGCGCACCCGCTCGCCGGTCACCGGGAAGCGGAACATCCGGTCGAAGAGCACCGCGTACTGCACGTCACGGGCCTGCGGGACACCCTCCGCCTGGAGCCCCACGGCCTCCTTGAAGGCGGTGAGGTCGCAGCGCAGCTCCTCCAGGCCGTACATCCAGAACGGCTGGCGCTGCTTGATCATGAACGGGTCGAAGGGCAGGTCGCCGTGGCTGTGGGTGCGGTCGTGGACCATGTCCCAGAGCACGAAGGCCTCTTCGCAGCGCTTCTGGTCGTGGACCATGGCGGCGATGTCCTCGGGCAGCTCGAGGCCGAGGATGTCGACGGCGGCCTCGGTGACCCGGCGGAAGCGGGCGGCCTCGCGGTCGCAGAAGATGCCTCCCCAGGAGAATCGTTCCGGCGCCTGGCGCACGGCGATCGTCTCGGGGAAGAGCACGGCGGAGTTCGTGTCGTACCCGGCGGTGAAGTCCTCGAACTTGATGCCGCAGAACAGCGGGTTGTCGTAGCGGGTGCGCTCCAGCTCGGCCAGCCAGTCCGGCCAGACCATGCGCAGCACGACCGCCTCCAGGTTGCGGTCGGGGTTGCCGTTCTGCGTGTACATCGGGAAGACGACCAGGTGCTGCAGTCCGTCCGCGCGGTCGGCGGCGGGCTGGAAGGCGAGCAGCGAGTCCAGGAAGTCCGGCACCGGGAAGCCGCTGTCGGCCCAGCGGCGCAGGTCCTTCACGAGTGCCTCGTGGTAGGCGGCGTCGTGCGGGAGCAGCGGGGACAGCGCCATGACGGCGTCGATCGCGCGGCGGACGGCGAGGTCGGCCGCAGCCGGGTCCGGCGCGCCCTCGGCATCGAAGTCGATCGATCCATCCTTGGACTGCCATGGCCGGATCTGCTCCACGGCATCCTTGAGCGCAGGCCAAGCAGGGTGCTCGACGACCCTGGACACGGGAGGAACCCGCTCCTCCGAACCCGCCTGCACAAGAATTTCCGTCATGTCCCATCCTCCACGGGAGAACCTCGCGTAAGGACACCGTACGCATAGGGCGTTTCTCCCAGCAAGTAGGGATCCGGGAAATTATCCTGCGACACCCCATGGTCACCGCTCTTTTTCCTGCCCAACATCGCGTCAGCGCACACTTCCGCTTCGAGCGTAGGTATGAGCGACGCCGAACCGGGTAGAACTACCGACCGCGCGGATCCAGCCAGTGGGTCAATCGCCCGGTCCGGCCGTCACCCCAGACGCGCGTGTACGTGGGGGTCCATCCCGAGACCCGGCCGTTAGGCTGCGAGCCTGCCGCGTGGACAGCGACGTCCGTCCGGTCCGCGCGCGTGACGAGCCGCCGTCGACGGAAGCGAGTTGGACCTTGAACTTCCTTACCATCGGTCACCGCGGGGTCATGGGCGTCGAGCCCGAGAACACCCTCCGTTCCTTCGTCGCCGCGCAAGCGGCCGGCCTCGACCTGATCGAACTCGATCTGCACCTGAGCAAGGACGGTGCCCTCGTCGTCATGCACGACGCGGACGTGGACCGCACGACCGACGGCACCGGCGCCATCGCCGAGAAGACCCTCGCCGAGCTGCGCGCACTGGACGCGGGCGACGGCGAGCGGGTGCCGGTGTTCGAGGAGGTCCTGGACGCCGTGAAGGCACCGCTCCAGGCAGAGATCAAGGACGTCGCCGCGGCCCGGGCGCTGGCCGAGGTGATGCACCGGCGGAACCTGGTCTCCCGGGTGGAGGTGTCCTCCTTCCACGACGAGGCCATCGCCGAGATCGCCCGTCTGGTGCCCGGTGTCCGTACCGCGCTGATCGCCAGCCGGTACGGCACCGACATCGTGGAGCGGGCCGCGGCGGCCGGCGCCGCGACCGTCTGCCTCAACATCCGCCGGCTGACCCTGGAGATCGTCGAGCACGCCCGCAGGGCGGATCTGAGGATCATCGGATGGGTGGTCAACACCCAGGACCACCTGAGGCTCGTGCGCGCGCTCGGCCTGGACGGCGCGACCACCGACTATCCGGAGATCAAGCGCACCGGCCGCTTCACCGCGTGACCGGCACACCGGAACGATCTACGCGAGCGGCTTGACCAGGAGCTCGAACTGCAGGTCGTCCCGTTGCGGGATACCGAAGCGTTCGTCGCCGTACGGGAAGGGCGTCATCCGCCCCGTACGGCGGTAGCCGCGGCGCTCGTACCAGGCGATCAGGTCGTCGCGTACGGAGATCACCGTCATGTGCATCTCCGCGACCCCCCAGGTCTCGCGGGCCTGCCGCTCCGCCTCCGCGATGATCACCTTGCCCAGACCCGCGCCCTGCAGCGCCGGGCTCACCGCGAACATGCCGAAGTAGGCGTGGGCGCCGCGGTTCTCGAGCTGGCAGCAGGCGACGACCCGGCCGTCGCGCTCGACCTTCAGCAGTCGGCTGTCCGGCGCCTTGATGACCTCGAGCACCCCTTCCGGGTCCGTCCGCTGCCCCTGGAGGATGTCCGCCTCGGTGGTCCATCCGGCCCGGCTGTCGTCGCCCCGGTAGGCCGACTCGATCAGCGCGACCAGTGCGTCGACGTCGGCGTCGGTGGCATCACGGAAGATGAGTCCGGCAGCGGCGGTTTCCATGGCGAAACGTCTCCGATCTCTGGCGCGGCAGGGCAGAACGAGACCAAGCCTGCCACTACCCTCCGGGTGCATGGTGCACGTACTCAGCAGCCGGACACTCCTGCGCCCGACCGACCCCGAGCGCTCCCGGGACTTCTACCAGCGGCGGCTCGGGCTGCCCGTCTACCGGGAGTTCGGTACCGGGCCGGAGCGGGGCACCGTCTACTTCCTCGGCGGTGGCTTCCTCGAGGTCTCCGGGCGGTCCGAGACACCGCCGTCCCCGGCGGTACGACTGTGGCTCCAGGTCGCCGACCTCGCGGAAACCCACCGGGAACTGCTCGAGCGCGGGGTCGGGATCGTACGGCCGCCGCTGAAGGAGCCCTGGGGGCTGGTGGAGATGTGGATCGCGGATCCGGACGGGGTGCCGATCGTGCTGGTGGAGGTGCCGGCGGATCATCCGTTGCGGTACCGGCCGGGCATCTGACCGCTCCCTCGGCGCGGCCGGTGCTCCCTGGCGAGCGGGGCTTGTGCCCCGGCGGGTTGGTGGGCGAGGAGCCGGGCGCCGGGGGTGTCGGCAGGGCTTTCGGGGCGGCCCTGCCTTCACATCGGCCGTCACACCGGCGGTGTCACGCCAGCGGTGTCACCGTCACCCGGTCGATGACCGGGGCCTGCGCGGAGCGCTGCCCGTGGGCGTCCCGGACGGTGCCGTCGAAGTCGGGGAGTTCACCGGAGGTGAGGACGACGGTGTTGGCGCCCGCGCGCAGGGTGACGGGGACGGAGAGCTCGAAGAAGTTGTTGAAGTGGAAGGTGGTGGGGAACAGCACGCGCCGTGGGGCGGCACCGCCCACGGTGATGTCCGCGTGCCGGCAGACCGGGTCGGGGTTGTAGTGGGTGGCAGGCGCCTGCTCGCCGTTGGAGTAGCGGATGGTCAGCGCGTGCCGTCCGGCGCGCTCGGCCGTCACGGTCAGGGTGAGCGCGTTCGCCGGTCCGTCGCCGATGCCGTCCACCGCCTTGCCGCCGGTGGCGAAGGTGTGGGCGCCGGTGACGTGCGCCCGGCCGGTCAGTACGCCTTCCTCGGCCGGATACGCCGTGGTGGGCAGCAGACCGCGGGACGGCCCGACCAGCAGCCGGTCCAGCACGAGCCGGTCCGCGGTGCCGGTGACCGTGATCTTGTTGATGCCGCCGGCCAGGAACAGCGGTACGGCGGCGCGCTCGACCGGTCCGGTCTGCTCGCCGTTGACCGTGAGCAGCCCCTCCCCCGGCCCGAGGAGGCCGACGGTGACGGTCGCCTCGCCGTCGGCGGGGGCGTGCACCCAGAAGGTGGCGGTGCCCCCACGGGGCAGGACGACCGCGCCGGGTCCGGAGGCGCCGCGGTGCGTGTAGCTCACCCGCGCCCCGCCCCCGAGCGAGGCGTACTCGGCGTCGTACAGCGCGTGCGCGCTCACGTGGTCGTCGCGCAGGACCAGGTCCAGCCGGTCGACGACCGCGTCCCCCCGGGTGGCCCCCAGGTCGGCGTCGCGGGCGGCCAGGGTGAGGGTGTGGCGGCCCGCGGTCAGTTCCACCCGGGTGTCGGTGCGGCCCCAGACCGCCCACTTGTAGCCGAGGGGCAGCCGCAGTTCCCGCGGCTGCACGCCGTCGACGCGCAGGAAGACGTTGGTGGGGCCCTGTTCGCGCACCCCTTCGGCCAGGTTGTGGGAGTTCGCGAGGACGGCGACGTCGTACGTCCCGTCGCACGGCACCTCGACGTCGAAGGCGAGGACCAGGTCGGAGTCGGTGCGCAGGCCGCCGACGTGGTGGCCGCCGGAGGTGGCGAACTTCTCGACGTCGGCCGGTGAGCCCTCGGGCCCGTGCAGGACGTACCCGTCACCGGTGTGTGCCGCGTCCTCGGCCTCGTACGAACGCCGCCAGCCGATGGAGGGCGGCGCCGGAGCGGCCCCGTTGCCGCCCGGCGAGAGGATCACCTGGTAGGCGGACATCTCCTCCAGGTCGGGAAGGCCCAGCGTCACCTTGCCGTCCACCACGGGAAGTTCGAGGTCGGCGAGCCGCAACGGCTGTGCCGATGATCCCACTTGTCCCGTCCACGGGATCTCCAGCAGCCGTATGTGCACGACCGTGCCGAACGTCTGTGCGTCCACGCCCGCGAAGACCAGCTCCGCACCGCCGCTTCCGCCGCCGAAGAGCACCCGTGCCTGTCGCTTGTCCCGGTCGAGGGCGGCGACGCCCTGGAGGGTGTACTGCACGTTGGGCTGCGGCGCGGTGACCCGGACCGTGTGGCCGGTGAGCCCGCCGTAGGCGTGGAACAGCCACCACTGGCCGTTGCCCTTGTTGGCCTCGACCGCGGAGTCGTTGAGGTTGCCGTCGATGTTCCAGTACGCCATGTCGGCGTCGACCTTCGACTCCTCCAGGGCGGCGATCCACTGCACCATCTGGCCGGGCACGGACAGGTGGTAGTTGTGGGCGTACTCGTTGATGTTGACCGGCAGCGGGCCGATCCCCAACTCCCGCTCCAGGTCACGGTAGGTGGCGACGTTCCTGCGGATCTCGTCCGGTGACGACAGCTCGTGCCAGGTCACCACGTCGGGGAGGACGCCGTGGTCGCGGGCGAACTCCAGGAAGCCCCGGACCTCTTCGTACAGGATGGAGGTGTTGGGCCCGGCGATGCGCGCGTCGGGGTGGAGGCCCCTGATGAGCTCGCACATGTCCCGCCACGCCGCGAAGTAGTGGGTGGGGTCGTCCCGCCAGGAGACCGTGTCGTAGCTCCACTCGCCCGTGCCGAACATGTTGCCCTCGGGCTCGTTGAAGGGCACGTACACCACGTGCGACTTCAGGGGGCCGAGGGTCAGCACCTGTTCGACCTGGCGGCGGACCCGGCCCCGGAAGTCGGCGAGCCGCTCCTCGCCCGTGGCACCGGGCCACTCGTAGGGGAAGCCGCGGTAGATGTCGGTCATGTAGACGTACACGTCCCGGCCGCCCGCCGCGACGAAGGACGGCAGGATCTCCAGGGCGTCGGCGCCCGGGTGCTGGGTGCCGTCCTGGGCCTTGGTGGAGACGGTGCGGACGTACATGCCCTCGACGACGTTGCGGCTGGGCACACCGTCGCCGTAGATCCCGTACAGCGTGCCGCTCGCGCCGCCGTGGACGGGGCCGGTGTCGGTGCCGAGGTCGACGGTGAGCGTCTGGGCGGCGGAGGCTGCGGCGGTCATGACACTCCATGTTCGTCATCTCGTACATCAGTCGGCAAACCGAACGCGTCGACCGTAGGGATCACTTCCGGCCCGCGTCAACGGTCGCGACGGCCCCCTTCAGGCGCGCAGCGCTCCCATCCGTCCCTCGAGACGGGTCAGCAGCTCTGCCAGCAGGCCCGCCAGTTCCCCCTGCCCGTCCGGCGCCAGCACGGACAGGACCGCGGTCTCGTAGGCGAGTTGCTCGGGGAGGATGCCGTCCACCAGGGCGCGGCCGGCGTCGGTGAGACGGAGGTGGGCCACCCGGCGGTCCCGGGTGTCGACGCGGCGCTCGACCAGCCCCCGCTCGGTGAGCTGCTTGAGGCGCTTGGTGACGGCCGCCCCGGAGGAGAAGGTCTCCCGGGCCAGCTCGCTCGGGGTCAGTTCGTGGCCGGTGCGGCGCAGGGCGCCGAGCAGGTCGAACTCGGGGCGGCTGAGCCCGGCCCGGCGCAGGGGCGCGTCCTCCGCCTGCTGCAGGAGGGCGGCGCAGCGGTTGATGCGGCCGATGACCTCCATCGGGCCGGTGTCCAGCTCGGGGTGGACGGCCCGCCACTGCCGGACGACCGCGGCGACGGTGTCGCCCCTCGCCGTGTCGCCGTCGGTCGCCGGTCGTCCGCTCGTCCCCGTCATGGCTGTACGTCCTCCGTGGTCCTCGCCCGAGCCGAGCGGCCGGGCCCTGTCGTCGGATTCCCGTCGTCGCCCGGTGCGTCGAGAGGGCGTGCCGGGCGTCGCGGGGCGGACGGGACGACGGGTCCCAGCCCCTGGTGCCGTACCGTCGCGGCGAGCGTACGGTGTCCGGACTGCTCGGCGAGCACGACCCGCTCCTGCGGCAGGGCGCGCTGCCACCACTCGCCGGACGCGGCGTCGGCCGTGGCGCGCAGTTCCACCAGGGCGGCGGCCAGCGAGCGGCGGGCCGTTTCGAGGAGCCGGGGGTCGGGAGACGGCTCGGCGAGCAGACGGGCGGCGCGTTCACGGGCCCGCTCGGCGGTGGTCAGGGCGTGCTGGAGGCGGTCGCCCGCCCGACGGTTGGTGACGGCGACGGCGGCGGCGAAGCCGACGAGCGCGCCGAGCAGGGTGTCCGCGACCCGGTCGCCGATCAGCGCCGCGGAGTCCTGGGTCCGGGTGAACTCGGTGACGAACAGCGCCATCGGGGTGACACAGACGCTGCCGAGCCAGTAGTTGCGGGCCATCAGCGCCTCGGCGCCGAAGTTGAGCGCGAGGCAGCACAGCACCAGGGCCGCCGGGTGCAGGTGGACCAGCGGGACCAGCGCGGCGAAGACCAGCACGCCGAGGAGGTTGCCGACGACGCGCTGCACGGCCCGGCGCCAGGTGAGGGTGACGTTGGCCTGGTAGAGGGAGGCGGCGGTGACGACGGCCCAGTAGGGGCGGCCGACACCGAGGGCCAGGGAGACGTAACCGGCGAGTGCGCAGCCGATCGCGGTGCGCGCGGCGATCGGGGCCAGCGGACCGAGGGCCCGCCACCAGGCCGGGTCCGGGGCGGCGCGTTCGGTGTCCACGCCGAGGAGTTCGTCGGCGTCAACGGCCTCCGCGACGTCGGGCCGGGGTACCCGGCCGGTCCCGCGCAGGGCCCGTGCCCAGCCGCGCAGCCGCTCCGGGTCGGTGTCGGCGGGTGCGACGAGGGCGACCTCCGCGCGCACGAGCAGTCGCTCGAGGGCGCGGCGGGTGCGGTCGGCGCGGGCCCCTGCGGCCAGTGTCGACTGCCATGCCGCGTGCACGGCGGCGGCCGCTGCGGCACGGGTGCGGGCGTGGCCGTCGCCGGTGCCGCCCGTGTCGGCGTACGCGGCGGCCGCGTCGAGGGCCAGGGCGGTGGCGCGACGTTCCGGGCCGTAGGGACGCAGCAGGCCCGGCGCCATGCCGACCAGCCAGGCCCAGACGCCCGCGCCCACGGCGGGTGCGAGGTGGCCGGGCACCTGGCCGAGGGTCTGCGGGGCGAACAGGGCCGCCGAGCTGACGAAGGTCAGGACGACGTTTCCGGGCGGGCCGACACGGGTGGCGTCGCACACCGCCTTCTGCACGGCGGCCAGGAGGGCACCGACGGTGACCAGGACGACGGCGTCGGTGGTGAGCGACGCGCTGAGCAGGGCGGCGGCGAGCCCGGCCAGCATGCCCAGCACCACCCATGCCAGGGCGCGGGCCCGGGCCGGGTAGGGGCGGTTGTGGCCGTAGAGGGCGCACAGCGATCCGGCCATCGTGTACATCGCGAGGTCCAGCCTGCCGAGCGCGAGCAGGGCCAGGTTCGGCGGGGCGATCGCGGCGACCACGCTCAGCGCGGGCTTGAACCAGATGTCGGAGGGGCGCCCCAGGCGGAGGACGCCGACGAGGGGGAGGCGGTGGGGGCGGTGAGGGCGCGCACGGCTCATGGACATAAATTTAGCATGTGTTTCACCCGTAAATCATCTCCCTGCAAGCGCCCTCGCCCGCCGTGCTCCGCGGAGTGCTCCCGTGCACCCCGATGCGCTCGCGTGCCCGCCGCACGGACGGGGCATCGCATCCCTCGACCGACAGTGGAGCGCGGAGGTGCGCGTGCACGGACCGACTTCGCCCGGCTGGCTGCTGGTGGTGCTGTGCGCGGTGACCGGGGCCTACTGCCTGCTGCGGATGCGCAGCAGCGTCGAGGAGCAGCGCCGTGCCGCGGGCGGCGAGGCGCTCATGGGCTTCGGCATGGCCGCGATGGCCGTACCGGGCGAGGTGTTCAGCCCACCGGCGTGGACCTGGCCGCTGTACGCGGCCGTGTTCGGGGCGGCGGCACTGCGTGCCCTGTGGGCCGTGCGCAGCAGCCCGCACCATCTGCATCATCTGGTGGGCAGCGCGGCCATGGTCTACATGGCGGTCGTGATGTCGGCCTCCCCCGGTTCTCCCGGCTCCCCCGGCTCGCACCACGCGCACGGCGGCACGGGGGTCCCCCTGCTGACGGGCACGCTGCTCCTCTACTTCACCGGCTATGTGCTGCTCAGCGGAGTCCGACTGGTCCCCGTCCCCGCGGCGGCCGGCGGGCGGACCGTCCGCTGGGGTGACCGGCCGGAGCTGGCGCGGGCGTGCCGGCTGTCGATGGGGATCGCGATGGTGGCCATGCTCCTGTCGCTCTGAGCCGTGCTCCTGTCGCCCTGAACGTACCCGGCCGCTGTGCGCCCGGGCGTTGCCTGCGTCACTTTGCCGCGACGGACCGTACCGCTCGGTAGCGCGCCGCTCCTAGAGTGCTGCCCATGATGGTCCCCGCGGCACTGCTGCTGCTCGGCGTCCTGACCGCCGTCGCCGGTCCACGGCTGCTCGCCCGGGCGGACTGGACGGATCGTGAACCGGTGGTCGCCCTGTGGGCGTGGCAGTGCGTCGTCGCGGCCGTCCTGCTGTGCTGCGCGTTGTCGATGACGCTCAGCGCGGCCGCCGCCTGGCAGGCGGTGCGGGGGCATGTGTTCGCCTCGGCGCCGAGGGCCGTCGTGGACGCGTACGCCTTCGGCACGGCCGGCCCCTGGGCGGCGGCGACCGCGGTCGCGCTGGCGTGCGGCGGGCTGTGGAGCGCGGCGATGCTGGTCCGCGAGGTGACGCTGACCAGCATCCGGCGGCGCCGGACGCGGGCCGAACTCCACGTACGCGCACCGCTGCTGCCCGGTGAGGAGCCCTCGGGCGGCCGTCTGGTGGTGCTGGAGGGCGAGCGTCCGGACGCCTGGTGGCTGTCGGGCGCCACGCCCCGACTGGTCATCAGTACGGCCGCGTTGCGCCGGTTGAAGGGGCGGCAGCTGGACGCGGTCGTCGCCCACGAGCAGGGACACGCGCAAGCCCGCCACGACTGGCTGCTGCACTGCTCGGCCGCGCTGGCGGGCGGCTTTCCGCAAGTTCCGGTGTTCGCCGCGTTCCGCGACGAGATGCACCGGCTGGTCGAACTCGCCGCCGACGACACGGCCTCCCGCCGCTTCGGCCGCCTGACGACCGCGTTGGCGCTGGTGGAACTCAACGAGGACCGGGGCGTGTTCGCTCCCGGCCCCGGTCGGCACGCACACGTTCCGCAGCGCGTGCACCGCCTCCTCACTCCCCCGGACCGCCTCACGGCCATGCGCCGCCTGCGCCTGACCGCGGCGGCGGCCGTGGTGCCGGTGATTCCGGTGCTGGTGGCCCTGGTACCGGGGCTGCGGGCGCTGGGGTAGCGGGCGGGCCCGTCAAGGTAGCGGGCGGGCCCGTCAAGCGGGACAGGGCCGTGGAACCGGACAGGCCCGTGGAGCTGGAAAGGCCCGGGATTGGCCTCCTCCCGTGTGCTTCGGCGAAGATCGCAGCATGGCCCACCCGTCCCTCGTGTCCCCGTCCCGCCCGCGGGAGTACCGCGCGGCCGCCCTCACCGCCACGGTCCTCGCGCTGTGTTCCGTGCTCCTGCTGACGCTGGTCGCGAGCAGATGGCATCCCCTGGTGGCCCTGGACGGGGACGTCTCGCGCACCACCCACCGGTGGGCGGTCGACGAGCACGGTGTGACGCACACCTTTCGCATCCTGACCGACTGGGTCTGGGACCCGCTGACGATGCGCCTGGTGTGCGCGGCGGCCGCGGTGTGGCTGGTGTGGCGCCGCTCGGCGTGGTGGACGGCCGTGTGGCTGGCGGTGACCTGCGCGCTGGCCACGGTGGTGCAGCAGACCCTCAAGGACGCCGTCGGCCGTCCCCGCCCGGTCTGGCGGGACCCCGTCGACTCCGCCCACTACGCCGCGTTCCCCTCGGGGCACGCCATGACCGCCACGGTGGTCTGCGGCCTCCTGCTGTGGCTGCTCCACCGCTTCGGCGCCGGACGCGCACTGCGGCGTACGGCCCTCGCCCTCGCCGTCCTCTCCGTGGCGGGCGTCGGCCTGACCCGGGTGTGGCTGGGTGTGCACTGGCCGTCGGACGTGGTCGGCGGCTGGCTGCTCGGGGCACTCATGGTGGCGCTGGCGATCATGGTGTACGAGTCGCCGTGGGGCGCTCGGGCACGCGCCCACTGACGCCCGCGCGGCCGCGGCCCGGCCCCGGTCCGCTCGGCGGGCCGTCGGTCGTCGCGGACTCGGGCCGCAGAGGGCGGCGGTGCCCTCACGGCGGTGAGCGGCGCACCCCGAAGGCGCGCATCCGGTACGTCCGCGATACGGCGGCCCGTACGGCCCGTGACCGCCGTCCCCGGCCGTGAGGGCGCGGGTAGAGTCCGGCGCATGACCGCCGTCCTCTTCGACTTCTCCGGGACCCTGTTCCGTGTCGAGTCCACCGAGTCCTGGCTGCGCGCCGTACTGGCCGAATCGGCGCTGGAGCTGCCCGAGCGCGAACTGACCGAGGCGGCAAGCGCGTTGGAAGCCGCCGGGGCGTTGCCCGGCGGGGCGGCCCCGGCCGAGCTGCCCGCGGAACTGGCCGGACTGTGGGCGGTCCGGGACCAGAGCGCCGCGCTGCACCGGGCTGCGTACACCGGTCTGTCCCGCCGGGTGCCGCTACCCGATCCGGGGCTGCACGACGCGCTGTACGAGCGGCACATGTCCCCACGGGCCTGGGCGCCGTACCCGGACGCGGCCGAGGTGCTGCGCGCCCTGCGCGAGCGCGGGATCGGAGTGGCCGTGGTCAGCAACATCGGCTGGGACCTGCGCCCGGTGTTCCGGGAACACGGCCTCGACGCGTACGTCGACACGTACGTGCTGTCGTACGAACACGGCGTCCAGAAGCCCGATCCCCGGCTGTTCGCCACGGCCTGCGAGGCGCTCGGCGCCGACCCCCGGGGCGTGCTGATGGTCGGCGACAGCCGGCCCGCCGACGGCGGTGCGGCGGCCCTCGGGTGCCGGGTGCACTTCGTGGACCACCTGCCGGTGTCCGAACGCCCGGACGCGCTGCTGCCGGTGCTGGACCTGGTGGACATGCCGAGCCGCCCGCCTGAGACGATCCCCCGCGTCGCCCCAGACGGACGGCAGCCCTGAGCGGGCCCCGCGCGAGGCGGCGTCCGGTACGTTGAGTATAGTTGGCTGGCAGCCAGTCAACGCAGGAGTTACAGCATGTCCCCGCGCAGCGCCTCGGTCAATGAAGAGTTGCGGCGGCGTTCCCGGGAACGGCTCCTGCAGGCCGCCGTCGAACTGGTCGGCGAGCACGGGTACGAGGCCACGACCTTGGGAGACATCGCGGACCGGGCGGGCTCGGCACGCGGACTGGTGTCGTACTACTTCCCCGGCAAACGCCAGCTGGTGCAGTCCGCCGTGCACCGGCTGATGCACCGCACGCTGGAGGAGGCGCTGGAGCGCGAGCCGCGTACCGACGACGGGCGGGAGCGGCTGGCGCGGGCCATCGACGCGATCCTGGGCCTGGCCCGGGACCGGCCCGTGCTGATGCGTCAGCACATGGCCGGCCTCCTCCAGGCCGAGGGCCTCGTCCCGTGCCCGGATCAGCGGCGCCTGTCCGAGCTGCTCGGCGACACGGTCGCCAGGTACGGCTCCCCCGACGTCCGGGCCGACTACCCCCTGCTGCGCGCGCTGCTGATGGGCGCGGTGTACGCGGCACTGGTCCCGGGCGTGCCGATGCCGATCCCCACGCTGCGGGACGAGCTGTTCAAGCGTTACCGCCTGGACTGGGAGCTGGGCGTACCGCCCGGGGCTCAGGCCGCCGAGGGTCAGTGCGAGAAGGATCTGTCCCGGTTCTTCGCGACGGAGGAGCGGGTGCGGGACGAGCGGGGCGCCCGCTAGCGCGTCACTCCACCGGCCCTGTCCGGGGGGTCGTCCCGGTGGGATGCTGGAGCCATGCGTGTGGCCGTGGTCGGCTCCGGGCCGAGCGGGTGTTACACCGCCCAGAGCCTGGTCCAGCTGGATTCCGAGGTGTGCGTCGACGTACTGGACCGCCTGCCGTGTCCGTACGGGCTGGTGCGCTACGGGGTGGCTCCGGACCACGAGAAGATCAAGTCCCTCCAGGGCAGTCTGCGGACGGTGCTGGAGCACGACCGGGTGCGGTTCCTCGGGGGCGTACGGGTCGGCGGGCCCGGCGGGGTGGCGGTGGAACGGCTGCGGGAGCTGTACCACGCGGTCGTGTACTGCGTGGGCGCCGCGACCGACCGGCACCTCGGCATTCCGGGTGAGGAGCTGCCGGGCAGCTGGTCCGCGACCGAGTTCGTGGCCTGGTACAGCGCACATCCCGACGCGGTCGAGGCCGGTTTCCTGACCGGGGTCCGGTCGGCCGTGGTCATCGGCGTGGGCAACGTGGCCGTGGACGTCACCCGGATGCTGGCCCGCGGCGCGGCCGAACTGAGCCCGACGGACATGCCGCAGGCGGCGCTGACCACGCTGGCGGCGAGCGGGGTGCGGGAGGTCCTGATGGTGGGCCGGCGCGGTCCCTCCCAGGCCCGTTTCACCACCAAGGAACTGCGCGAGCTGGGCAGTCTGCCCAGCACCGAGGTCACCGTGGACCCGGCCGAGCTGGCACTCGATCCGGCGTACGCCGACCCCTCCGGGCTGCCCGCGCCGCAGCGGCGCAACATCGAGGTACTGCGCGGGTGGGCGGCCCGGCCGCCCGCGGAGGCGGCGCACCACATCCGGCTGCGTTTCTGTCTGCGCCCCGTCGAACTCCTCGCCGAAGGCGGACGCGTCGGCGCGGTGCGCTTCGAGAGGACCGTGCCGGACGGGCAGGGCGGCGTCACGGGCACCGGCCGGTTCGAGGACGTGGCGGCCCAGTTGGTGCTGCGCTCGGTCGGCTACCGGGGAGTACCGCTGGAGGGGCTGCCGTTCGACGCGGCGAGCGGCACGGTGCCGAACGCGGCGGGCAGGGTGCTGCGCGGGTCCGAGGTGTCACCGGGCGAGTACGTGTCGGGCTGGATCAAGCGCGGCCCCACGGGCGTCATCGGCACCAACCGCCCGTGCGCGAAGGAGACGGCGTCGTCCCTGCTCGCGGACGCCCCCGCACTCGCCCGCAAGGCCGTCCCGGACGATCCCGTCGCGGCGCTGCGGGCGGCCGGGATCGAGCCGGTGCCGTGGGAGGGCTGGCAGGCGATCGAGCGCGCCGAGGCGGCGCTCGGGGCCTCGCTCGGACGGAGCGTGGTCAAGCTGGCCGACTGGGAGTCACTGCTGGCGGCGGCACGGACGGCGGCCCCTTGAGGAATCGGTGGGTGCACCGGCCTTCCCAGTAGCGCTGCGACGCGCCGCGGAGTGCGAGCGCTCGACGTCCGTGAAGACCGCGCCTTGCGAGGTGGTCGGCTTGCAAAAACGGAACGGCGTTCCATATTGTTCCGGAACAACGTTCCGTTTCTTGCGGGTGCCGGAGCGGGGACCGGCGGCCAAGCCATGTCCTCCGCCGCTCTTCCCTGCCCCGCAGCCCGGTTTCCACGGAGGACCACCGTCATGCAGTACCGCACCTTGGGCCGTACCGGCGTCCAGGTCAGCTCCCTCTCGCTCGGCGCGATGAACTTCGGCCGGATCGGCCGTACGGGGCAGGACGAGGCGACCGCCCTCGTCGACGCCGCCCTCGAGGCCGGCGTCAACCTCATCGACACCGCCGACATGTACGGTGACGGAGAGTCGGAGGAGATGGTCGGCAAGGCCATCGCGGGCCGTCGCGACGACATCGTGCTGGCCACGAAGGCGGCCATGCCGATGGGCGACGAGCGCAACCACCGCGGCGGTTCACGCCGTTGGCTGGTCACCGCGCTGGACGACAGTCTGCGCCGTCTCGGCGTCGACCATGTCGACCTCTACCAGATCCACCGTTGGGACCCCGCCACCAGCGACGAGGAGACCCTGTCGGCCCTCACCGACCTCCAACGCGCGGGCAAGATCCGCTACTTCGGCTCCTCCACCTTCCCGGCCCACCGCATCGTGCAGGCCCAGTGGGCCGCGCGCGAACACCACGTGGGCCGTTACGTCACCGAGCAGCCCAGCTACTCGATCCTGCAGCGAGGCATCGAGAGCCACGTCCTGCCGGTGACCGAGGAGTACGGGCTCGGCGTGCTGGTGTGGAGCCCGCTCGCCTCGGGCTGGCTGTCCGGCGCCGTCCGCGCGGGCCGGGACATCACCACCAGCCGCTCGGCGTTCATGCCGGACCGCTTCGACACGACCCTGCCGTACAACCGGGACCGCCTCGACGCCGTGGAGCGCCTTGCGAAGGTCGCCGACGAGGCCGGGCTGACGATGATCCAGCTCGCCCTCGGCTTCGTCACCGCGCACCCCGCCGTGACCAGCGCGCTGATCGGCCCGCGCACCCTGGACCATCTGCACGCGCAGCTCGCCGCGGCGGACACGGTGCTCTCCGCCGACGTTCTGGACGCGATCGACGCCGTCGTCGTCCCCGGCACCGACCTGGCCCCCCACGAGAAGTACGACACCCCGCCGGCACTGCTCGACGCGTCACTGCGCCGACGGGGCTGAACGGAACCGCCCGGGCGCCCCAAAGCAGTCGTGAAAACGCCGGCCGCTCAGAGACCTGTCGCGGACCGGACGAGGCCGGCGACGGCTCTGGACCGGCTGTGCGGGGGCCAGGCGATCACCGTGGTGACCGCCGGTGCGTCCAGTACCGGCACCGTGGCGAGGGTGTCCCCCAGCTGCGCTCGGCACGACTCCGGCAGGATCGCGCAGGCACGGCCGAGCGCGATCAGCTGGAGCAACTGCGCGTGGTCCCGGACCTGCGGACCGGGGCCGTCCGGGTAGATGCCGCCGGGGCCGGGCCAGCGTGGCATCGGCAGGCCCGGCAGGTCGGCGACCTCGGCCGTCCGCACATGAGCCCGGCCCGTGAGGTGATGTCCGGCCGGCAGGACCACCACCTGCCCCTCCTTGCGCAGTTCTTCGGTGTCCAAGCCGACCGTGGCGTCGAACGGCCGGTGCAGCAGAGCCACGTCGGCCCGGCCGTCGCGCAGCAGCCGTTCCTGCTCGCCGATACCGCACAGGAGCACGTCGACGGTGACCGCATCGGGTTCCGCGGCATAGGCGTCGAGCAGTCGGGCCAGCAGTTCACCGGACGCGCCGGCCTTCGCGGCGAGGACCACGCCGGCCCGGCCGGTCGCGGCGAGGGCAGCGCGGCGGGCGCGACGCTCGGCGGCCTCGACCGCGTCCAGGGCCGCCCGGCCCTCCTCCAGCAGCACCGCTCCGGCGTCGGTGAGGGTGACGGCGCGGCTGGTGCGTTCCAGCAGCGGCGCCCCGAGACGCCGTTCCAGCTGGCGGATAGCCCGCGACAGCGGAGGCTGCGCGATCCCGAGCCGCTGTGCCGCCCTCCCGAAGTGCAGCTCTTCCGCGACGGCGACGAAGTACCGCAACTCCCGTGTCTCCACGCCGCCATGTTATCCCCACCTGGATCGATACCCGCGCGGTATCGCCGCCCACCCGATCGGTGTTGGCCCGCTCCCGCCGGGCGCGGGCAGGATCAGTCCCATGAGTGAACAGACGATCGCGCTGGTGACCGGCGCGAACAAGGGCATCGGGTACGAGATCGCGGCGGGCCTGGGCGCCCTCGGCTGGAAGGTCGGTGTCGGCGCCCGGGACGAGCAGCGCCGCGAGGACGCCGTGGCGAAGCTGCGTGCGGCCGGCGTGGACGCGTTCGGCGTGCCGCTCGACGTGACCGACGACGCGAGCGTGACCGCCGCCGCCGGGCTGATCGAGGACGCCGCCGGACGCCTCGACGTGCTCGTCAACAACGCCGGCACAACCGGCAACGCACCGCAGATGCCCACCACGGTGGACCCCGCGACGGTACGGGCGGCCGTGGAGACCAACGTCATCGGCGTCATCCGCGTCACCAACGCCATGCTGCCGTTGCTGCGCCGCTCGGCGTCGCCACGGATCGTGAACATGTCCAGCAGCGTCGGCTCGCTCACCCTGCAGACCACTCCGGGTGCCGAAGTGGGTCCCGTCTCCGTCGCCTACTCGCCGTCGAAGACGTTCCTGAACGCCGTCACGGTCCAGTACGCCAAGGAACTGGGCGACACGAACATCCTGATCAACGCCGCGTGCCCCGGCTACTGCGCGACCGACCTCAACGGTTTCCGCGGGTTCCGCACCCCGGAACAGGGTGCGGCCGTCGCGATCCGGCTCGCGACCCTGCCGGACGACGGCCCGACCGGCGAGTTCTTCGACGACGAGGGACCCGTGCCCTGGTGACCTGCGGCGACCACCGGCGCCGGGGCGGCGGTACGGGCTGGTGGGCCGGCCGCGGCCGCGCTCCCTCCCGCCGCTCGTCTCCGGCGCGGTGGTCCTCCGGCAGGGCCGCTCTCAGCCCTTGCGGAACAGCCCGCTCGGCACCGCGGCGGCCAGCTTCCCGTACCCCGTCGGGTTCAGGTGCAGCCAGTCGCCGTCATGCAGGGCCGGCTGCAGGCGTCGTGGGTTGTCCGGGTCCCGTACCGCACGGTCGAAGTCGATGACCGCGTCGAAGTGGCCGGGGGTGCGGATCCAGGCGTTGACGAGCTGCCGGGAGGCCTCCCGCTCGCCCGCCGTGTCGTCGTAGAAACTGCCCCCGAAGGGCGTCACGGTGGCGCCGTAGACGCGGATGCCCTGGGCGTGTGCGCGGACGACGATCTGCCGGTAGGCGGCGATCAGGTCGTCGGTGACCCGGCGCTGGGCATCGGGTGTGGCGTCGGCGGTGCCTATGTCGTTGACGCCCTCGAACACGATCAGCCACGAGACCCCGCTGCGGGAGAGGACGTCGCGGTCGAGGCGGGCGAGGACATTGGGGCCGAGCCCGTCGTTGAGGACGCGGTTGCCGCCCGCGGCCTGGTTGAGCACGGCGATGCGGGAGATCGCGGCACGGCTCTGGAGCCGGTCGAAGAACTGGTCGGGCCAGCGGTCGTTGCCGTTGGTGGTGGAGCCGCGGCCGTCGGTCAGGGAGTCGCCCAGGATCGCCAGGGCCTGGGTGGTTCCGGGTGACAGGACCTCCACGTCGCTCAGCAGGTACCAGTGGTTGACGGGGGTCGCGCCCGGCAGGTCCTGGTCCTGGGTGTGGTCGCCGCCGGTCAGGTACGAGGTGGTGCGCGAGCCCGGGTGGGAGGTGAGCGAGAGCGACGGCTGGCCCTGCGCCAGGTACGCCGTGACGGTCAGGGGGGAGCCGGCCCGCAGGTCGAGGGCGAGGGGATCGGAGACGACCTGGGCACCCACGGGCACGGTCGTGGCGGCATGCCCCGAGAAGGTCACCCGGCGGGTGCTGCCGGGCTCGATCGCGCTGCCCCCCACCTTTCCGCCCTGTGGCAACGCCACGGTCACCGCGGTGAGCGGCAACGGGGTGTCACCGTAGGCGTTCGAGAAGCGCAACCGGATGCGGTGCCCCCCGGTGGAGATCCGCAGGGTCTGCCGCAGGGTCGTGTCGGCCAGGACCGACTTCTCGCCCGTGAACGGGGCGGGCGGCAGGTTGGCGGGTTCGGTGAGCTGCGGCATCGCGGTCCAGGTGTTCACCCAGTGCGGGCCCGAGGGCTGCTGGGCGGTGGCTTGCGGTGCGGTGGATCCGGACCTGACCAGCGCCGTGAGCGCCGACGACGTCACCACGAGGGCGAGGGCGAGGACGCAGGTGCTGACGAGTGTGGCGAGCGGGACACGTCTGGGCGGCTTCACTGGGCCCTTCCTGTACGGGGTGGGCGGGTGCGCGCCGTACTCCCCTCCGGCGCGCACCCGGGTCTGTCAACTGACGGTGCAGGCGGTTCCGTTGAGGGTGTATGCGGTGGGAGCGGCACTGTTGCCGGTGTGCGTCGCCTGGTAGCCGATGCTGACGCTCGCGTTCGGCGCGATCGTGCCGTTGTAGGAGACGTTCGTGGCCGTCACCGCTCCGGAGGACGGACTGTAGGTGGCGCTCCAGCCGCCCGTGATGGTCTGGCCGGCGGGGAGGGTGAAGCCCAGTTTCCAGCCGGTGACCGCTGTCGTCCCGGTGTTGGTGATGGTCACCGAGGCGGTCAGGCCCGTGCTCCAGGCGTTGGTGCCGACCGTCACCCTGCAGGGCCCGGCGGGAGGCGGTGGCACGGTGCCGCCGCTGTCGAGGCCGAAGAAGCGCAGCGCGCGGGCCGCCATGCCGTAGGTGTACAGGTTGTGGCCGACGCCCTGAAGGCTGACGGCCTCGACGGGGGCCTGGTCACCGGTGGAGCCGTAGCGGGTGCGGGTCCAGCCGGACTGGGGCGAGTCGGTGGCGGCGGGGGTCTGGCTCACGCCGAGGACGTCGGTCCACTGCTTGATCTCCTCCCCGAAGTTGGGGTAGCCCAGCACGTCGTCCTGGGTGCCGTGCCACAGCTGCATCCGCGGCCGGGGGCCGGTGTAGCTGGGGTAGGCGGCGCGGACCAGGTCGCCCCACTCCTTCGCGGTGTGGGTGAGGGTGCCGCCGGAGCAGGTGCTGTTCCACTCCGAGCCGTCGGTGGTGGCGAAGCAGCCGAAGGGCACGCCGGAGAACGCGGCGCCCGCGGCGAAGACGTCCGGGTAGTCGCCGAGCAGGACGTTCGTCATCATCGCGCCGGAGGAGATGCCGGTGACGAACACCTTGCCGGTGTCGGCCGAGTAGGTGCGGGTCGCCCAGTCCACCATGGACCTGATGCCGACGGGGTCGCTGCCGCCGCCGTGGCGCAGGGCCTGCGGGGAGGAGACGTCGAAGCACTTGCTGGCCCTGGTCACCGACGGGTAGACGACGACGAACCCGTACTGGTCGGCCAGTTGGGCCCACTCGGTGCCGGAGTACATCGCGGAGGCCGAGCCCCCGCACCAGTGGACGGCCACCACGATCGCCGGGTGCGTGGTGACGCCGCTCGGCACGTACACGTACATCTGCAGGTTGCTGGGGTTGTCGCCGAAGCCGGTGACCTCGGTGAGCGCGGCCGTGGGCACGGCGGTGGGGACGTCGGTGCGGGCGGCGGCCGGCGGCGCGGTGAGGAACACCGCCGCGAGCAGCGGGAGCAACGCCGCGAGGAGTGCGGTCAGGGTGCGGCGTAATGGCGCTGTGGGGGGCATGTCCTTGTCCCTTCCTGGTTCAGCAGGAGGAATCGGTTCTGGGTCGGCGTCCCGGGGCATGGTGGCATGGACATGGCCGCCATGGAAGCGCTCCCACGAGACTTGCCGACAACCCGGACAGTCCCCGTCGTCTTCTGCGCGAGGCGTTGACTAGAAAGCGCTTGCACTCTACGGTCCCGTTCAGCGACATGACCGCGGGGGCGGATGTTCCCCCGATATGGCCATCTGCTCCCCGTACGGCGTCCAACATCACGCACATAGTTCATGTACGCGACCCATGCGTGGCACCGCCAACCCGGCGGCGGCCACGCGGACGAGGGCACCGGGCACCCCCGCTCCGGCCACCCCACACACACGAGGAAGAAGGAATCGGGACATGACTTCTTCGACACGACCACGCACCCGTGGGCGCACCCTGACCGGCGCACTGGCAGCCGTCGGGCTTGCGGCTGTCATGATCATGACAGAAGGAGCGCTGACTCCGGCGAGTGCCGCCACCTGGCCCACCCCCAACGGCAGTCAGGCGGTCACCTCCACCATCTCGGTCTCCGGCACCAAGGACTACGGGATGAAGCGCCTGTACGGCAGCGGTGACCTGGGCACCGGCGGCCAGAGCGAGAACCAGGACCCCATCCTGGAACTGGCCCCCGGCACCGTCCTGAAGAACGTCATCATCGGCGCCCCCGCCGCGGACGGCATCCACTGCCTGGGCAGTTGCACGCTGCAGAACGTCTGGTGGGAGGACGTCGGCGAGGACGCGGCGACGTTCCTGGGCTCCTCCTCGTCGAACGTGTACACCGTCTCCGGCGGTGGCGCGAAGGAGGCCAGCGACAAGGTGTTCCAGTTCAACGGCGCCGGGACGCTCAACGTCTCGAACTTCGCGGTACAGAACTTCGGCAAGCTGGTCCGCTCCTGCGGCAACTGCAAGACGCAGTACAAGCGGACCATCAACCTCAACACCATCGAGGCGACCTACAAGGGCAGCGCGCTCGTCGGGATCAACACCAACTACGGCGACAGCGCGACACTGAAGAAGATCACCATCGTGGGTGACTCCGGCAAGAAGATCGTTCCCTGCCAGAAGTACATCGGCAACAACACGGGCAAGGAGCCGCCCAAGAACGGCTCGGGCCCGGACGGGACGTACTGCAAGTACTCGTCCTCCGACATCACCTACAGGTAGCCCCCCGACGGCGGTCGTGCGAGGCGCACCTGACGGCGCCTCGCACGACCGCCTCCCAGGCCCCGTACGCCCCTCAGCCGGTCATCCGCCCCCACTGCGGACCCAGCCGGGCCCACTCGGCGTCCCAGTCGGCCATGCGGCGGCGCTCGAGGCGGCCGCGCAGGGCCATGCCGGAGACGAAGGGGACGGCGGCGGCGCTGACGCCGACGAGGGTGCCGATCAGACCGGCGCGCAGGTGGGCCTGGGAGACCGAGGCGGGACGGGTGACCAGGCGGCCCTGCGGGTCGGTCCACACCGTGACCGGGGCGCCCGCCTCGCTGCCGGGCGCGACGCGGGCCTGGCCGGTGTGCGAGGAGCCGTCCGTCGCTTTCCAGCGCACCTCGGCCCACACCCGGTCACCGCTGTTCGCCTTCCCGGGGGCCTTCTCGGCGACCCTGGCCACGGCCGGGCGCCATTCGGCTCGCTCCCTGGCCAGCCCGTGCTCGACGGAGCCCGCTGCCGCCAGTCCCGACAGCACCCCGGTCAGCACGGTGAGCAGCCAGACGCCGAGCACCAGCCAGGCCTCCATCATGTCGGCACGGCGCTTGAGCGGGTTTCGCCGCCACCGCCACAGCCAGACCTTCGGACCACGGAACGCCTTCAAAGGCATCCTCCTCACGAGCGCACGGACAGACCGGCCGCCTTCCCGGCCGCCTTCCCATACGGGGGACACCCCTGTGTTGCTCAGGCCGAGCCCCCCACTCGACGGTCGCACGAGAGCGCGGTTCGCGCGGGCGTCTGGCCGGAAGACGCCCCACCGACCTTCACCACAGATCGACGCGACCCTTCTGACCTGCGGTGACGTAAGTTGCAGAGGTGACTGTCAGTGCGGGGGTGCAGACTGGCCCGTGTCTGAGAACTGCGTGTGACAAAGACGTCCCGGAGGTGATCGGCATGACCGAGGTTCTGCTCGCCGTGGGCACCCGAAAGGGCCTGTTCATCGGGCGGCGGCGAGGTGGCGCCTGGGAGTTCGACGAGAGTCCCTGCTTCAACGCACAGGCGG
Organism: Streptomyces sp. NPDC001348; assembly: GCF_053597535.1. Classification (NCBI taxonomy): domain Bacteria; kingdom Bacillati; phylum Actinomycetota; class Actinomycetes; order Kitasatosporales; family Streptomycetaceae; genus Streptomyces; species Streptomyces sp. NPDC001348. Next base: position 156,229 of record NZ_JBSFIK010000013.1, on the reverse strand, counting down.
TCTACTCGGTCGCCCTGGACACCCGCGGCGGCGCCCCGCGGCTGCTGGCCGGTGGCGACAGCGCGCACTGGGGCCCGTCGGTGTTCCACTCCGACGACCTGGGCCGCACCTGGACGGAACCGGCCCGGCCGGCCGTCAGGTTCCCCAAGGACACCGGCGCCTCACTGGAGCGGGTCTGGCAGCTGCACCCGGCCGCCGCCGAGCCGGACGTGGTGTACGCGGGCACGGAACCGGCCGCGCTGTACCGCTCGGAGGACCGTGGGGAGAGCTTCGAGCTGGTGCGTCCGCTGTGGGAGCATCCCACCCGCTCGCAGTGGGTGCCGGGCGGCGGCGGTGAGGGACTGCACACCGTGGTGACCGATCACCGCGACCCTCGGGCGGTGACCGTCGCGGTCTCGACCGCCGGAGTGTTCCGCACCACGGACGGCTGTGCGAGCTGGACCCCGTCCAACTCCGGTGTGTCCGCGGTGTTCCTGCCGGACCCGAATCCGGAGTTCGGCCAGTGCGTGCACAAGATCGCCCAGGACTCGGCGAACCCGGACCGCCTCTACCTGCAGAACCACTGGGGGGTGTACCGCAGCGACGACAGGGGCGGGCACTGGACGGACATCGGCGCGGACCTGCCGTCCACCTTCGGCTTCGCGGTGGCCGCCCACCCGCACCGCGGTGGCACGGCGTACGTCTTCCCGATCAACGCCGACGCGGACCGGGTGCCCGCCGACCGCCGCTGCCGGGTCTTCCGCACCGGGGACGCGGGCAAGACCTGGGAACCGCTGACCGCCGGGCTGCCCCAGGAGGACCACTACGGCACGGTGCTGCGCGACGCGCTCTGCACGGACGACGCGGATCCGGCAGGCGTGTACTTCGGCAACCGCAACGGCGAGGTGTACGCCTCGGACGACGACGGGGACAGCTGGCGGCTGCTCGCGTCCCACCTGCCCGACGTGCTGTGCGTACGCGCCGCGGTCGTGGGCTGAGGCGCCCGGCGCGTCCCCGCCCTCGGCCAGGGGCAGCCCGCGGTACGTGGCTCGCCCCTGGCCGGCGGCGTCGCGGTGTCCCTGCCGGCGGCGGGCCGCTTGCCGGGCGGACCGGGGTATCGTGCGCGCCTGGACTACGGCAGTCGCCAGTCCACCGGTTGCGCCCCCTGTCCCAGCAGCAGGTCGTTGGCCCGGCTGAACGGGCGCGAACCGAAGAAGCCGCGGTCCGCCGACATCGGGGACGGGTGCGCGGACTCGATCGCCGGAAGATCCCCCAGCAGCGGCCGCAGATTGCGTGCGTCCCGCCCCCACAGGATGGACACCAGCGGTCTGCCGCGCGCGGCCAGCGCCCGGATCGCCTGCTCCGTGACTTCCTCCCAGCCCTTGCCCCGGTGTGCGCCCGGCTTGCGCGGGGCCGTCGTCAAGGCCCTGTTGAGCAGCAGCACGCCCTGCTGCGTCCAGGGTGTCAGATCACCGTTCGACGGCCTGGGCAGCCCGAGGTCCGAGTGCATCTCCCGGAAGATGTTCTCCAGGCTTCCCGGCAACGAGCGCACCTCGGGCGAGACCGCGAAACTCAGCCCGATGGCCATCCCCGGGGTGGGGTAGGGGTCCTGACCCACGATCAGGACGCGGACGTCGTCGAACGGCTGCTGGAAAGCCCGCAGGACGTTCGCACCGGACGGAAGATAGGTCCGGCCCGCCGCTATCTCGGCCCGGAGGAAGTCCCCCATGGCCGCGATACGTTCGGTCACAGGTTCGAGAGCCTTCGCCCAGCCTGCTTCGACAAGTTCGTGCAAGGGTCGTGGTGCCACGGCGCGTCACTCTACTGGTACGCATCGGCCCCCGGCGCAGACGCAGAAGCGTCACGCTCGGCCGCCGCTCGTGGCATCCGGTATGCGGGACAGCCGGTGGACCGGCGCCTGCCGTTCTGTCCACCCGCGGACCGTCCGGCCGCCCTGGCCTCCTTCGCGCCCCGGGTGGTGGCGGACCTAGCCGGAGGCGATCCGGTCGCGGCCGGGATCCTGCGTGCGGGCGGGCAGCCCACCCTGCCCGGTGATGAGGCGTTGTCGTACATGGTTACCACAAAAGCGGATTGACTCCCCTGGTGGACGAAGTGTCAGTGAAGTGACCGAAAGGTGAAGGGATCACTTCCGATCCGTCCGTAACTCATCAGACAAAACCGGACGGATACCGCTCACCTGCACCCTCCCCGAACAGAGAAGCCCAGGAAGCCAGTAACATGCGGCGCCATGAGCTCCCCCACTGGGCCCGCGTCCGGCCTGCCAGTACGAATGCCGCGACCCCGCCAGCCCGGGCGGCACCGCCGCCCCGAACCGCTGGTGGCTCCCGAGGGCGCGCCCGCGCTCGTCCTCGCCGTGCCCGGCACGCCCAGCGCCGCCACGCGCAGCCTCGTCGACGAGGTCGTGAGCATCGCCCGCTCCGAACTGCCCGGCCTCGATGCCCGGATCGGCTACCTGGACGGGGACGACGCGGAGTTCCCGACCCTGAAGTCCGTGCTCGCCCGTGCCGCCGACGAGCGCACGGCCCGCTACGAGCAGGCCGTGGCCGCCGGCGTCGACGTCAAGGAGCCCGACGGCCCTGTCGCCGTGGTCGTCCCGCTGCTGGCGGGCCCGGACAGTGCGCTGCTCCGCCAGGTCCGGCAGGCCCTCATGGAGAGCCGGGTCGCGGCCGAGCTGACCGACGTCCTCGGCCCGCACCCGCTGCTCGCCGAGGCGCTGCACGTGCGTCTGTCCGAGGCAGGCCTGGCCCGCGCCGACCGGGCCCGGCTGTTCACCGTGGCGACCGCCGCGGACGGCATCGTCCTGGCCTCCATCGGCGGTGACGAGGCCGTACAGGCGGCCGGGATCACCGGCATGCTGCTCGCCGCGCGGCTCGCCGTGCCGGTGATGGCGGCGGCCCTGGACCAGGAGGGCTCGATCGCCTCGGTCGCCGACCAGCTGCGCTCCTCGGGCTCGCAGAACCTGGCGCTCGCGCCGTACCTCGTCGGGCCGGAGATCGACGCCGGTCTGCTGCAGGCGGCCGCGGAGGAGGCGGGCTGCGCCATCGCGGAGCCGCTGGGCGCCTACCCGGCGATCGGCAAGCTGGCACTGGCCAAGTACACGACGGCCCTGGGGATCGCCCCGCAGCAGCCGCAGGGCACGCCGGTCCGCTGAGGCGGCACCGCCGCAGCGCGGCCGAAGGCCCGTTCCTCCTCAGGTGCGGGCCGATTCCCGGGTCCGGGCGGGGCCGGTTCAGTCGAGGACCACGCAGGACGCGGCGGGCACGTCCACGGACCCTTCGTAGCGTGGCATTCCGGTCGCCCGGTCGATCGTGAACCAGGTGACGTTCCCGGAGCGTTCGTTGGCCGCGTAGAGGACGCCCCGGGACCCGGCCAGGTCGCGCGGCCAGTCGCCGCCGCAGGGGACCGTGCCGATCAGGCGCAGGACCTCGCCCTCGACGGCGAACGCGGACAGCACGTCCGCACCTCGGGTGGCGATCCACACGTGACGGCCGTCGGGCGAGACGACGATGCCCGACGGGTAGGCGTCGCCGGCCGGGACGCCCGGGAGGACCCGGGTCTCGGTCAGCGGCTGCAGGGAACCGCTGTCGCCGTCCCAGCGGCACACGGTGACGGTAGGAGTGAGTTCGTTGACGACGTAGGCGTACCGGCCGTCCGGATGGAAGGCCAGGTGGCGGGGGCCGGAGCCGGGGCGCAGCGCGAACTCCCGGTGCAGCGCCGGGGCGCCCCGCCGGAGGGTGCACACCCGGACGGAGTCCGTCCCGAGGTCGACGCTCACGGCCCACCGGCCGCAGGGGGCGGGCTGGACCTGGTGGGCGTGCGGTCCGCGCTGACGCTTCTCGTGCGGGCCGGAACCGGTGTGCTGGAGCAGGCCGGACGGCGCGGCCGCGAGGGTGCCGTCGGCGCGCAGGGGTACGGCGGTGACGCTGCCCGAGCCGTAGTTGGCGGTCAGGACGTGCCCGTCGTGGAGGCTGAGATGGGTGGGTCCGCTGCCGCCGACCCGCACCGGGGACCCCGCGAGCTCCGGCCGCTCCCCGTGCACCCGGTAGGCGGCCACCGCGCCCTCGGCGGTCTCGCTGACCGCGTAGAGGATGTCCCCGCCGGGTGAGAGAGCCAGGTACGACGGGTCGGGAACGCCGTCGGCGCTGCCGAGCAGACTCAGCGCACCGGTGTGGGGATGCACCGCCGCCATGACGACCCCGGGCCCGCCCGCCGCCGTGAACGACCCGATGAACGCCCTGCGCCGCCGCGTGCCGTCCTCTGCCACTGCCGCCCCTTCCTCGCCGCGCCCGGGCATGCTCGCTCGGCCCGACGGTAGCAGTCGATCCCAGGCGGTCTAGACCAGGATCGAGGATCTTGGCGCGGCGCCCGGAGGGGGCCTGGCCCGGTCCCCTTCCGCGGAGTGCCCCCTCAGACCCCGGCCAGTCCCGCCCGCGGCGGGGTCCGCAGGGGCTCGGCGAGTTCCGCCAGGGCCCGTTCCACGCCGTGGAGGTGGGCCAGGGCGGGCTCGGCGGGCGGTTCGTCGAGGTCGGTGACGTGACGGGTGCCGCCGTCGGTGAGCGCCTCGACCGCCGCCTCCACCCGCCGGCAGGCGGCGGCCAGGCGGGCGTCGTGGGAGGCCTCCGGGTCGGCGGCCACCACGGCCAGGCCGCGGATCTCGCGGGCACAGTCGTCGAGCAGTGCGAGCACCCGGCGGGCCCGCCGCTTGCGGCCGAGGGCGGGATTGAGGGGGTGCACGAGCGGGGCGACGGAGAGCCGTACCCGGCCGAGCAACTGCTCCAGTTCGGTGACCCGGCGCGCGGGGTCCGCCGTCCGGTGGCCCGCGAGACGGGCGGCGGCCTCGGCGGTGCAGGCGTGGACGCAGCGCAGGGCGCGCTGGATCCAGGCGTCGGTGGTGGTGTGCGTGGTGACGGGAAGCACCAGCAGCACGGCCAGAACGGCCCCGAGGGCGCCCACGCCGGTCTCGGCCAGGCGCAGCGCGAGCAGGCCGGGGTCGAGCACTCCGAGGAGGCCGTAGAGGGACTCGGCGAGCAGCGTCACCCAGAGCATCATCCAGGTGTAGGACACGGCGGCGGTGTAGAAGACGCCGAAGACGGACACGGTGACGAGGACGGCCGTGGCGAGCGGCGCCCCGTGCAGCGGGACGACGACCAGCAGCCCCAGGGCGATGCCGATGACCGTGCCGAGGATCCGCCGGAAGCCGCGGACCAGCGTCTCGCCGCGCGAGGCCGTGTTCACGAAGATCCACCAGGTGGCGCCGACGGCCCAGTACCAACGCTGTCCGGACACCAGTTGGCCCACGACGAGCGCGAAGCCGGAGGCGGCGGTCGCCTGGACCGCCTGCCGGGTGGTCACGCGGGCCAGTCCGCTGCCGCCGGGCACGGCCGTTGCCGGGGCCGGCGGCAGCCGCCGCTCGTAGCACCACAGCCCGAAACGCACCGCCGCCGCGGTGAACAGGGAGAGCAGAACCGCGGCGTACAGCTCGGGCAGCCGTGCCGGGGTCGCGCGCAGGAACTGGGCCACGAAGAACGTCATGAAGGCGAACACGCCGAGGCTGTGACCGCGCGGCCCCCAGCGGCGCGCGTACACGCCCGCGCCCACCACGGCCAGGAAGGCGACGTCCCGGGCCACCGGGTGGTCGTGCAGCCCGGCCGCCACGGCAAGCACCGGCAGTCCCGCCACGGGCAGCAGCGCCGTCGTGACGGCCTGCCCCCGCACGGTGGCGTCGGTGACGGTGAACAGGGCGAGGAGGGCGGCCAGCCCGCCGGTGACGGCTCCCACGAGGGAGTGCCCGGCGAGCGCGCACACCGAGACCGCCGCACCGATCCCGAGCACGGCCCGCGCGGCGAACCTGAGCCGCAGCCGCCCCGGGTCCGAGGCCACGAACACCCTCTTCAGCACCGCTTCCCACCCCTTGCACTCCGGCACACAAAAGGCGCCGCGGGGGTCCGCAGCGCCATCGACGCGCCCATGAGAGCACCCACTGGGTCACTGGCTCAAGTGGCGCCTCAAAGACTGTGCCAATGGCACAGCATCGGACCCGCCCTGACGGCCGCCAGAAGGCCAACGGACCAGGTCGCGCGGTACACGCCCACCTGGCTCCGTTGAGCCATTGGTACATTCGTAGACCATGACCGTGGACGAACTCGACACCCGGATCCTGCGGCTGCTTCTGGAGCAGCCGCGCACCAGCGTGCGCGAGTACGCCCGCATCCTCGGCGTGGCCCGCGGCACGCTCCAGGCCCGCCTGGACCGTCTGGAGCGGGACGGTGTGATCACCGGCACGGGCCCCTCGCTCTCCCCCGCCGCGCTCGGCCACCCGGTGCTGGCGTTCGTGCACATCGAGGTCACCCAGGGCCACCTGGACGACGTCGGGGACGCGCTGGCCGCCGTACCGGAGATCGTGGAGGCCTTCTCGATCACGGGTGGCGGGGATCTGCTGACCAGGGTCGTGGCGCGGGACAACGAGCATCTGGAGGACGTGATCCAGAAGCTGATCAGCCTGCCGGGTGTGGTGCGCACCCGCACGGAGGTGGCCCTGCGCGAACGCGTCCCGCACCGGCTGCTGCCGCTGGTGGAGTCGGTGGGCAGGGCCGCCCGCGGGGGTACGGCCGGCTGACCCTCACCGGTCGCGGGGGGCGGCTTCCCGGGCGAGCGCCCGGACGCCGGCACCACCACCCGGCGGCGCTCCCCGTGCGGCGGGCGGCGGTGCGTGCCAGCGTGAGCCCATGACCACACTCCAGGCACGGTCGTCCGTGCCCGTCGTCCACGAGCGACGGTGGCCCGCGCTCGGGGTGTGTCTCACCGGCGGGTTCATGACGGTGATGGACACGTCGATCGTCAACGTGGCCCTGCCGTCGATGCAGCATGGCCTGGGCGCCGCCCAGGCCGACCTGTCGTGGGTGGCTTCCGGCTACGCGCTGACGTACGGGCTGTCCCTGGTACCGGCGGGCCGGCTGGGTGATCTGCGCAGCCGCAGGGAGACCTTCCTCGTCGGGGTGGCCCTGTTCACCCTGGCGTCGGCGGCCTGCGGACTCGCCTCGGCCGCCGGGTGGCTCGTCGTCTTCCGGCTGCTCCAGGGCGCGGCGGGGGGTCTGATCGCGCCGCAGAGCTCGGGGCTGATCCAGCAGATGTTCCAGGGCGCCGAGCGGGCCCGGGCGTTCGGCATGTACGGCAGCGTCGTCGCCGTCGCGACCGCCGTCGGCCCGCTGGCGGGAGGCCTGCTGATCCAGGCGTCCGGCGGCGACGACGGCTGGCGCTGGGTGTTCTACATCAACCTGCCGATCGGCGTGGCGGTGTTCGCGGCGGCGCTGCGGCTGCTGCCCCGGACCCCTGCGCGGGAGGGCCCGCGGGAGGGTTTCGACCTGCCCGGTGTGCTGCTCCTGGGGACCGGTGCGCTGGTGCTGATGCTGCCGCTCGTACAGGAACAGCAGTGGCCCGGACGGCGCAAGTGGGCGCTGGTTCCCGTGGCCGCGGTCCTCCTGCTGGCGTTCTGGGCGTGGGAGCGGCGGCAGTTGCGGCTGCGCCGGGGGCCGCTGGTGGACCTGCGGCTGTTCAGACGGCGGTCGTTCTCGCTCGGCGCGCTGGTGAGCTTCCTGTACTTCGCCGGGTTCACCTCGGTCTTCTTCGTCTACACGCTGTTCCTGCAGAACAGCCTGGGCTACGGCGCGCTCGCGGCCGGGGCGGCGGCGACGCCGTTCGCGGTCGGTTCGGCGGCCGGTGCGCTGGCCGGGGGCCGGCTGGTCCTGCGGTACGGCCGCATGCTGGTGGTGCACGGTCTGTGCGGTGTGGCGCTGGGGCTGCTCGGTGCCGTCGCGGCCGTGCAGTTCGCGCCGGGCCGGGGGGTGGCGTGGGCGGCGGCCCTGCCCCTGCTCGTCGCCGGGATCGGGTCGGGACTGACCGTTTCCCCCAACACCACGCTCACCCTCGGCCGTGTCCCGGTCCGCCGCGCCGGGGCCGCCGGGGGCGTACTGCAGACCGGTCAGCGGATCGGCTCGGCGGCCGGGATCGCCGCCGTCGGAGCCGTGTACTTCGCCCATCTGGCCGGCCACGGTCACGTCCCCGCGGCGCTCCAGCTGGGCCTGGGTACCGCTCTGCTGTTCGTGCTGATGGCCCTGGGACTCGCGGTGGCGGATCTTCGGGAGTGATCCCGTGCGGGTCCAGGACGGCCGGCCGGTGCCCGGCCCGGGCCGCGTCCTCGGTCACGACCGGCGTCGCGGCTTCCCCCGCTTGGGGCTCTTCGCACCGGCGGAACGACTCCTCTGACTGCGGCCGCTCGTCCGGCCGGCGGCGGGCTTCTGCCGAGCGGTGGCGTCCTGGCGTTCGCGGCCCGGCCGGGTCTCGGGCTGGGCGGTGCGGCCACGCGTGCTGTTGACGGTGCGGCCGCGGACGATGCCGATGAAGTCCTCGACCAGGTCGGTGGTGGCCTCCTCCGGCCAGGACAGGGCGACGCTCGACCGGGGGGCGTCCACGACCGGCCGGTAGGTGAGGTCGCGACGGTGGTGCAGCCGGGCCAGCGACTGGGGGACGACGAGGAGACCGATGCCGGCGGCGACGAGTTCGACGGCGTCCGCCGTCGTCGCGGGGCGCTCGAAGGCGGGCTCCCCCGGAGGGCTGTCCCAGTCGAACACGTCGTCGAGGGGGTGGAGGAGCACCTCGTCGGCGAGATCCGCGAGGGACACCTCCTCGACCGCCGTGATCAGGTGGTCCTTGGGGACCACGACCACCGAGCTCTCGGTGTAGAGGGGGATCGCGCTGAAGAACGTCCGGTCCACGGGGAGCCGCAGGAAGCCGGCGTCCGCCTCGCCCGCCCGCAGTACGTCGGGGGCCTCGGCGGCCGTCACCTGGAGGAGGGTGAGCGGAGTGCCGGGCAGGCGTTCGTTCCAGATCCGCACCCATTTGGCGGGCGTCACTCCGGGGACGTACGCGAGCCGGAACGACGGTGATTCCTGCGAGCCTGTCACTCCGCCAGGGTATCGGCCGTGTGCGGACGCCCCGAACCCGGCCGATACCCTTGTCCTCATGAAGTCGCAAGCGAACACCCAGACGATGAAGCCCGCCACCGCGGCGAAGAAGCTGGGTGTGTACCTCCCCGCCACCCCCGCCGAGTTCCAGGAGGGTGTGGTCACGCGGGCCGAGCTGGGCGAGCTCCAGGCCAACCCGCCCGAGTGGCTGCGGGAACTGCGACGCACCGGCCCGCACCCCCGCCCGGTGGTCGCGGCGAAGCTGGGCGTGTCCATCGCGGGGCTCGCACGCGGTGGTGTGACCGAGGCACTCACCAGCGAGCAGATCGAGGCACTGAAGCAGGACGCCCCCGAGTGGCTGGAGAAGGAGCGCGCCACCCAGGCGGAGGTCCGCAAGGAGACGGCCCGGATCAAGAAGAGGAACGCCGAACGCGCCGAGCACTCCGAGCGCTGAGACCGGGCCGAGCACTTCGGCTCCCCGACACCGACGCCCCCGTCGCCGATCACCCGGCGGTGGGGGCGTCGTGCTGTCTGTGGACCCGGCGTGAAAGCTCACAACCATGTCTTGACATACGGATGAAGCGATCCGTAGCTTGGCCGATCATTTAGATCCGTGAAGCTCGTTCATATTCATGAATCGAGTGGCACACGAACGGAGGTGCCCATGGGGGTTCACCGACGAAGTCCCCGCCCGGCCGCCGCACTCACCGCCGTGGGTCTGCTGTTCGGGGCGGCCGCCTGCGGCTCCGGTTCCGCCGGAGCCGGGTCCGGTGATCCGAACACGCTCGAGGTGTGGACCCGGAGCGACCCGGACTCCGCCGTCACCTACGACCGGGTCTTCGCGGCGTTCACCAAGAGGACCGGCATCAAGATCGACTACCAGCCGGTGATGAACTTCGACCAGCAGCTCCAGGCGCGGGCGTCCACCAAGGACCTGCCCGACGTCATGATCAACGACACGGCTCTGATGGGCAGTTACCAGAGCCAGGGCCTGCTGAAGCCGATCGTCCCCGCCTCCGTCCCGGGCCACGGCCAGATCAGCGAACAGTCGTGGGCCTCCACCGTGGGCCGGGACGGCAAGCACTACGGCATCCCGTACTCCCGCCAGGCGATGACCCTGATGATCCGCAAGGACTGGCTGGACAAGCTCGGCCTGAAGGCACCGAAGACCTGGCAGCAGATGATCGCCGTGGCCAAAGCCTTCGCCACCCGCGACCCGGACGGGGACGGCAAGAAGGACACCTACGGCATCGTCGCGCCGGCCAGTGCGCAGAACGGCTACGCCGCCTGGTGGGGTTCGAGCTTCCTGTGGCAGGGCGGCGCGAAGATCATCGAGCCGGACGGCAAGGGCGGCTACCGCCCCGCCATGGACTCGGCGGCCGCCGTGCGCACCGTCACGTGGATGAAGGACAACCTCTTCTGCGGCGTGAAGGGTGTCGTCCAGCCCGGCGCCGTCACCGCCGTCACCGGCACCGCCACCAACTTCCAGGACGGCAACGCCGGCATGTACATGACCGGCCCGTACAACATCACCAGCTTCGACGGGCTGGTCGGCAAGAAGAAGTACGAGGTCGTGCCCGCCCCCGCGGGTCCGGCGGGCCCGGACGTGCTGGCCGAGGGCGAGAACGTCTACTTCGGCGCCAAGACCGGAAAGGCGAAGCAGGAACGGGCACTTGCCGCGTTCCTGATCTCGCCCGAGGGGCAGCGGATCGCCATGACCAGCGTCGGCGGCCACCAGCCCGTCGTCCGTATCCCCACCAACACCACGCTGGACGCGGCCAAGGTGACCGGCGACAAGCGCTGGAGCGTCGTGCAGAAGGCGTACGAGACCGCCTCCCAGCAGTTCCCCAACGCCCCCGACTTCGCCCCGATCAAGCAGGACACGGCCGACAGCCTCAACGCGCTGTTCACGTACTGCGGAAGTGACGTCCGCTCCGGCCTCAAGGAGCTGGGCGACACCCTCGCCGGTGACCTCAAGGACCAGGACCTGTTGAAATGACCGCTACCGTCACCGCGCCCGCACGGCGCAGAGGTATGGGCCGGAAGGCCGTTCTGCCCTGGCTGTTCCTCGCCCCCGGACTGCTGCTCGCCCTCGTCTTCAAGTTCCTGCCGATGGGCAAGGGCGTCTGGCTCAGCTTCTTCAAGGTACGGCCGTTCCTCGGCGACAAGTGGGTCGGCCTCGACAACTACACCCGGGTACTGACCGACCACCGCTTCCAGGACGCCATCGGCCACACACTGGTGCTCGGCATCGGGCAGTCGCTGGGCGCCATCGTCGTCGGCTTCGCCCTCGCCCTGCTTCTCGAGGGGCAGGCCCGTTCGCTGCGGATCATCCGGACCGCCGTCTTCCTGCCCGTCGTCACCGCGACCGCGGTGGTCGGCGAGCTGTGGCGGCTGATGTACTACCCGACCTCCGACGGCCTGATCAACCACGCCCTCGGCCTGCTGGGCGCCGGCCCGGTCCCGTTCCTCGACAACCCGGACACCGCCCTGTGGTCGACGATGGTCATGGGCATCTGGATGGCCGCCCCCTACAACATGGTGATCATCCTCGCCGGACTGGCCGGGGTGGACCGCACCCTGTACGAGGCCGCCGCGATGGACGGTGTCTCGCTGTGGCAGCGGCTGCGGCATGTGACCCTGCCCGCGATCCGGCCCGCCATGAGCATCGTCCTCACCCTCGCCGCCATCCGCGGGCTGCGCGTGTTCACCGAGGTCTACGTCCTCACCGGCGGCGGCCCGGCCGGCTCCACGGACGTCTGGATGACCCGCGCCTACACCCTCGGCTTCTCCCGCAACGACCTCGGCGGCGCCTCGGCGGCCTCCGTCGTCCTGCTCTGTGTGACCCTGCTGCTCACGGTCACCGTCAACTACTTCCGCAAGAGGGGAGACGTACGGTGAGTGCCCCCGCCCTCGACCCCGTCCACGCCCCGTCCGGCGAGGCCACCGCCTCCCCCGCGAAGGGACGCGGCCGGCAGCCCCGGGCCACTCCCGCCCGCTTCGACACCGCCCTCGGCTGGAGCGACCGGTCGGGCCCGGCCCGGGCCCTGCGGATCCTGCTCTGCGTGATCGCCCTGGCGGTCTTCGCCGCGCCGTTCCTGACGATCCTCTCCGGTGCTTTCAGCACCGACCCCAGCGGCTCCTCCCTGGCGTTCCTCCCCCACCACCCGACGCTGCTGAACATACGGGTGGCCGGCGAGCGCGGCATCTGGGACTACTTCACGAACTCGCTGGTCATAGCGGGCGGTGGACTGCTGCTCCAACTGGCCGTGTCGGTGCTCGCCGCCTACGCCCTGGCCCGGCACCGGTTCCGCGGGCAGGCCCTGGTGCTGACCCTGTTCATGCTGACGCTGATGCTTCCCGAGGAGGTCATCGCCATCCCGCTGTCCCTGGTCCTCGGCCATGTCCCGGTCGTCGGCGTGGACCTGAAGGGAACCGTCTGGGCGGTGATCCTGCCGCTCGGCGCCTGGGGCTTCTCGGTGATGCTGCTGACCGAGTTCATGAAGGACATCCCCACCGAGATCGAGGAGGCGGCCCGGCTCGACGGCGTCGGCGAACTGCGGATGCTGTGGCAGGTCGTCCTGCCGCTGTGCAAGCCCGCGCTCGGCGTGGCCGGCGTGCTCGGCTTCATCATGATCTGGGACCAGTACCTGCTGCCCCTGATCGCCGCCAAGGACCCCACCGACTACACGGTCACCGTCGCCCTGTCCATCCTGCGCACCGACCCGCAGGTCGGCTCCGGGGTGGTGCTGGCCGGTGCGGTCGTCGCGCTCGTCCCCAGTCTGATCGTCTATCTGCTCCTCCAGCGCTCGCTGGTCACCGGCATCGCGGCCGGCGCCACCAAGGGCTGAGCACCCCACTTGTACGAGGGAGACATGAAGTTCCAAGGAGTGCTGTTCTTCCCGGTCACGCCGTTCACCGCGGACGGCTCGCTGGACGAGGAACGCCTGGCCCGGCACATCGAGTCCGGGGTAGCCGCCGGCGCGGGCGGCGTGTTCGTCGCCTGCGGCACCGGTGAGTTCCACGCACTGTCGGCCGAGGAGATCGAACGGGCCACCCGTGTTGCGGTCACGACGACCGCCGGCCGGGTCCCGGTCCTGGCCGCCGCGGGCGGCCCGCCCCCGGTCGCCCGGGACCAGGCCGCACGCGTCGAACGAGCGGGCGCGGACGGCATCCTGCTGCTGCCGCCCTGTCTGGTGAGCGCACCGCAGCAGGGCCTGCTGCGGTATGTCGAGGAGGTCACCGCCGCCACCCGCCTGCCCGTCGTCTTCTACCAGCGCGGCACCGCCCGGCTCACCGAGTCCACGGCGGCCCGGATCGCCGCACTGCCCGGTGTGACCGGCCTCAAGGACGGCATCGGCGACATCGAGCGGATGCACCGCATCGTCCGTGCCGTGCGGGCCGTACGCGAGGACTTCCAGTTCTTCAACGGCCTGCCCACCGCGGAGATGACCGCGCCCGCCTACCGCGGCATCGGGGTCGAGCTGTACTCCTCCGCGGTGTTCGCGTTCGCGCCCGAGATCGCCCTGGCGTTCCACCGGGCCCTGGAGCAGGACCGGACGCCGCTGGTCCAGACGCTCCTCGACGAGTTCTACGGCCCGCTCGTCGAACTCCGGGACGAGGTACCCGGATACGCCGTCTCCCTGGTCAAGGCCGGAGTGGCCCTCCGCGGCCTCGACGTCGGCGGCGTGCGGGCACCCCTGCTCGACCCCACCCCCGAGCACGTCGCCCGGCTCGCCGAACTCATCGACCGTGGACTGGAGGTGGTGCGGGCATGACCGCCGAGGCGACCCGCATCCGCGAACTGATCGTCACCCCGATCGCCTTCCGGGACCCCCCGCTGCTCAACTCCAACGGTGTGCACGAGCCGCTGGCGCTGCGCATCGTCCTCCAACTGGTGCTGGAGGACGGCACGGTGGGTCTCGGCGAGTCCCCGGGCGGCGAGGCCCGTCTGGAGCGGCTGCGGACCGCCGCGAAGACCGTCGTCGGCATGGACGTCTTCGAAACGACCGCCGTCGCCGCCGCGATCGACACGGCCCTGCTGCCCACCGTACCCAGCTCCCACGAACGCGGCTGGACCACTTCGGCAGTGGAGGTGGCCTGTCTGGACGCGCAGGGCAGGCTCCTCGGACGCCCGGTCAGCGACCTGCTCGGCGGCACGGTCCGCGAGTCGGTGCCCTTCGCCGCGTACCTCTTCTACAAATGGGGCGAACATCCCGCCCTCGACGGCCGGCCCGCGGTCCGCGACGACTGGGGCGAGGCGCTCGATCCGGCCGGGATCGTCGAGCAGGCCCGGCTGATGCAGGAACGGTACGGCTTCCGCTCCTTCAAGCTCAAGGGCGGTGTCTTCCCGCCCGACGAGGAGATCGCCGCGATCAGGGCGCTCGCCGAGGCCTTCCCCGGGCAGCCGCTGCGCCTGGACCCCAACACGGCCTGGACGGTGGAGACGTCGAGGTACGTGGCCCGCGAACTCGACGGCGTCCTCGAGTACCTGGAGGACCCGACCAGGGGAATCGGTGGTATGGCGGACGTGGCGCGGGAGTCGCCTCTGCCGCTCGCCACCAACATGTGCGTGATCGCGTGGGAGCACCTCAGGCCCGCGATCGAGCAGAACGCTGTGCAGGTACTGCTCACCGACCACCACTACTGGGGCGGGCTGCGCCGCACCCGCGAACTGGCCGCCGTGTGCGAGGCGTTCGGCATCGCCCTGTCCATGCACTCCAACTCGCACCTGGGCATCAGCCTGGCCGCGATGACCCACGTCGCCGCGGCGATCCCCAACCTGGACCACTCCTGCGACACGCACTACCCGTGGAACTCGGCCGACGACGTGATCGTCCCGGGCGTGCTGGAGCTGCGCCACGGCGAGGTGAAGGTCCCCACCGGTCCGGGCCTCGGAGTGGAGCTCGACCACGACGCCCTGGACCGGCTGCACCGGCTGTACCTGGACTCCGGCGTGCGCGGCCGCGACGACACCGGGTACATGCGCCGGATCCACCCCGAGTACGAGCTGCGGCTGCCGCGCTGGTGACTCCCCCGTCCTCCCCGCTCCCAGGGCGTTGTCAGTGGCCTGCCCTAGAGTTCCCGTCACTTGATCACAGCGGTGCGGGGAGGCACGCATGGGGTGGGTGCAGGCGGGCGACTACGAGGTCGCCCTGGACGGCGGAAAGGTGGTGTGCCGCAACGCGTCGGGGCGGCGGCTGAAGTCCGTCCCCGCGAAACTCGCCGACGATCCTTCGGTGGTGGGGCTGCGGCAGCTCGCCGAGTGGCTGGAGCGGCACGAGCGCCAGTGCCTGGCCGACGTCGAGCGGTGGATGGTCCGCTCGCTCCCGGTGCCCCTCGCCGTCCTCGCCCGGGTGTGGCCGGACCCGGCCTGGCGGTCCGCCCTGCGCGACCTCGTGGTCACCGACGCGGACGGCGCGGTCGCGGGCTTCCTGCGGGACGCCGACAGCGAGCGCGGCCTCGGCCTGGTCGACCTCGACGGCGACACCGTGCGCATGACGCCCGCCCTCGTCCGCATCCCGCACCCGGTACTCCTCGAGGACCTGGAGGACCTGCGGGAGTTCGCCGTGGAACTCGGCGTGGAGCAGCGGGCCCAGCAGCTCTTCCGTGAGGTGTTCCCCCGTCCCGCCGCCGTCGACGCCGACAGCAGGCAGGTCGAGGACTACGCGGGCGGCTCGTTCAGGGAACTGCGTTTCCTGCACGGCAGAGCCACCCAGTTGGGCTACCGCGTGCGCGGCGGCAACTCCGTGTACTCCGTGCTGGAGAACGGCCGCGGTGTCGAGGCCCGGGTGTGGATCGGCGACTACGACGGCTACGAGGAGACCGAAACCGGGCCGCTGATGTGGACCGACGCCGCGGGCCGGGCGCTGAAGCTCGGTCAGGTCGGCCCGGTGGCCTGGTCGGAGGGCATGCGCATGGCGGCCGCGCTGTACGCCGGACGCGACATCGAGGACGAGGAGCGGGCGGCATGACGACGTACGACGCGACCACCGTCGCCGCGCTGCTGGACTCCGGCGCCGTCCTGCCCCCGGGCAGCACCGCCCGCGAGGACGCCGACACCCTCACCGTCCGCACCTACACCCACCCCGCCCTGGACGACCGGAGCGTGGTGCGGCTGGTGCCGGGCACCCTCGGCGAGGCGGAGGACCTGGCACTGGAGTTCCTGGGCCTCGCCCGGGAACCGGAGACCCCCGAGGTCGGCCAGGTGCGCCGGGAGACCCTGGGCTTCCCCGCCTGGGCGCTGGTCAACGACCCGGCGAACGGGCACCACGCCCTCGCCCTGGTCAAGGACATCGAGCGGCTCGCTCGCCAGGCCAAGTCCCGCCCGGGCAACGCCAAGGAGGGCTTCGAGGCGCTCGGCGGGCGGCTCGGCCGGGCCGTGCCGCACTTCCTGCCGACCTTCTACGAGCAGGCCGCCCGGGTCTTCCTGCAGCACGAGAACACCGCCTACGCCGCCGCGTTCTTCGGCAAGGCCCGCGAGGCCGAGCGGGTGCACGCGCTGACGGTCGACGAGGAGCGGCAGCGGGCGGTGTTCCTGGAGTTCGCGTTCGCCGGGGCGCTGACGGTCAAGGCGCTCAAGGAACATGTGAAGGACCTCGCGCGACGGCTCGACCCGGCCGCGGCGTGGGCGCAGTTCCGGCAGCTGACCGTGGAGCGCTGCGCGGCCGGGATGCCGCCGTACGCCTCCCTGCCGCAGGACGTCCGCGGTCTGGTCAAGGCGGCCGGGCTGCCTCGCGTCACCGAGGAGTGCGCTCTCCTCGCCGATCTGCTCGCCTCACCGGCCGCCGTGCGCGCCCCCGCTTCCTTCTGGACCGCCTACCGCGCCACCCTGCCGGTCCTCGCCGAACAGCGGCCGGCGGTCCGGGCCCGGCTGCTGGAGATCATGCCGACGGGACTCGGCCGGGAGGTCGAGGACGACGAGTTCTGGCTCACCCTGCTGGCGGAGTGCGGCGCGGACCGGCTGCTGACCGGAGAGGACGAGGAGAGCGCCGGCGCGGGAGCCGGCGTCGACGCCGCCGACTGGCTGGGCCGTTGGGCACTGCACCGCAAGCACGGCAGCGCCTGCAGCCGGCGCTCACCGGCCACCCTGGCGCTCGTCGAGCGGATGGCGCCGAGGCTGCGCGCCGCCGGGCGGCCCGTCGACCTGTTCCACGGCCGCTGGCACGCCGGTGCCGATCTCGATCTGCTGGACCTGTGCGCGGCGGAGGGCGTTCCGCTCGCCGTGCCCGGCACCGAAGTGAACGTGTACCTCGCCCTGGAGCGCTGGCTGCCCGACACCGCGCCGCCGGGCCGACGGGATCTGGTCGCCACCGCGGCGGACCCGCGCCTGCGGCGCCTGCTGCACCGGGCCGTCGGCACGCTGGGGAACGGACAGCAGGTCACCCCCGAGGTGCTGGCCGCCCTCGCCGCCCATCCCGTGCTCGGTGACGTGCTGCGCGAGTGGCTGGACGAGGCGGCCGGGGAGTTCACCCGCGCGGTGGGCCTGCCCGGCGCCCGCACCGCCCTCGACCGGCTGCGCCCCTTCCGCGCGGTCGCCCTCCAGGCCGGCCCCGACGCCGTCGCCCGGATCGCACGGCACGCGGTCGCGCCGCTGCTCGGCCGCACGCTGCGCACGGGCATCCTGGACGAGCTGGGCTGGCCCGCCCTGGAGGAGGGGCTGCGGCTGCTCGACGGCAAGCCCGGGAAGGGCGAGGACAACACGCTGACCGTGACCGAGGCCTGGCCCGCGCTGATCCTCGCCCGCAGGCACAAGGCGGTCGTCGTCGGCCCCGAGGAGATCCTGCTCGAGCACGAACTGCGGCTGCCCGACGATCTCGACCGCTGGCAGCGCCCACGGTTCCGTTACACCGACGGCGAGCTGCTGGTGATGTGGCCCCAGGACGGCAAGCAGTTCGGCTACTGGTCGGCCCGGCCGTCCGAGGTGTTCCCGCTCGCCGGCGAGCAGCTCCCCCGCTACTGGTCCGGTCATGACGTCGGCACGCCCTCGATCCCGCTGCCCGGCGGGGGCCGGGCCACCGGAGGCCGCACGCTGCACGCCGGGGACACCGTCCTGCCGGCCGGCCGTGCGGTCATCGGCGACGGCACGACGTACTGGCGGCAGGGCAGGCAGGGCAGGCGGACGGTGTGGCTCGAGTACGACCCGGCCACCGGTACCCACGGCCGCGCCTCGCTGCCCGCCTTCCTGCGGTCCGGCATCCGCGAGGACGCCTCCCTGCTGCCGGAGCACTGCGAGGTCCTGCCGCTGCAACCGGGCCTGGAGAACAGCCCGTTCGGCACCGACGGAACGGTGCTGGGCCGCTGGGTGCGCACGGCGGGAAAGGGCGCCGAGGAAGTGGCGACCGCGGGCACCCCCGACGGCCGGAGCGTCAGCCTGCCCGTCGAGCGGGGGTGGTGGCGGGTGCCGCTCGGCGCGCTGCGGCTGCCCGGCGGCGCCGAGCCCGTCGTCGCACAGGGCCACCAGACGGTGTTCCTGTACGCCGGTGAGGACACCTCCGCCGCCGGGGTACTCGGCCGGGTGACCCTGCAGGAGCAGGGCGGAGAGTACGCCGCCGGCACGCGGTTCGTGCCGCCGACCGCCTTCTGGCACGCGCTGCGGCCCCGCGACGAGCGGTCGTCGGCCCTGCTGCGCGCCCTGACGGACGAGCAGACCGCCGAGGTACTGCGCGTCACGGCCGGGGCACTGGCCGAGCGGCTGGAGCAGGTGGCCCGGGCGGGTGGCACCGGGTCGGTCGGCGCCGCCTTCACGAAGCCCGCCGTGCCGACCGCCGACGTGGTGGCCCGGCGCGCCGTGGCCCGCGCCCTGCCCGGCATCGCCGACGAACGGATCCTCATCGGCGTCGCGGCGCTCGTCCGCACGGCACTGCGGATCGCCGAGTCGGCCGCCTCCTTCGCGGCACCACCCGTACGGCGGCCGCGGCCGGACCGCCGGCGGACCGAGGGCATGTTCGCCGACTACTGCCCCGAACTCGGCGACGACCGCGCGCTGCACACGGCCTCCGCCGGACTGGCCCACCTGGGCTCGTGGTGGGGCGGGCAGCGGTGGAGCGCGCTGCGTCAGATCCGGTCCGTGAACCACGTGCTGTCCGGCAGACCGGCCGACGGCAAGCCACTGCCCGGCCGTGAGCGGCTCGCCGTGCTCGGCGACGGCTGGCACAGCGACGAGCACACGATCCCCGGCATCGGCATGGTGTGGACGAACCTGCTGTCCGTGCTGCGGCCGCTCGCCTACCGCGCCGCCTCGGCCGCCCTGCCCGACTCCGAGCGGGAGGCGCTGCTCCTGCTGTTCGAAGCGATGACCGAGGGGCCGCTCCTCACCGCTTCCGGGAACACGCTCCGCGAGATCGTCCTGAGCGAACCGCACGACAAGCAGGAGCGGGCCGGTCAGGTGCTGCGCCGCGCGGGCCGCACGGTCGTGATCCTCGGCTGCGAGAGCGTCGATGTCCACCGTGAACGCGTCAGCTGGCTGGCCCTCGACCACGATCCGGCCGGCGCGTTCGGTGCCGTCGCCCACTTCACCCTGGACCGGGAGGACCGGCACTCGCCGGAGATCTCCGCCGACCGGCTGGCCACGCTCACCCGGCTGATCCGGGACAAGGGCGCCGTGCCCTGGCGGTCGCAGGCGCCCGCCGCGCTCGCCGCCGGGACACGTGACGGGCTGGGTCCCGTGCAGGCCACCGTGCTGCTCGCCGGTCTGCCGGACCATCCCGGCGCCGAGGTGTTCGCCACGATCGGGCTGACATCGCGCCAGGTCGACTTCGGCAACCGCATGCTGGCCCCACTCGGCGTGGACGGCCGCAAGTCGCTCGTCGCCGCCCTGATGCCCGAGGACCCGGCGGACCTGTGGGTCTCGGGCCCGGACACGGAGGCCGCGGGCCGGGTGTGGGCCCAGCGCTACGGCTCGCTCGTACGCCTCGGCGAGGAGCTCGCCGCCGAGCTTCCGGTGGGTGCCGGTGCCGCCGAGGAGGTGCTCAACCCGGGCCGCACACCCTGGCTGAGCCGCACCACGGTCCTGCGGCCGGACAAGGACGGCGACCTCGTCTGGGCGGACCCGGCCGCCGTCCCCGGCCGCCACGACCTGACCGGCGCCGTCACCGTCCTGGCCGCGCTCGCCTACTGGCTGCCGTACGGGCACCCGCTCCGCTCCGCCCTGCCGGCCGGTCTGGCCGCGCTGCGCCGCCGGCTCACCGATCCCGGGCTGCTGCTCGACCTGGACGTGGCCTGGGCCGAGAAGGGAGGTTCGACCGCCGTCGAACTCCGCAAGGCGTACGGGCTGCCCGCCACCGGTGGCGCGGACGCCCACGGGCGGACCCGGGTCGGCGATGCGCTCGTGCTGCGGCCCTGGTACGGGGACAGCGAGACCGTCCTGGTCCGCCCGGCCGCGCTGACCGGCCCGGACGACGACGTCCTGCTGCTCCTCGAAGGCCTGGTCGGGCCCGCGCGCGGCGCGGGTCTGCGGGCCCTGCGGACGGTCCTCGGCGGTGAACTCGCCCTGGCGGTCGCGGCCGGCGGTGACACCGACGGGCCGGCGGGCCACGCCCAGGACCCGGCCGTCAGCGTCCCCGCGCTGGTCGCCGAGGTGGCCTCGGCGCACGGCCTGGGAGAGGACGCGGCGGCGCTCTACCTGCAGCTGCTGGCCCTGCCCGACCCGACGGACCGCAACTGCGCCCGCTGGACCGGCTGGAAGCCCGCCCGGCTGAAGAAGGCCCGCGCCGAACTGGCCGCCACCGACCTGGTCGTCGAGGCCAAGCGCCCGCGCGCCGGGCGCACCCTGTTCCTGCCGTGCGGCTGGTACGACCTGAAGTCCCCGGCGCTGCCGGTGGAGACCTGGAAGGAGGGGCTGTACCCGGTTCCCCCGCACCAGCGTGCCGTGCCGCTGCTCCCGGTGCCCGCGCTGTTCGCCCGCGCCTGGGACCGGGTGCGCACGGGCGACACCCCCGCGTACGAGGAGCTGACCACGCGGGCCACGCGCAGGGGGCGCCGCCGATGAGCACCCGTGACGAGCAGCCGATGCCCACCCTCCGTACCAGTGCCCCGAAGGACCGCCGCCGATGACCACCACCCTCGCGCCCGACACCACCCGGCAGATCGTCCCGCCCGAGGACCGCTTCGCCACCGAACTGGCCTTCCTCGCCGCGTACGACGACGGGCCGCGTCCGCCCGCCTGGCGACTCACCCCCCGTGCCGTCGTCACGTTCGTCATGGGCAGCGACGGCCGGGCGCTGCGGCTGCCCGACGGCGCGGAGGTACCGGCGGCCGTGCCACGCCGGCTGGTGGTGGAGGGCAAGTTCGTCGGCGACCGGGCGCTGGTCGAACGGTGTGTGGTCACACTTGCCGGTGAGCGCGGTCTGCTGCTCGTCGGCGAGCCGGGCACCGCCAAGTCCATGCTGTCCGAGCTGTTGTCCGCCGCCGTGTGCGGCACCAGCGGTCTGGTCGTGCAGGGCACCGCGGGCACGACCGAGGACCAGCTCAAGTACGGCTGGAACTACGCCCTGCTGCTCGCCAAGGGGCCCAGCCGGGAGGCGCTCGTGCCCTCGCCCGTGCTCGCCGCGATGCGCCGGGGCGCCCTCGCACGGGTCGAGGAGGTCACCCGCTGCCTGCCCGAAGTACAGGACTCGCTGGTGTCGTTGCTCTCCGAACGGCGTATCGCGGTCCCGGAGCTGGCGGGCACCGAGGACGCGCTGGCGCACGCCGCGCCGGGGTTCAACCTGATCGCCACCGCCAACCTGCGGGACAAGGGCGTCTCCGAGATGTCCGCCGCGCTCAAGCGGCGCTTCAACTTCGAGACCGTCGGCCCGATTCCGGACCTCGACGCGGAGACCGCGCTGGTGCGAAGCCAGGCGCGGGCCGCCGTCGAGCGGGCCGGGGCGCCGTTCCAGGTGGACGACGCCGTCCTGGAGGTCCTCGTCACCGCCTTCCGCGATCTGCGCGGGGGCCGGTCGGCGGAGGGCTGGGAGGTGGAGCGGCCCTCCACGGTGATGAGCACGGCCGAAGCGGTCTCCGTGGCGGGCGCGCTGGGACTGGCCGCGGCCTACTTCCCCGGGGACCGCGACGTGCTCGGGCTGCTGCCCGGCCACCTGCTCGGCGTGGTCCGCAAGGACGACCCGGCCGACGCGGCCCGGCTGCGCGGCTACTGGGACGGCCCCGTGCGGCGCCGCGCCGAGCAGGGGTCCGCCACCTGGCGGACGCTGTGGGACCTGCGCACCGTCCTGGAGGGCTGACGGCCGTGCCCCTCTCCCCCGACGAGGCCGTCACGGCCCTCACCGATCCGGCGGCGCCCTACCTCATCGGCGTACGGCATCACGCGCCCTCACTGGCCGCGGTCGTGCCCGCGTTGCTGGACGCGGCGAAGCCGGACGTGCTGCTCGTCGAACTCCCCGCCGAGCTGCAGGAGTGGCTGCCCTGGCTCGCCCACGCGGAGACGCTGGCCCCGGTCGCGCTCGCCGCCGCGCCCGGCGGCTCGGGCAGCGGTCCGGCGTTCTACCCCTTCGCCGACTTCTCCCCGGAACTGGTCGCCGTCCGCTGGGCGGCCCGGCACGAGGTCCCGGTCGTCGCCTGCGATCTGCCGCTGGCCGACCGGGCGTGGGGTGCGGAACCGCCTGAGCGGGGGCAGGCCGCCGGGCCGGGCCTCACCGGCGCGCTGCGGTCCCGGCTGACCGGCCGCCCCGGCGACGACCTGTGGGACCGTCTCGTCGAGGCCACCGCGCCGGGCTCGCCGCCCGAGGCGGTGCGCCGGGCCGCGCTGCTCGCGGGGTGGGCGCTGCGCGAGGACGCGGCGGGGTCGGGCGGGGTGCCCGAGGTGGACCTGCGGCGTGAGCAGTGGATGCGGAGCCGTCTGGCCGACGCGACGGCGGGCGGCGAGCGGGCGGCCGCCGTCGTCGGTGCCTTCCACGCACCGGCGTTGCTGTCCTCGCCCGAGGGTGCCGGGCGGGGCCCCGCCGTCCCGGCCGGGACCGGTGACGGCCCCGGATGGACCACCTCGCTCATCCCGTACACCTACGCGTTGCTGGACGAACGCTCCGGTTATCCCGCGGGCATCCGTGACCCGGAGTGGCAGCATCTGGTCCTCGAGGCGGCGGGTGATCCGGCCGCGTTGGAGCACGCACTGACCCGGGCGGCCGTCCGGGTGTGCGCATCGCTGCGTGCGCTCGGTCATCCGTCGGGGCCCGCCGACGCGCGGGAGATCAGCCGGCTCGCCGGAGACCTCGCGCGGCTGCGCGGCCTGCCCGCGGCGGGCCGGGGCGAGCTGGTCGAGGCGGTGCAGACGGTGCTGGCGCAGGGCGAGCCGTACGGCCGGGGACGGGCCGTCGCCCGGGCGATGGAGCAGGTGCTCGTGGGTACGCGCGGCGGACGCCCCGCCCCCGGCGCACCGCGTTGTGGCCTCGCCCCCGCCGTGGAGGCCGAGCTGTCCGCACTGGGGCTGCCCGGACCGTGGGACGGGGCGTACGGCGAGGCCCGGGACCTGCGCCTCGACCCGCTTCGCTCCGACCTGGACCGCCGGCGCGAACTCCTGCTGCGGCGGCTGGCGGTGTGCGGTGTGCCGTACGCGGAGGCGAAGGAGGTCGTCGGCGCGGGCGGCGCGGAGGCGCTCACCTCCCGCTGGGAGGTGCGCTGGACGCCCGCCGCCGCGGCCATGCTGGCCACGGCGGGGGTGCGCGGGGTCACCCCCGCCCAGGCCGCGGAGGGCCTGCTGCGTGAGCGGCGGCGCGCGGAGCGGCACGAGGGCGGGCCCACCGCCGCCCAGGCCCTGCGCGGTCTCGGGCAGGCGGCGGAGTGCGGGCTGCCGGACCTCGCGGACGAGCGGCTCGCGGACACCGCCGAGGTGCTGCCGCAGGCCGGGACGCTGCCCGAACTCCTCGCGGGGCTCGCCCTGCTGGACCGGCTGCGGTCCGGGCTCCTCGCCGGGCTCCGCGCCGACGAGGAGCGTACGGCCCGGGCCGCGGCCGTGGCCGAGGCGCTCACCGCCGCAGCGGTGCGCCAGGTGGACGGGCTCACCGGCTCGGAGGATCCCGCCGACGCCCGCGCCCTGCTGGCCCTCGCCCAGCGCGCCGACCGGCTGGGCGGCATCCGGCTCGCCGACGCCCTCGCCCGGCTGGCCGCGGACGGTTCCCCGCTGATGCGCGGTGCCGCCGGGGCCGTACGGGTGCTGCTCGGGCACGAGGACGCGGAGGCGCTCGGCGGGCGCGTGGCCTCCTGGGTGGACACCGCCTGCGATCCGGGGTCCCGGTCCGCGCTGACCGCCCGGCTCACCGGGCTGCTGACCGCCGCCGGCCAGCTCCTGGAGGCTGCGCCGCCCGCACTGGAGCCCCTGCTCGCCCGGGTGTGGGAGCTGTCCGACCAGGATTTCCTGGACCGGCTGCCCGCACTGCGGGGAGGCTTCGACACGTTGAGTCCGGCCGCCCGGGACCGGCTTCTCACCGGTGTGGAGGAGCGCCTGGACAGCAGCCATGTGGCGGACACCGGTGAGGCCGACCCGGCTGCCCTCGCCACCTGGACGCGCGCGGACCTGGCGGCCCGCGAGGTGCTGCGGACGCTGGGGCTGCTTCCGCCGCCCCATGCCGAGGAGGGGCGCGGTCCGGCTGGGGGCGCGGCGGGGACCGCCACATCCGGAGCACCGGGCGCACCGGGCGCCCCGGGCGGGGACCACCGGCTCGCCCCCGTCGACCGCTGGCGTCTGCTGCTGGGCCGCAGGCGGGACCTGCTGCCCCGGTCGGCGGGCGGCCTGGCCACCGCGCTGGACGAGTTGTACGGCAGCGGACGCGGCGAGGGCAGCCGGGGCGACCTCACCGGAGCAGGCGGGAGCGGGGGGCGGGAGGCGCCGTACCCCGGAGTGCGGGAGTGGTCGGAGGAGCTGGCGGCCTTGTTCGGACCGGGCATCCGCGAGGAAGTGCTGGCGGCAGCCGCCGCGGCGGGCCGACGGGACGTGTTCGCCGAGCTCGACCCGGACAGCGTACGGCCCTCGGTGGACCTACTGCGGAGTGTGCTGCGGCACGCGGGCGGGCTTCCCGAGGCCCGGTTGGCCGCGCTCCGGCCGTTGGTGCGGCGTCTGGTCGACGCGCTGACCCGGCAGCTGGCCACCCGGCTGCGTCCCGCACTGCACGGCACGGCCCTGCCCCGCCCCGGCCGGCGCCCGGGCGGTGGCCTCGACCTGGCCCGCACGCTGCGGGCCAACCTGGCGACCGCGCGGCGCGGACCGGACGGCACGGTCCAGGTCGTCCCCGAGCGGCCGGTCTTCCGCAGCCGTGCCCGCAGGGCCGCCGACTGGCGGCTGATCCTGGTCACCGACGTGTCGGGGTCCATGGAGGCGTCCACGGTCTGGGCCGCCCTCACGGCCTCCGTGCTGGCCGGGGTGCCCACCCTGTCCACGCACTTCCTCGCCTTCTCCACCGAAGTCATCGACCTCACCGACCATGTCGAGGACCCGCTGTCGCTGCTGCTCGAGGTCAGCGTGGGCGGCGGCACGCACATCGCGGCGGGGCTGCGGCACGCCCGCGAGCTGGTGACCGTGCCGTCCCGCACCCTCGTCGTGGTCGTCAGCGACTTCGAGGAGGGCTACCCGCTCGGCGGGCTGCTCGCCGAGGTCCGTGCCCTGGTCGGGTCCGGCTGCCGTGTCCTGGGCTGCGCGAGCCTCGACGACACGGGCCGGGCCCGGTACTCGACCGGCGTCGCGGGACAGCTCGTCGCCGCGGGGATGCCCGTCGCGGCCCTCAGCCCGCTCGAACTCGCCCGCTGGGTAGGGGAGAAGATCGCATGAACCCGGACCTGCCTCCGGTCGCCCCGTCCGTGACCGCCGAACTCGTCGAGGCGCTGTCGCCCCGGCTGCGCAAACGGCTGGACGCGGGCGTCACCAAGCTGGCCGACCGGCCGGTCGTCGTGGACGGCGACCTGGTGCGCATCGCCGTCGACGACGACACCGACCTGGAACTGCACGCGCCCGGTGGCCTGGTGGGCAGCGCGGACGCGATCCGCTGCGGATGCCTGCTCGCCCCCGCCTGCCTGCACCGCGCGGCGGCCGCTTCGGCGGCGCCGGTCGCCGAACCAGGACCGTCCGAACCCACCGAGGCGGCGCCCGACTCCCCCGCCCCGCAGGAGCCGCCCGCGGAGCCCGGGACGGCCACCGCCGACCAGTGCGCCGCCGCCCGGGCGGTGCGTGAAGCGGCGGCGGCCGTGCTGGACGCGGGCACGGACGGCGCGGGTGCGGTGCTCCAGGCGGAGTTGCTGCGGGCGGCGCACACCGCGCGGCTGGCGGGTCTGCCCCGGGCCGCCGCCTCGGCGGTCTCCGTGGTCACGGCGGTGCGCGCGGCGCGCGCTGCGGATCCGGCGTACCGTCTGGCCGACCTCGTGACCGCCCTGGGCGAGACGCTGTCCGTGGCGCACCGGCTGCCCTCCGCCACCGGCCCGGAACTCGCGGCCCTGCGCGGCACCGTGCGGCAGCCGTACACACCCGACGGATCACTGCGCCTGTACGGCCTGTTCTCCGAACCCGTCCTCACGGCGACCGGCTACGCGGGCGCCGTCACCTGGACCGCCGACGCCGACGGCCGGCTGCACACCGTCTCCGACGTCGCCCCGGGCGGCGCCGGGCGGGCCGTGGGCGCGGCGGACCGTGCGGTGCGCATCGGTGACACGGCCCTGACCCACCGCGAGTTGTCGCGGGCCGGGCTGGCGGTGTCCGGTGCCACGGTGTCGCCGACGGGACGACTGGGTGCGGGGGCGGGGGTACGGGCCGTCCGCGCGTCCGGCGCCGACTGGAGCGGCGGGCCCCTCGACCGGCTGTGGGCCGTACCCGCCGGCGACCAGGTGCGGCGGGCCCTGGAGGGCGGCCACGGTCTGCTGTTCCTCGATGTCACCCTCGCCGGCACGGTCCGCGAGGCGGCGGGCGACTGTCTGCTGGCCGACTGCGAAGGACGGCTGCTCCGGCTGGCCGCCGCCCACGACCACCCCGCGCTCCCCGACCGCGACAACCTCCGTCTCCTGGCCGCCGCCCGGGGCAGCCGGCTGCGGATCGTCGCCCGCCTCGTCCCGGCCGCGCAGCCCCGTGCCCTGCTGCTCGCCACGGAACACCCCACTGCTGCGGGGACGCGTGTGGACCTCGGTCTCGACCGCCTCCAGCACGCCGACCTGCCGACCGGGGCACCCCCGGCGGCCGGCCTCCCCGCGCCCGCCCCGGGCGAAGCCCCGCTGCACCTGCTGCGCCGCCGCTTCCACCAGGCCGCCTCGGGAGGCCGGCGTGTGCTGGCGTTCCCCGGGGAGGGCGGCGGTGACGGCCGCCGGTTGCGCGACCACGGCCTGGCGACGGCGCGCGACCTCCTCGACGAGCTCCGGTCCGCCGCCGCGGACCGCGGTCGCGATGCCTTCGGCCGCCTGCTGGCGGCCGACACGGACCGTTTCGCCCGCGCCTGGCTCGCCGCCGCGCTCTACACCGAGGAGGTGGACCGCGCGTTGTGCGCCGCGGCGTGGGGTGCGTGAGGTCGCCCGGGAACCACGTACGGTACGGGCCGCCGCTCCCCCGCACCGACGACTCGGCACCCGCGACCGCATCGGTACCGTGTGCTGTGCGCAGAGAGGCTCGGCCTGGTGGCAAAGCCCGGCGGCCCGCCGGACCGTGCGCCGTCCAGCCAACCCGTCACTCGCCCGCCGGGCCGCCGGGCCGCCGGTCGAGCGGGCCGCGCCGACCGGGTTCGCCGCCTGGGCGGTGCGCCGTGCACGCTGCCCCGGGGAGCGGACGACCCCTACCGTCCGGTTCAGAGCAGTGTCCGCCAGTAGTCCCACCAGCGGGTGGCGATGAGCATGACGATGCTCAGGTACCAGGTGACCGGCACCACCCAGTGGAACTCCCGGACACCGGCGACCAGTTCCCGGGGCGCGTGGATGACGCCGTGTCGCAGGTTGTGCACGGTGGTGTACCAGAACATGGCGATGGTCGCCGCCCAGGCCAGGGAGCACCACAGGCACAAGGCGCCGATCTCGTACAGTGCCTGGGTCATCAGCCACATGCAGAAGCCGGTACCCAGCAGGGTGCCGAGGTTCAACCCGAGCCAGAACCAGCGCCGGAAGCGGGCCCCGGCCAGCAGCGCGCAGCCGACGGCGACGACCACGGGGTAGGTGAGCAGCCCGAGCAGTGGATTGGGGAACCCGAACACGGAGGCCTGGGCACTGCGCATCACGTTGGTGCAGGAGAGCACCGGGCTGAGGTTGCACGAGGGCGAGAAGTGCGGGTCCTGCAGCAGTTCGAACTTGTCGACGGTGATCACGAAGGAGGCGAGGACACCGAGGGCGCCGGTGACGATCAGAAGCCAGGCGTAGGCGCGCGAGGCGCCCGTAGGCGTGATGTCCCGCTGTCGCGCGCCGCCCCCGTTCTCGTCCGCGACGTGGTGCTTGGTCGTGACGGAACTGGTCATCGCGCTTGTTCCGCCTCGCCGGCGGTCCTGACGGGTCGCGGGTCCACGGCGGGCCGCGGGCGGGGAACGATGCGTGGCCACGGTGTTTCGCCCCGCCGCAGTGCTCCGGGTGTCACCTCGCGTCCCGCCCCTTCCGGCCACAGCACCTCGACCGGCACGCCCCGGGCGCGGGCGTACGCCACCAGATGGGCGGTGGCGTCACGGCCGTTGGACGGGGAGCCGTCCCACACGGCCAGCAGTTGCCGGCATTCCCCGAGCATGCGCTCGTCGGCGTCGACGCACGCGTTGCGGTCCGCCGGGTCGTATGCCAGCAGGCGCACCTGCTGTGCGAGGGCCAGCAGCTCACCGGTCGCAGGCCGGTCGCACTGGGGCAGCAGGGCGGGAACCAGTCCCTGGGTGGGGGTCACCACGACGAGCGGACGCCCCTCGGCCCGTACCGCCCGTCCGAACGCCACCGGCACTCCGGCCCCCGCTCGTACCAGTCCGGGGCCGGGCTCCGGGAGACGTTCCAGCGCTGCTCGCAGCTCTTCCTCCACCAGCTTCAGCGCTTGCGGAGTCAGGTCCGCGTGTCCGACCGCCACGATCAACTCCCGCCTCTCTTCCTCGCCGTTCGGCGCTCTCGCACTCCCGACCGTCTTCGTGCGGCCCTGTCCCACGGCCCACGAGCGGCACCGTGGGATCAGTGAAGTCGTCACGCGGGGAGCGCAACAGGGCCGAACGGCCCGGGGAGGAGGGCCGTTGGTGCCCCTGGCGATCGAGACTTCCGGGACGGCGGTGACTGCTGGGACTGCAGCCAGTGGCGATAGGCGGCCACGGCGGTCGGTAGGGCCGGGAAGACCGGCGAGCGGGCCGATGACGGTGGCCGTCATCAGCGCGGTCGTCGACTCCGGGCCGACCGACAGCAGCGGGGAGGAACCCAGCAGCGCGTACAGGGCGCGGGCGGGCAGGATCGCCCAGAGCCCGGCGACCGGCGGCAGTCCGGCCACATCCGCGTATGCCATGACCTGCGGCACGAGGTATGCGGCCACCGTCGCTGCGGCGAGCAGATCGCCGCGCAACCACGAGCGGCGGTAGCCGGCCGCCGCGGCGATCCCCGGCGCCGGCCGCCACCTCGGGTCCTGCCCGCCCCTCTGCTGTGCCATCGGGTTCCTTCCGCCACGTCTCGGCGCCGCCCGCCCTCCGGGCGGCTGGGATCATGGTGCGCGATGTCCCGCCGCCGCCTCGGCTTTGACGTCCGTCCCGTCAATGACGGTGCATGGTGGCGAGAGCCTCCTTCAGCACGTGCGGGTCGTGGTGCCCTTTGTGGACCTCGGGCGGCCGCCGGTCGAGGTGGAGCAGTTCGGCGACCGCCGTCCACGCGGTACGTACGGAGTACTCGACGGTGAAGACCACGTCGTCGGGCACCTCGGCGAACTGCCCGATGAACGCGAGGTTCACCGACCCCGGGGGCACGACCTGCGGGCGGTCGCCGTGCCGGCGGACCAGGAACTGGCTGGTGATGTACGGCATCAGGCACGGCACGACGGTCGAGCCGGCCAGGACGCGCTCCGTCACGTCCTCGTCGAACCGCAGGTGGTGCAGGACCTCCTCGAGGATCTCCCGCCCGGAGCACTCGGTCATCGGCTTCCCGGTGAGGTTGCCGGGCCGGTCGGGGAAGAGCCCGTAGCCCCACCACACCGACACGCCCTCGGGCTGGTCGGGGTAGACGGGCTGGCGGTTGACCACGATGGTGAGCAGCCAGTTGGAGGCGGTGAAGGTCATCAGCCCGCCCCGGCCCGTCTCGCTCCCGCTGAACTTCTCCATCGCCTCGATGAACGCGGGGTCCCGGTCGGTGACGGTGAACGACTCCCACCTCGACTCGGGTACGTGCTTGTCGAAGACGGTGGGGTCGCCGAAGTCGTCCCGGCCCCGGGCGAGGCGGTGCCACAGCAGCCAGGCGTCCGAACGGCGCGCGGTGTGCGGGTCGGGCGCCGTGGTGTGCGAGCCGAGGCTGGAGGCGTCCGTCATCGAGCCGTTGGTCACCAGGACGAGGTCCTCGGGGGCGACCCGGATCGCGTCGTCGTGCCCGTCCCGGAACAGCAGGATCCGCTCGACCGTCGTACGCGGCCCCGGCGCGAGCACCAGGTCCCGCACCTGGCAGCCGGTGTGGATGCTCACACCGCGCTCGGTGAGCCAGGCCCGCAGCGGGCGGACGATGGAGTCGTACTGGTTGTAGCGGGTCCGGTGGATCCCCGACATGGCGGCGAACTCCGGGAAGAGGTGGATGAACCGCTTGAGATAGCGGCGGAACTCGATCGCGCTGTGCCAGGGCTGGAAGGCGAACGTGGTGCACCACATGTACCAGAAGTTCGTGGTGAAGAAGTGGTCCGTGAAGCAGTCGGTGATCCGCTTGCCGTCCAGTCGCCCCTCGGGGGTGGCCAGGCACCGCAGCAGGTCCGTCCGGTCGCGCTCGGAGAACCCCATCGAGGTCACGTCGACGATCTTCCCTTCCCCGTCGACGAGGCGGGAGACGTCGTTCCAGGCGAAGGTGTCGTGTCCGTCCAAAATCTCCTGCGTGACCGACACCGACGGGTCGTAGAGGGTGGGGATCTGGGACAGCAAGTCGTAGGTGCAGCGGAACTCGGCCTCGAACATCCGGCCGCCGCGCATGGAGTAGCCGGTGTCCGGTGTACCGTCGGCGTCCAGGCTGCCGCCGATCCGGTGCTGTTCCTCGAAGAGGTCGATGTCCGCTCCGTCGAATCCGCCGTCTCGGATCAGGTACGCCGCCGCGGACAGTGCCGCGATGCCGCTGCCCACCAGATATGCCTTCGCCATCACAGCTCCTTGGTGACTTCCGCTCACCCGTCGACCGGGCGTCGGTGTCACTGTCTCCCGTGGTGCGGGAGGGGGGCAGTGGGCCTGTGGGCACTGGCCGGGGACCGGTCGGCCCCAGTGCTCCGGCGCTTCGGCCGGCGCACTGGGCGTGATCGCCCCAGTAGTGGTCGACGTGGCGGCACACCCGCGCGGTCGCGTGGGTGTGCCGGTCCTCCGTGCGTGTCAGCCGACGAACTCTCCCACCGCCGTCTTCAGTCGGATCAGTCCTTGCTTCGCGTCGGTGAAGAACATGCCGGTCTTCGGGTCGGTGTAGAGCTCGTTGTCGACGCCCGCGTAACCGTGGCCCATCGAGCGCTTGATGACGACGATGCTCTTGGCCTTGTCGACGTCCAGGATCGGCATCCCGGAGATGGCGTTGCCGGAGCGGCGGGCCATCGGGTTGGTCACGTCGTTGGCGCCGATCACCAGGGCGACGTCGGCCTGCGGGAACTCGGGGTTGACGTCCTCCAACTCCTTCAGCTGGGTGTAGGGCACGTCGGCCTCCGCGAGGAGCACGTTCATGTGCCCCGGCATGCGGCCCGCGACCGGATGGACCGCGTAGCTGACGTCCACGCCGTGGTCGGTGAGCAACTGGGCCAGGGCGCCGAGTTCGTGCTGGGCCTGGGCGGCGGCGAGGCCGTACCCGGGGACGAGGATCACCTTGTTGGCGTACGCAAGCTGGACGGCCACGTCGTCCGCGGACACCGACCGCACCTGAGTGGGCGCACCGTCCGCGCCGGTCGCCGCCGCGGCACCGTCTCCGGTGCCGAACCCCCCGACGACGATGTTGGCGACCGACCTGTTCATGGCGTCGGCCATCAGCTTGGTGAGGATACCGCCCGAGGAGCTGACCAGCATGCCCGCGATGATCAGGGCGGTCTCGTCGAGGACGAAGCCGGCCATCGCGACCGCCGACCCGGTGAAGGCGTTCAGCAGGGCGATGACCACGGGCATGTCGGCTCCGCCTATCGGCAGCACCATGGTCACGCCGAACAGCAGCGCCACGGCCACGAGCCCGTACAGCGCGGCCGTGCTGTCGGGCGCCAGCACCAGCCAGACCGTGCCGGCCAGGAAGGAGGCCGGGAGGACGGCATTGAGCAGCCTGACACCCGGGAACACCACGGGTGAACCGGACACGACACCCTGCAGCTTGCCTGCCGCGATCAGCGATCCGGAGAAGGTGACCGCACCGGTGACGATGTCCAGCGCGCCCGGCAGGGAGACCCGTGCTCCCAGCGCTGCCGGATCCTCGGTCTGCAGCAGGTCACCCACCGCGACGAGCGCGGCGGCGCCACCACCGACGGCGTTGAAGAGACTGACCAGTTGGGGCATGGCCGTCATCCTGATCGTACGCGCGCCCCACAGGCCGAGCGCGGCGCCGAGCAAGCCACCGGTGACCAGGACGAGCCATCCGGCCGCGCCGATCAGGTTCTGGCGGATCACCAGCCAGACGGTGGCGCCGATCGCCGCGGCCATGGCTGCGGCGGAGAGCGTGTTGCCGCGACGGGCCGTGCGCGGGTGGTTCATCAGGTGCAGGCCCAGTACAAAGCAGGCGGCCGCGGCCAGGAACACGTAGTGGACGGCGCTCGAGACGGTGTCCATGGCCCTCACACCTCCGCCTTCTCGTGCTGTTCGGTGGCGTTCTTCCCAGCGGCCGGTCCGGCCTTGAACATATGGAGCATCCGG
The DNA here is from genome assembly GCF_053597535.1 of Streptomyces sp. NPDC001348. NCBI lineage: Bacteria > Bacillati > Actinomycetota > Actinomycetes > Kitasatosporales > Streptomycetaceae > Streptomyces > Streptomyces sp. NPDC001348. The sequence continues at coordinate 123,330 of NZ_JBSFIK010000013.1, read as the reverse complement.
TCCGTGACGACGTACCCGCCGACCACGTTCATGGCGCCGAACACCATGGCCACGAAGGCGAGGACGTAACCCAGCCAGGTGTGCGACCCGGCCGCGACGAGCATCGCGCCGATGACGACGATGCCGTGCACCGAGTTGGATCCGGACATCAGCGGGGTGTGCAGGGTCGCCGGGACCTTGCTGATGACCTCGATGCCGACAAGCACGCTCAGTACGAAGACGGTGATCGCGGTGAGGAGATCCAGATTGTTCATGACGCGCCTCCTGCGGTCAGGGCGGCCGTGATCTCGTCGGCCGGGTCGAGGACGAGGACGCCGTCGCGCACCAGGTGGCGCAGCAGGGCGACGAGGTTGCGGGCGTACGCGGTGGACGCGGCCGTCGCCATCGCCGACGGCAGTCGTCCGGCCCCGATGAGGGTGACGCCGTTGTCCAGGACGGTGGTCTTGTCGGGCTCGATGCCCTCGACGTTGCCGCCGAGTTCGCTCGCGGCGAGGTCGACGACGACCGAGCCGGGCTTCATCCGCTCGACCACGGCCGCGGTCAGCAGCAGCGGTGGCTTGCGGCCCGGCACCTGCGCCGTGGTGATCACGATGTCGGAGCGGGCGATGTGCGTGTCCAGTGCCTCCCGCTGGGCCCGCTGCTCCTGTTCGGTCAGCTCCCGTGCGTAGCCGCTGGTTTCGGTGCCCGGCCCTCCTTCCGGCGGGCTCTGGATGTCGAGGAACCGGGCGCCCAGTGACTCCACCTCCCCTCGTGACGCCGGGCGTACGTCGTACCCGGTGACGACCGCCCCGAGGCGGCGGGCGGTGGCGATGGCCTGCAGCCCGGCCACTCCGGCGCCGAGGACGAGGACCTGCGCCGGGCGCATGGTGCCCGCCGCGGTGGTCAGCATCGGGAAGAACCGGTCGTAGGAGTGGGCGGCGAGGAGTGCCGCCTTGTATCCGGCGACACTGGCCTGGGAGGTCAGCGCGTCCATGGACTGGGCGCGGCTGAGGGTACGGGGCAGCAGATCGAGGCTCACCGTGTGCACGCCACGTGCGGTCAGCTCCGTGACCAGGCCCGGGTTGCGCAGTGGTTCGAGCAGACCGATCAGGGTCTGTCCCGTGCGCAGGGCCCGTGCGGTCTCCGCGTCCGGCGGTCCTACACACACCACCGCGTCGGCCTGTGCGTAGAGCGTGTCCGGCGGTACGACGGTCGCGCCGGCCGCGAGGTAGTCGGCGTCCGTGAACCAGGCGCCGGATCCGGCGCCGGTCTCGGTCAGCACGTCGAGCCCGGCCCGGCGCAGGAGGGTGACGGCCTCGGGGACGAGGGCGACACGGCGTTCGCCGGGCGCCCGCTCCCGTACGGCTCCTACCGTGAGGATTCCCATGATCTGCTGCCTCTCCCTGGGCCTGTGGGGTCGTGCCGGCCTCAGAGCTCGAAGACGAGACGGGCTTCGGCCCGTCCGCCGAGCACGTCGTCGAAGGACTCGTTGACCTGCTCCAACCGCCGGGGTTCGGCAATGACCCGGGTGCGTCCCGCGGCGTGCAGGGCGAAAACCTCGGACAGGTCCTGCCGGGTGCCGACGATGGAACCGATGACGGAGATCCCCCCGAGAACGGTCTCGAAGATCGGCACGTTGATCGCCGCGTTGTCGGCGGGCAGCGCGACCATGACCAGGCGCCCGCCCCGATTCAGGGACTTGTACGCCTGCTCGAACGCCCTGGGAGTGGCGGCGAGTACGACCGCGACGTCCGCTCCGCCCGCCTGCCTGATCTCCTCGACCGGGTCGTGCGTACGGGCGTTGACGATGTGGTCGGCGCCCAGCCGGTGGGCCAGGCCCAGCTTGTCCGGTTCGAGGTCGACGGCGGTGACGAAACCGCCGACCAGACGCGCGTACTGCAGCGCCAGGTGACCGAGGCCGCCGATACCGAAGACGGCGACGCGTTCGGCCGGGTTGACCCGTGCGACCTTGATCGCCTTGTACGTGGTGACGCCCGCGCAGGTCAGCGGTGCCGCGTCGAACGACGACACGCCCTCGGGGACCCGGACGACCGCTCCCGCGTGCGCAGTGGCGTACTCGGCGTAGCAACCATCCACGGAGTAGCCGGAGTTGACCTGGCTCTCACAGAGGGTCTCCCAGCCGGAGACGCAGTAGCGGCAGGTGCCGCAGGACGAGCCGAGCCACGGGACGGCGACCCGCTCGCCGGCCAGGTCCTGGGCCACTCGGTCGCCCACGGCCTGGACGGTTCCGATGCCCTCGTGGCCGGGGATGAACGGTGGCCGCGGCTTGACCGGCCAGTCGCCGTGGGCGCGCCCAGCTCCTCGGCCGTCCTACCGAGTGGTGGCGGGCCGCCGCCGACCGGGCACAGGGCGAGTGTCGCGCAGCGCCGCCACGAGTCGGCCACGAGGTCCCGTACGCCCGGCGGAACCTCGTGCGAGGTCAGGAAGCGCTCGTGGGCGCTGCGCACGCTGCGCCCGGTCGTGTACCGGTACTCGTCGACGGACGGGCCGGGCGATGGTGTCCGCAGCGTCGTGACAGCTCCGGCGGAGGTTGCCATGGCACCTCCCCGACGTCCGCGCGCATGTCGACCGCCACCAGCCTGGCCCGCCCCGGGAGCCTTGCAGCAGGGGCCGTCCGGCCCTGGAGGCGGCCCCGCAGGTCCCTGGCCGTGGGACGATCAGGCTCGGCACACGGGGCCCGGCCGCGTCGCGCCGCGTCAGCGCAGGGCGCCCTTGGTGGCGTCGGCGATGAAGCCGCGGGCGAAGAAGGAGAACACCAGCAGCAGCGGGATCACCGACAGCAGCACTCCGGACATCACCATGCTGTAGTCGGTGGAGTGTCCGGCGTACAGCTGGGCCAGCGCCACCTGGAGGGTGAGACGGTCCGGGTTGACCAGCATCACCAACGGCAGGATGTAGTCGTTCCAGGCGCCGATGAACGTGTAGATCCCGAGGAAGGCCAGGGCCGGGCGGACGCACGGCAGCACCACGTTCCAGTACAGGCGGAAGAACCCGGCGCCCTCGATCCGGGCGGCGTCCAGCAGTTCGTCGGGGACGCTGCTGCTGGTGTACTGGCGCATCCAGAAGATGCCGAAGGCGTTCGCGGCGGCCGGCACGATGAGCGCCTGCAGGGTACCCAGCCAGCCCAGCTGCGCCATGATCTCGTACTGCGGGATGATCGCCAGCTGGGTCGGCAGGATGTACATCGACAGCAGGACGCCGAACAGGAACTTCTTGGCCGGGAAGTCGTACTTGGCGAAGGCGAAGGCCGCCAGGGAGTCGAAGAACAGCACCAGCGCCGTCGTACAGACCGCGACGATCACCGTGTTGAACAGCGACCCGAAGAAGTCCATCTTTTCGAACAGGTGCCGCAGGTTGGTCATCAGGTTGCCGCCGAACCACAGTTTCGGCGGGTAGCTGTAGATGTCCTGCGAGGTGTTCGTCGCCATGACGACGATCCAGTAGAACGGGAAGACCGAGATGGCCACGCCGAGCATCAGCAGCGCATGGACGCTCAGCCCCCGGACACGCTTGCGGTACAGGCCGTTCATGGCCGTCGCTCCTTACGCTGCACCAGGCGCCAGTTGATGAGGACGATGAGCAGGATGAGCAGGAAGAAGGCCCAGACGATCGCTGCGCCGTACCCGAAGTCGTTGTTGTCGAAGGCCTGGTGGTAGAAGTACAGCAACGTGGTCAGACCGGCCTGGCCCGGCCCGCCGGAGTTGGGATTGGTCGCCGCCTCGCTGCCGAACAGCACCTGTGGTTCGGTGAAGCTCTGCAGGCCGGTGACCGTGGAGATCACCACGGTGAAGAGGATGATGGGCCGCAGCAGCGGGACCGTGATGGAGAAGAAGGTCCGCGCCGGGCCGGCGCCGTCCATCTTGGCGGCCTCGTAGAGCTCCGAGGGGATCGCCTGGAGGCCGGCGAGGTAGATGATCGCGTTGTAACCGGTCCACTGCCAGGTCATCAGCGCCGCGATCACCAGCTTGATCGTCCACTCGTTGCTCATCCAGGGCACGGCCGACAGGTGCAGGCCCCGCAATATGGCGTTGATCAGACCGAAGTTGTTGCTGAAGATCGCGCCGAAGAAGATCGCGATGGCCACCAGCGAGGTGACGCTCGGGATGAACAGGGCGACCCGGTACAGGGCCGTGAACCTCCGGGTGGAGTTGACCAGCACCGCCAGCACCAGCGCCATGAAAAGCATCGGCACGGTCGAGAGCACCCAGATGACCAGGGTGTTGCGGATGGACAGCCAGAACACCGGGTCGTCCCACAGGAAGCGGAACTGCTGGAACCCGACGAAGTGCATCGCCCCGATGCCGTCCCACTTCTGGAACGCCAGGTACACGGTGTAGATCACCGGGAAGAGCATGAAGACCGAGAAGAGGATGTAGTAGGGCGAGATCGCCAGGTACTGCGGCCAGAATCTGGCGACGCGCCGCCGCGGCCCGCGCCGGGCCCCGGCCGACACCGGCCGGATCCGGCGCCCGTGCCGGCCCGGGCCGCCCGTGCGGCGGCCCGGAGCCGGTCGGCCGGCGGGTCCGGTGCCGGATCCGGAGGACGGTCCGGTGTGGGCCGGGCCGGCTACCGGGCTTGACGTCATGTCACTTCACTCCCTGACGCTGGGCGATCTGCTTGGCCTGGCTGACCGCGTCCTTCCAGGCCTGGTCGGGGTCCTTGCCCTTGGCCTCGATGGTGGTCAGCTCGCTGAAGTAGGGGGCCGAGACCGCCGCGTCGGCCGGGGCTTCGTAGGCGGCGGGGATCTTCTCCGCGGCCGGGCCGAAGATCTCGATGGTCTTCTGGCCACCGAAGAAGGGGTCGCCGCCGGTGAGCGCGGGCAGCTTGTACGCGGCCGGGGCGGTCGGGAAGAGAGCCGCGTCGGTGAAGCCGCGGGCCTCGTTCTCAGGATTGAGGATCCAGGCGATGATCTTGAATGCCTCTTCGGGGTTGCCGCTGGTCGCGGGGATGGCGAGGAAGGATCCGCCGAGGTTGGACGGTCCGCCGGGGAGGGTCGCCACCCGCCATTTGCCCTTGGTGTGCGGGGCGGCGTTGCTGATGTCCAGGGCGTGCCACGCGGCGCCTGTCTCGGTGCCGAGGGCGCCGTTGCTGATGGCCGCGTTCCAGGTGTTGTCGTTGATCTTGGCGTCGATGCCCAGGGTGTAGGGCTTCACGGCGGTGGTCCAGGCGGTGCGGATGTGGTCCTGGTCGCCGATGAACTTGTTGTTCTCGTCGATGAACCTCCTGGTGCCCTGGCCGATGATCATCGTGAACACCGAGCTGATGTTGTTGACCAGGAAGGTCTTGGGCAGGGCCTTGTGCAGTTCGACGCCGGCCTTGAAGTAGTCCTCCCAGGTGGACAGCTCCGAGGAGACCTTTGCCGGACTGGTGGGCAGTCCGGCCTTCGCGAACAGGTCCTCGCGGTAGAAGGTGGCGCAGGGGCCGATGTCGATGGGAAAGCCGATGAGCTTGCCGTCCTGCGTGGTGGCCTGCTTCAGCTTCCATGACAGGTACTGCGGCATCAGCTTGTCCGCGCCGACCGTCTTGAGGTCGATGAAGCGGTCGGCGTTGGGCAGGAAGGAGGCGATGTCCTCGCCCTTGATGCCGGTGATGTCCGGGGCGCTCTGCGCTGCTCGCAGACCGGTGAGCAGCTTGGTCTTGAAGTCACCGCCGACCACGGCGGTCTTGAGGGTGACGCCGGAGAAGTGCTTCTTGGCGTCCGCGACGACCTTGTCGCTCAGGCCGCCGGACCAGTACCAGAGGGTCAGGTTCTTGCTGTGCTTGCTGCCGCTCGAACCGGATTGGCCACCGCATGCCGCGGTGACGCCGGCCGTGGCGGCCGTCAGTGCGGCGGCCTGAAGGAATCGTCTGCGGGAAACGTCCACGATCTTCTCCTAGTTTTCGGCGTGTCCGACAGGACCTGTGAGTCGTGGGCTACGAGGGGGGACGTGGCAGACCGGGTGGCTGAAAAGCATCGGCGTGGTGGGAACTCTTCAGCCACCCGGGGCTTTTGACCTGGTCCTCTCGGACGGCGCCGACGCGTCATGACGGCGGAATGCACCGTTGATCCGCTTCGACCGGAGTGGGGTCCGGATCGGGCTCCGAATTACGCAAGAGAGTGCACCCGGTGCGCGGGTTTGACAAGAGGCAAGCAGGTATCGAGACATTCATGCGCGACTTTGCTTGAGTTTGGCGAGTTCGCGAGTATGGTCAGCGCATGCTCTCTGACCGAAGGCACCAGCTGATCCTGCGCGTCCTGCGTGCGGACGGGCCCACCACAGTGGTCTCCCTGGCCGAAAAGCTAGGTGCGAGCCAGGCCACGATCCGGCGAGATCTCGTGCAGCTGGAGGACGAGGGGCTGCTCAAGCGGGTCTACGGCGGCGCCGCGCCCCTTGACGGTGAGGACGACCCGTTCGCCGACGTGGCCATGGTCCGGGTCGAGGCCAAGGACGCGCTGGCCGCCTGGTGCGCCGGCCTGGTCAGGGACGGCGAGACGATCCTGCTCGACATCGGCACCACGGCTTTGCGGGTGGCCCGCAACCTGCACGGCCGAACGCTCAGCGTGATCACCAGCAACCTGGCCGTCTACGAGGAACTCCAGGACGACAAGGGCATCCAGCTGATCCTGCTGGGCGGCGTGGTGCGGCGCGACTACCGCTCGCTGGTCGGCTTCCTCACCGAGGACAACCTGCGGCAGGTCCACGCCGACCGGTTGTTCCTCGGCACCAGCGGGGTCCGTCCCGACGGCCAGGTGCTGGACACCACCGCCGTCGAGGTTCCCGTGAAACGGGCGATGATCGCCGCCAGCGCCCAGGTGGTCCTGCTGGCGGACGCCGGCAAGTTCCCCGGCACCGGCATGGCCCGGGTGTGCGGCCCCGAGGAGCTCGACATCGTGGTGACCAACGCCCCGGGGGACGAGAAAACCTGCAATCGACTGCGCGAGGCGGGAGTTGAGGTGGTCGAAGTATGAGACTCACGATCCTGGGTGGCGGAGGCTTCCGGGTCCCGCTGGTCTACCGGGCACTGCTGAGTGACCGCGGTGAAGGACGTGTCACCCACGTGACCCTGTACGACCTGGACGCCTCCCGGCTGACGACCATCGGCAAGGTCCTCGCCGACCAGGCGGCCGGGCACCCCGACCCGCCGGTCGTCACCGTCACCACCGATCTGGACGAAGCGGTGACCGGGGCGGACTTCGTGTTCTCCGCCATCCGCGTGGGCGGGCTGGCCGGACGGGCGGCGGACGAGCGGATCGCCCTGGAGGAAGGTGTCCTGGGCCAGGAGACCGTCGGCGCGGGCGGCATCTCGTACGGGCTGCGCACCATCCCGGTGGCGCTCGCGACGGCCCGCCGTATCGCCGCCCTGGCGCCGGACGCCTGGGTCATCAACTTCACCAACCCCGCCGGCATGGTCACCGAGGCCATGACGGGCTGCCTCGGCGACCGCGTGATCGGGATCTGCGACTCTCCGGTGGGCCTCGGCCGTCGCGCGGCCGGAGCGCTCGGCGTCGACCCGGCGCGCACCCGCCTCGACTACGTGGGCCTGAACCACCTGGGCTGGCTGTGCGGTCTGTACGCCGAAGGCCGGGACCTGCTGCCGTCACTGCTCGGGAACGAGGCGGCACTGACCTCCTTCGAGGAGGGCAAGCTCTTCGGAGCCGATCTGCTGCGCACCCTCGGCACGCTGCCCAACGAGTACCTGCATTACTACTACTTCCACCGCGAGTCGGTCGGCTCCGCGCGATCGCTGGGACAGACGCGCGGCGCCTTCCTCCACTCCCAGCAGCAGCGCTTCTACGACGCCATGGACGGCGTCGGCGTCGACGCCCCCGCTCCCCGCGCCGCCTGGAACGCATGGGACGCGACCCGCCTGGAGCGCGAATCCACCTACATGGCCGAGAACCGCGACGCCGTGGGCATGGGCGAACGGGACTCCTGCGATCTGGAGTCCGGCGGATACGAGCAGGTGGCGTTGGCCCTCATGCGGGCCATCGCGCTGGACGAGCGCACCACACTGATCCTCAACGTCCGCAACCGCGGCCGTATCCCCGTACTCGACGACGACGCCGTCATCGAGGTCCCCTGCCACGTGGACGCCAACGGCGCCCGGCCCATCGCCGGAGCCCCGTTGCCCGACCACGGCCGGGGCCTGGTGCACTCGGTCAAGGCCGTCGAAAGGGCGGTGATCCGGGCCGCCACCACCGCCGACCGCGCCCAGGCGGTCAAGGCACTGACGATCCACCCGCTGATCGACTCCTACACCGTCGCCAAACGCCTCCTGGACGCCTACCAGCGGCACTTCCCCGAACTCGCGTACCTGGGCCGGTGACGAGCCTCAGCGGCAGTCGAGCAGGCCCGCGTGGCGCTTGGCGTCGAGTATCCGGCGCACGCTGTCGTCGACCTTGGCCCGGAACGTCGCGTCCTGCCCCATCCGGGCCCGGATGGCCTGTGCCATCGCGGGTATGGTGCTCGGCCGCACCGTGAGGATCATGTCCCCGCCGGCCGCGACGAAGTTCACGGCCCGCTGGGCAGGGCTGAAGGACCGTACCGCGACCGCGTTCCCGAGGTCGTCGGAGATGACCACTCCCTTGAATCCGAACCGGCTGCGCAGCAGGTCGTCGATGACCGTCGGCGAGAAGGCCGCAAGGTGCCTGGGGTCGATCTTGGTGTAGGTGGCCGACGAGACCATCACGAAGGGCGCCCCGGCCCGGATCCCGGCCCGGAACGGCGTGAGGCCGGAGCTGTCGGCGGTCGTCACCGAGTCCACGACGTTCGCGGTGGTGTCGGTGTTGCCGATCACCCGGCCCAGCCCGGGAAAGTGCTTGAGCGTGGTCATCACGCCGGTCTGCGCGAAGCCCGCGGCGAAGGCGCCGGTGTGTGAGGTCACGGTGTCCGCGGTATGGCCGTACTCACGCTGGAAGGAACCGATCGGGATGTTGCGGGTGCCCAGAGCGGCCGGGACCACGTCGGCGACCGGCGCCAGGTTCAGGTCGACCCCGGCGGCCTTGAGCTGCCGGGCCCACCCGGCGGCCTGGGTACGCAGCGTCGCGGTCGGCAGGCTGCCCTGGGCCAGACCGCTGGGCATGTCCGAGAAGCCGGGGCCGTGGAGCACCTGCACCTGGCCGCCCTCCTGGTCGGTCGCGACCAGGAGGCCGACCCGCCGTCCGCCGACCTGGTCCGCTTGGCCCCGGAAACCGTCGACGAGGTTTCTGGTGGCCGTCGTACCGGCGGTGCTTCGGCCGGTCAGCATGACGGACCCGACGTGGTTGTCGCGCAGGGTGTGCAGCTGGGCCTGGTCGGGCCGGTCCGCGGAGACGCCTCCCATGAGGAGCTGTCCGGCCCGTTGAGCGGTGGTCATGCCGGACAAGTACCGGTCGGTACAGGTGGCGGCGGGTGCCGACGGTGCGGCGCTCGAGGGGGGCGGGGCGGCGTCGGCGCTGGTACGGCTCGGCAGCGCCCTGGCGGAACCCGGGTCTCGTGTGCCATGGGTGGCAGCGGGGGACCGGGGGGAGTCGGCTGTCCCCCCGGGCGCGGCCGACGCACCGCAGCCTGTGACCGCGAGCGCCAGAGTGACCAGCGGGACCCCGGCGCGCAGTGCTGTGCGGCGGCTCCTGGGCTGCTGCCGGACGCGTATTGTCATGCTTCCTCTCCCGGCGTGGACGAGCCGGGGCTGCCGCGTACTGCGCGGCCGCTTCCGTCACGGCGAGCCCGGCTTGCTGCGTCCCCCACACCGTACGTTATTGGGCATTTGTTCGCCCCCGGAGGGCGTCGGGCGGTCGCCGGACGCCCTCCGGGAGTGCTCGGCACACCAACCGCCGCCCCTGCCCGAGGAGCAGGTCTACTTCGGCGCCTGGAAGCCGCCGATCTTCCGCTCGAGCAGTTCGGCGAGGCGCAGCGGGGTGCGGTCCTCGAGCATCGGACCGATGAGCTGCACTCCCACCGGCAGGCCCTCCGGGGACCGGCCCGCCGGTACGGCGGTGGCGGGGAGGCCGGGCATGGTGGCCAGACCGGCCCAGACGAGCTGATCGAGGTACGGGTACTCGACGCCGTCGATGTCGATCCGGCGTTCCCTCGGATCGGGGTTGTGGTCGTGCGGGAAGGCGGGGGTGGGCGTGATGGGGCACACCACGGCGTCGAACTCGGCGAAGAACTGCCGCCAGCCGTGGCGGTGGCGCTCGCGGCGGTTGTTCGCCTCCATCCAGTCGCGGTGGCTGAACACCATGGCGCGCAGCCGTGTCGCGTCGAGACTCTGGTCGTCCGCGTCCAGTTCGGCGGCGCGGGCCCGCAGCCATGCGTACGCTTCGACGGGAAACCGCGCCACGGTGCTCGACATCAGCAACTGCGTGTAGAGGATCGCCGCTTCGTTCAGGTCGGGCAGCAGTGGACTGTGCCGTTCGACGCGGGCGCCGCCGTCGACAAGCGCGTCGGCCACCCGGTTCACGCCCGCCCGCACCGCGGACCCGGTGGGAATGAGCGGATGGTCGTCGAGGACCAGGACCCGGAAGTCGCGGAGCCGTTCGTGGCGCGCGGGCGGGAGCGTCAGTCGGTACGCCACGCCGTGTGTCAGCGGGTCCGGTCCGGCCATCACGTCGAGCAGGAGGGTGAGGTCGCGGGCAGTGCGTGCCATCGGGCCGACGACGGCGAGGTCGACATCGGCCGGCCATGCCGGCACGTCCGGTGGGACCATACCGCGGTTCGCCGCCAGCCCGAGCGTCGGCTTGTGCGCGTGGACACCGCAGAAGTGTGCGGGGGTGCGCAGCGAACCGCCGATGTCGGAGCCGATGGACAGCGCGCCGAAGCCGGAGGCCAGGGCCGCCGCCGATCCGCCGGAGGACCCTCCCGGGGTGCGCCCGTGGTCCCACGGGTTGTTGGTGGTGCCGTAGAGCTCGTTGAAGCTCTGCACATCCTGCAGCCCCAAGGGCACATTGGTCTTGCCGAGTATCACCGCGCCCGCGGCCTTGAGCCGTGACACCTGCACCGCGTCCTCGGCCGGCATGTGGTCGCGGTGTTGCGGTATGCCCCATGTCGTGGGCAGCCCGGCCATGTCGTAGGACTCCTTGACCGTCACCGGAATGCCGAGCAGCGGCAGGTCCTCACCGCGGGCGCGCGCCTGGTCGGCATCGCGCGCGGCGTCCCGGGCACGGTCGAAGTCCGGCACACAGATGGCGTTGATCGCCTTGTCGTCCCGCTCGATCCGGGCGATCGCCTCGTCGGTCAGTTGTACAGAGGTCACTTCACCGGCACGCAAGGCCGCCGCGAGTTCTTCGGCGCTCTGAAGGCTCCATTCCATGCGGCAGACCGTACCGGCCTCCGCCAGAGGCCATGAAATGCCTTTTGCCGCAACAGAGTTGGCATTTCAGTACCCCTCCGCCGCCCTTCGCGTCCGACAGCCCGCATGTCACGGCGTGAGCGGCCGTACCGGCTGACGCCGAGCCAAGTAAGGCTTACCGAACCGCTTTGTGGTCCCCGCCATGCGATGTGTGCGGTGTCACGCATTGCGAAGAATGTCCGAGTTGCCTGCATCACAGCGTAAATGTCTGCTTGTCGTCCATGCTCGAACCCGGACGCCGACTCCCGAAGTGGAGCCTATCGGCAATGCCTTGGGCACGAAGTTCCAAAGTGACCCACGACACAGAATTCGTGACATTCCCTCTTCTTCCCCCGGAAAGGTGCCCCGTCATGGCCGCTTACCTCTGTCCCCCTGCCGTGATACACGGCGAGCACGCCGTTCGGACCAGCCAGATCGTGGCGGAGGTGCGCGACCGGCATCCGCACGCGGCCTGGGCGCCGCGGATCGACGGCATCGCGGCCGCCACGGGCATCGAGACCCGTGGGTGGATGCTGCCGCTGGAGGCCGCCGTCGCGCCCGGCAACGGCGGCGGTCTGCGGGCCCTCGGCATCGGATCGGCCCAAGAAGCGCTGGCGCGCGACGGATTCGCCCCACAGGACGTGGACCGCGTGATCGCCGCACTCGAGGCGATACCCGCGCCGCAGACCGTCCAGGAGCGCACCGCACCCGCCTGGGAGGCCGTGCAGTCGTACGGAGAGCGTGCGGCGCGCGGGGCCCTGCAGATCGCCGGGCTGGACGCCGCGGACATCGACTGCCTGATCACCAGTCACTCCACCACCCCGGCACTGCCGGGTCTGGACATCTCCCTGGCCAACAGGCTTCCGCTCCGCGACGACGTGATGCTGCTGCCCGCCACGCAGTGGGCCTGTATCGCCGGGACCCGCTCCCTGGCGCTGGCGGCGGACCTCGTGACCGCGGACCCCGACCGGGTGGTCCTCGTCGTGATCGCGGAGGCGCTGAGCACGACCTACCAGCCCGCGGACGACACACTCGAGTCCCTGATCGTCCGGTTGCTGTTCGCGGACACCGCGGTCGCCGTGGTGGTCACCGGCCGCCCCAGGCGCGAGTCGATGCTGCGACTGGACACCGCCTGGCACCACATCCTGCCCGGCACCCAGGACCTGCACCGTCTGGAAACGCGGGCGGACGGCACCCACTTCGTGATGGACCGGCGCGGGCCGCGCGCCGTACAGGAGACGGTCACCGCGATGTGGGAGTGGCTGCGCGTCCGTTACCAGGACGACCCCGACTCCTGGCACCCCGACGTGCTGCTCGCGCACCCCGGCGGGACACGGGTGCTGGAGTACATGGAGCAGACGATGCCCGACGCGTGGCCGTCGGGGCTGCTCGATCACAGCAGGGCCAGTTACACCAGCGGCAACCGCGGCGGCGCCGCCGTGTTCGACATCATGCGGCGGGCGTACGACGCCGGGCAGAAGCCCGGCAGTCGCGCCGTCCTGTACGCGGCCGCACCGGGTCTGACCGCCACGGCCCTGGAAGGGCAGTGGATGTAGTGCGTCGACCGACGCGCACTCCGCCCCCGCCCTCGCCGTGCTCCTACGGGCCGGCCGAGCCCCCGTCCCGCAGCCGCGTCACCTCGCGACTTCCGCCCAGACCACCTTGCCGGTGTCCGTCCACCGGACACCCCACCGGGTGGTGAGCCGGTGCACGACCTGCAGGCCACGACCGCCGTCGTCGAGGAGACCGCCCGGACTCAGACGTGGTCGGCCGTTGCCGGTGTCGCCCACCTCGCACAGCAGGCCGTGGCCCGCCCTGATCAGCCGTACCGTGACGGGGCCGGTGGCGAAGCGCACCGCGTTCGTGACCAGCTCGCTGACCAGCAGCAGCACATTGTCCCGGGTGTCGTCCCTCGTACGCCATTTCCGCAGCAGCGCGGAGACCTGCGAGCGGGCGCGGGCGGGTGCGTCGTAGCGGGCGGGCAACCGCCAGGTCGCGGTGTCCCCCTTGCGGTAGCCGATCATCCGCGCCAGCAGCAGGGTCACGTCGTCGCGGCGGCGCACAGGTGCCAGCGCGGAGACGACGTGCCGTGCCGCCTGCTGGAGGGAATCCCAGGGGTGCACCCCGGACACGGCGTCCGCCAGCCTGGCGATGCCCTCGTCGATCGACGCGACCGGATCCTCCACCAGGCCGTCGGTGTAGAGGGCGAGCAGGGAGCCCGGGGGTGCGTCGAAGGTGTGCACCTCGAACGGCTCCCGCAGCGCGAACTCGGCGCCCAGGCCGGGGTGCGGGCGGACAGCGAGCGGGCGCGCGTGCCCGTCCGGGGAGACCAGGACCGGCGGGAGGTGGCCGGCACTGGACAGCGCCACATGCCGGCTGACCGGGTCGTACAGGGCGATGCAGCAGGTCGACCCGAGGGCGCTGTAGCCGGCCGCCAGCCCGGACTCGGCGTCGTCCAGCAGGGTCACGGTCTCGTCCAGGTGCTCCAGTACCTCGTCCGGTGCGAGCCCCGCGGACAGCAGCGCACGGGCCTCCATGCTCAGCTGGCCCATGGTCGCCGCGGCTCCCAGACCGTGCCCGACGACGTCACCGACCACCAGCGCGGTACGGCCGTCCGGCAGCGGAAAACTGTTCACCCAGTCGCCGCCGACCCCCGCGCTGTCGGGCGTGGCGGGCTGGTAGACGCTGGCGATCTCGACGGTGTCGCCGCCGGTCCTGGGCAGCAGCCGGCGCTGCAACGCCAGCACCTGCGTGTGCTCGCGCTGGTGCTGACGGGCCAGGTCGACATGATGGGCGGTCCTGGCAACCAGTTCCTGCAGGTCGAACAGCTCACTGTCGCGGAAGGGGCAGTCCGCGCGCCGCCAGACCTCCGCGACGCCCAGCACGACGGGCGGCGCGTGGTCCAGGACCAGCGGTATGCACGCCACACCCGCCGACCGGTCGCCGGGCACCAGAGCACGCATCACTCGCGGATTGCCGAGCACCCGCTCGACCGTCTCCCGGTCGGGAATGACGATGGCCTGCGGGGCGTCGTCCCGCCGTACCGCCTGCGCCAGCAGGCGACTCGCGTCGCTGGGAAGATCGTCGCCCGGGGTCACGTACCCCTCGGGCCAGGCCCGGTCCGGCACCAGGGCCGCCCGCCGCAGCCGGATACGCCCCTGCCCCTGGCCGGTGACCCCTTCCCCCGTCCACACGGCGAAGTCGAGGTCGACGGCGGCCACGTCCCCCCAGGCCAGCAGGGACTGCGCCAGCGACTGCGCGGTCTCGCCGATGTCCAGCGAGGTGCCGATCGCGGTCTCGGCGGCGTACAGGTGCAGCCTCCTGGCCATGGCGATCAGGGAGACGGTCAGACCTTCCTGGGGCACCGCGGCGGGCAGGATGCTGAGCGAGACCACCAGCTCCGACCCGTCACGACGCCGCAGACGCTGGATCCGGGCGACATGCGCCTCCCCGGTCTCCAGGACCTGCCGCAACCGCCGGGTGACCGTCGGTACGTCCCCGGGGGGCAGGAGATCGACGAAGGGACTCCCGGTCACGGCGGTCAGGCCCGCGAACACGGGGGCCTCCAGATTGCAGCGGGTGATCCTCAGATCCCTGTCCAGGTTGACCGCACCGAGGATCTGGTCCTGATGACCGGCTGCCGGGTCCTCGGACATACGACGGCGGGTCGCGCGATCGCCCTGCGCGTCGTCGGGACCGGCGTCCGCTGCCGTTCCACCGCGCGGGATGTAGCGCCCCAGGGCGCTGCTGACCAGGCCGAACGCCGAAGGGGACGAGGGAGAGGGTGTGGAGTCCATGCGGCTCTCTCAGCAATCCCGCGATCCCCGGCACAGCGCCGGGGCCGTACTCGGACCCGTGCGACGGGGCCCCGAGATCCCTGACCGCACACCTCATTGAATAACACCGGGGGTCGCTTCGCCCACACCAGCGGATCGCGTCGGCGGGAAGCCGCCGGAAGTCGGTGACCGTGGCGGTGTGCCCGGACTGTTCCGAGGCGGGTCGCGGTCAGCTCACCAGGGCGCGCAACGCTCCGGCCAGGAGGAAGACGCCCAGGACCCCGAAGCGGATCCGCATGGTGACTAGGCTTCGCCAGGTCTTTCCGTACGGGGTGCGCAGTGCGTCCGCCCAGTCCCAGACCCATACGTCGACACCGCGGTAACCGCATGCCACCGCCGTGCAGCCGCCGCCCGCGAGCAGCAGGAGCAGAGCGAGCACTCCACGAAGGATCAATGTGGTTCCCGTCCCCGAGCCGGCCACCGGCGTCGTGTCGGGCCATCTTGGCAGGCGGCGGTGACGGGCGCTGAGCGGCCCCGACCCTGCAGGTAGGTACTTGCCGGTGTGCGGTGGCGCTTCGGCTTCGGGCTTCAGCTCCCCCGTTCGGCGCGGCCTCGGCGGCAGGACGGTCACGCCAGGAAGCTCAACCTCACCTTTCGGTCGGGATTGTCCCGGTTCGTGTCCACCAGGCACACCGACTGCCATGTCCCCAGTTCCAGCCGCCCGCCGACCACCGGCAGGGTCGCGTGCGGGGGGACGATCGCGGGGAGGACGTGGTCACGGCCGTGGCCGGGGCTGCCGTGGCGGTGCTGCCAGCGGTCGTCCGCGGGAAGCAGGGTGCGCAGGGCGGCCAGGAGGTCGTCGTCACTGCCGGCGCCCGTCTCGATGACGGCGATGCCGGCTGTGGCATGGGGGACGAAGAGGTTCAGCAGGCCGTCGCGGCCGGCCGCCACCTCGGCCAGGAAGGCCTCGCAGTCGCGGGTGAGGTCCGCGACCCGCTCCCGGGAACCGGTGGCCACGTGCAGCACTCGGGTGGTGAAGGCATCCGACATGCCCCCATCCTCACCGCTGGGCCGGGTTTCACACGTCACCCCGCCCGATAGCACGGGAAGATCCCCGGGCGCCCCCGGTGTTCGTACCGACGTGAACAGCATGCGTGAGGTCGACGTGGTCGTCGCGGGCGCCGGGCAGGCGGGTCTGTCGAGCGCCTATCACCTGCGGCGCGACGGTTTCGAGCCGGGCCGCGACTTCGTGGTCCTCGACCACTCCCCCGCGCCTGGCGGCGCCTGGCAGTTCCGGTGGTCGTCGCTGACCTACGGCAAGGTGCACGGGATGCACTCCCTGCCGGGGATGGAGCTGACGGACACCGATCCGGCACGGCCGTCCGCGGAGGTCGTCGGGGAGTACTTCGACGCCTACGAGCGGACCTTCGACCTGCGGGTGCTGCGGCCCGTCCGGGTGCGCGCCGTGCGCGAGGGCGAGGGCGGCCGGCTGCTGGTGGAGACCTCGGACGGCACCTGGTCGACGCGGACGCTGATCAACGCCACCGGCACCTGGGACCGGCCCTTCTGGCCGCACTACCCCGGCCAGGAGAGTTTCCGGGGGCGGCAGTTGCACACCGCGCGGTACAAGGGGCCCGAGGAGTTCGCCGGGCTGCGGGTGGTCGTGGTCGGCGGGGGCGCCTCCGGCACCCAGCACCTGCTGGAGATCGCCCCGTACGCGGCCGCCACCACCTGGGTCACCCGACGTCCGCCGGTCTTCCGCGAGGGGCCGTTCGACGAGGAAGCCGGCCGGGCCGCGGTCGCGCTCGTGGAGGAGCGGGTACGGCAGGGACTGCCGCCGAGGAGCGTGGTCTCGGTCACGGGCCTGCCGCTCAACGACGCGATCCGGCAGGGACTGCGGGACGGCGTACTGGACCGGCTGCCGATGTTCGACCGCATCACTCCCGACGGAGTGGAATGGAGGGACGGACGGCGCGTTTCCGCCGACGTCATCCTCTGGGCGACCGGCTTCCGGGCGGCCCTCGACCATCTGGCGCCACTGCGGCTGCGCGAGCCCGGCGGCGGAATCCGGGTCGAGGGGACGCGCACGGTGGCCGACCCGCGCATCCACCTCGTCGGGTACGGGCCGTCGGCCAGCACCATAGGCGCCAACCGGGCGGGGCGCGCGGCCGTGCGGGACATCGGACGACTGCTGGCCGCCGAGCCGGCCGCCGCGTGACGCCCCGGTCGCCGCGGCCGCTCAGGCGGAGGGCCGCGTGGCCCTGCTCTGCGCCGGCCGCGGGGTCCGGCCGGGGCTTGGCTGCCGCATCGTGCTCTGCTGCAGGGCGTTGAACTCGGCCACGTTGCGCTGGTGCTCGGCGTAGTCGGCGGTGAAGCGGGTGTCGCCGGGCTTGACGGTGACGAAGTACAGCCAGTCGCCGGGCGCCGGGTTGATGGCCGCGCGCATCGCCGCCTCACCCGGGTTGTCGATCGGTGTGGGGGGCAGACCCATGCGCTGGTAGGAGTTGTAAGGGCTCTGGATACGGGTGTCGTCCGTGGTCGTCCGGACCGTTCTGCGGTTCAGGGCGTAGTCGATGGTGGAGTCCATCTGCAGGGGCATGCCGCGCTGGAGCCGGTTGAAGACGACCCGGGCCACCTTCCCCATGTCGGCCTTCGAGGCGGCCTCGGCCTGGACGATGCTCGCGATGGTGACCGCCTGGTAGATGTTCATCGCGTTGTGCTGCGCGCCGGCGGCGATCGGCGCCCCGTTGAACTTCCGGTTGGCGGTGTCGATCATCGACTGCAGTAGCGACTGCGGGGTCGCCTTGTGGTCGATCGGGTACGTCGCCGGGTAGAGGTAGCCCTCCGGGTTGCCCTGGGCGTCGCCCGGCAGCTTCAGCGCCGCCTTGCCGATGGACTTGCGGGCGGTGCCGGCGGGAAGGCCGAGGGCCTTGTCGACGGCCTGGTAGACCTGGCTGGCGCGCCAGCCCTCCGGGATCACCAGTGTCCTGGGCCGGGCGGCCTCGCCGTCGTCGCCCAGGGTGAGCAGCGGCACCGCCACGGCGGTGCCGGCCAGGACGGCGCCGGTCGCGACGAGGGCGATACGGCCCCGGCGTGTCAGTCGGATCGTTCTCCGCGGCTGAGCGTTCGTCTGCATGCGGGCACGTTAACCCGCATATCGTCACAAACCTGGTATATCACCGGATATACGGCAGCATCTTCAGCTTGTCGGTTCCAGTTGCGCGTCCCGCCGGACCAGGGCGGCGTACCGTCCGTCCAGCTCCAGCAGTTCCTCGTGCGTCCCCCGCTCGGCCACTCGCCCGGAGTCCAGCACCACGATCTGGTCGGCGTCCCGGACGGTGGACAGGCGGTGCGCGATGGTGAGCGTCGTCCGGTTGGCCGACAGGGCGTCGATGGCCTCCTGCACCGCGGCCTCCGTGCGGGTGTCCAGGGCGCTGGTCGCCTCGTCGAGGATGAGCACCGGAGGGTCGCGCAGGATGGTGCGGGCTATGGCGAGACGCTGCTTCTCACCGCCGGAGAAGCGGTGGCCGCGCTCGCCGACCACCGTGTCGTAGCCGTCGGGCAGTGCGGCGATGTGGTCGTGGATCTGGGCGGCCTTCGCCGCCGCGTGCAGCTCCTCGTCGGTGGCGTCCGGCTTGGCGAAACGGAGGTTGTCGGCGACCGAGGCGTGGAAGAGGTACGTCTCCTGGGAGACGACGCCGACCGCGCGGGCCAGGGTGTCGAAGTCGAGGTCGCGCACATCGACGCCGTCCAGGGTCACACGGCCGCCGGTGACGTCGTACAGCCGGGGCACGAGGTAGCCGAGCGAGGACTTGCCCGCGCCGGTCGGGCCGACGATCGCCAGGCTGCCGCCCGCCGGAACCGTGACGTCGATGCCGTCGAGGACGGGGCCGCTCTTGTCGTCGTAGCGGAACTCGACGTCCTCGAAGCGGACCTCGCCCTTGACGGCATCGAGGTGGACGGGCCGCTCCCGTTCGGTGATGTCGATCGGCAGGTCGAGGTACTCGAAGATGCGCTGGAAGAGCGCCAGCGAGGTCTGGATCTGCACGCCGGTCGACAGCAGGCTGACGGCCGGGCGGAACAGGCCCTGCTGGAGGGAGACGAAGGCGACGATCGTGCCGAGCGAGGCCTGCGGGCCGCCCAGCTGGAGGGCCACCCCGGCGGTCCAGTAGACGACGGCGGGCATGGCGGCCATGACGATGGTGATGACGGCCATGCGCCAGCGGCCGGCCATGTTCGACTTGACCTCGAGGTCGACCAGCCGCTCGGACTCCTCCGCGAAGGACGCGGTCAGGGACTCGGCGCGGCCCATGGTGCGGCCGAGCAGGATGCCGCTGACGGAGAGCGACTCGGTGACCGTCGCGGCCATCGCGGCCATCTGCTTCTGGCGCTGGGTGGTGATCTTCTTGCGCTCATTGCCGACGCGGCGGCTGATCCACACGAACACCGGCAGCAGGAGCAGCGAGACGAGGGTCAGCCGCCAGTCGAGCGCGACCATGGCGACGATCGTGGCGACCACGCTGGTGAGGTTGGAGACCAGCGAGGTGGCGGTGGAGGTCACGGTGGCCTGCATGCCGCCGATGTCGTTGGCTATGCGGGACTGCACCTCACCGGTGCGGGTGCGGGTGAAGAAAGCGAGTGACATGCGCTGCAGCCGGCCGTAGACGGCGGTGCGCAGGTCGTGCATGACGCGCTGGCCGACGGTCGTGGAGATCAGTGTCTGCAGTACACCGAAGACGCTGCTGAGCACGGCACTGAGAATCATGCCGAGCGCCAGCAGGCTCAGCAGGCCGGTGCGGCCGTCGGGGATCGCGACGTCGAGGGTCTCCTTGAGGAGGAACGGCGTGGCGACCGACACCAGGGACGATGCGCCGACCAGCAGACCGACGATCGCGAGCCGGGCGCGGTAGGGACGGAAGAGCTTCAGTATGCGGCGCACCTGCCGGGGCTGCTCCTTGGCGTCGGCAGGCGGGGTCCAGACGTTCGCACGGTCGGGATGCATGGGCTCCTACGGGGTGGGCGGGCGTCGGCGACGAGACCGGGCAGGTCCGACCGACGGCGGTCGATTGATCATAGGTCATTGTTACCTATACTCACAATGAACTGCATCCTGATATTGTTCCCGCATGACCACCCCCGATCCCGAGGGCCTGCTCGCGGAGCAGCTGCTGCGGCTCACCCGCCGGGTGCACCGCATCCAGAAGCGCCATCTGGAACAGTGCGACCTGGGCATCACCCCGGCCCAGTCCCGGCTGCTGCGCACCCTCGCCCACTACGGCTCACCGCCGCGCATGGCCGACCTGGCCGAGCGCCTCGAGGTGGTGCCGCGTGCGGTCACCACCCTGGTCGACGGGCTGGAGGCGAGCGGCAGGGTGCGCCGGGTGCCCGACCCGGTGAACCGGCGGGTCACCCGGATCGAGCTGACGGAGGCCGGCCGCAAGGCCCTCGACGAGCTGCGCGGGGCCCGGCGGTCGGCCGCCCGGGAGATCCTGGCGCCGTTGACGCACGAGCAGCGCGAGTTGCTCGGCGACCTACTGGACGCGCTGGTCGACGGGGCGACGGTCAAGCGCTGCTGACCGTCCCGCGCCCGCGCCGCCCCGTCAGCAACGCCTGTCGTCCTGCGTCAGCACCCCCTGAACCGTCGTCAGCGAACGGTCGTAGCAGCCGGCCGGGCCGTACAGCCGGTAGCGCTCACGGGTCGTGCCGACCGCGTGACGCTGGTCGCGGGGGACGTCGAGGGTGTAGGCGGCGTCGCCGGTGTAGGTGTCGTCGAGCCGCGACCACGCCGTGCGCCTGCCGTTGCGTGTCCCGGCCATCGCCGCCCGGTCGCCCAGGGTGAGTACCGTGCGCAGCCGGTCGTCGGTGCCGATGACGGTGGTGCCGTCCATCGTGTACGTCCGGTGTGTGTACGTCTTCGCGGCGGGTCCACGTCCGTCGACCGTCACCGACTCGTCGTCGGTCCAGCGGGCGTCGAGTGCGTCCGTCGTCTCGCCGTCCGTCCAGCGGTGGGCGGAGGTGTTGGCGAGCGTGCGCCTGACGGTGGTCGTCACTCGGCCGTGGGAGGTGTCGACGTATCCGGCGACGGTGAGCCGGTGACCGGCGTCGGTGTCCACGCGCTGGTCCGGACCCGGCGTGTAGGTCGCGGAGTTCCTGAGGACGCCCTCCTTGCGCAGGGTGAGCCCGCCGGTGAGCCGCGCCCGGCCCGCGTCCTGCCAGACCAGGACGTTGACGGGAGTGCTCCAGCCCGTCTGCCCCTCGGGGACGCCGACCACGGAGACCTCCACGCGGTGCGGGCGGCCGTCGTCGAGGATGCCCGCGTAGGGGGTCAGGTCGTACTCGATCGGCCGGACGTCGAAGGCGCGCGGACCCGGAACGACGTACCAGAGGAACGGGTTGGACCAGCCGCCGGTCCACACGTTCGGGAACGGCGCGGCGATCCCGGCGAGTTGGCCGTCGACCCTGATCTGCACCTCGCGGTAGGGACCGCCGGCCGCCTTGCAGGAGTACGGCGCCGGGTCGGGGGCCGCCAGGTACCAGAACTCCTCGCAGCCGCCGCCGGATCCGGTGGCGTACACCTCCGCGACCACGCGCTCGGTGTTGCGCGGGGTGGTGAGGGTGGTTCCGCCGGCCGTGTCGGTGAGGGTGAGGACGCGGTCCGGCGCGGCGGCGGACGGGCGGCCCGCGTAGAAGGTCAGTGTGACCTTCACGTCGATGACGCCCGTGTACGTGTCGTCGACGACGTTCCCGATGAGCATCTCGACGTTCTGCGGGCTGCGGAGGACGGCGCTGTAACGCGTGACGTCCTTCTCCACCGACCACTCGATGCCGTCCGGGGACGGCTCGGGCGTCGAGGTACGCAGCACCTCCACGCCACCGACGCGCAGATAGCCGAGCCGGTCGTACTGACGGCCCTTCACCTTGCCGTCGAGTCGCAGCACCACCTTGCTCCAGCGGTCGCCGCAGCCCGCCGGGGGCGTGTAGGCGCCCCGGTACGGCGTGAAGTCCCTGAACTGCGCCTTGGCGAGGGTGACCGCACAGGATTTCGTGTGCGGTCGGGTGACGGCCGGAGCGGCCGTCACGGGGTCGTGCCAGTCGGTGCCGAACTCGGCGGGGACGTCGGCGGACCGCGCGGGAGCCGCTCCCAGGAGGACGCCCGCCAGGAGGGAGATCCCGGCGAGCATGGACATGACTATCCGGCTTCTCATGGCCGGTGTTCTACGGGGAGTCGGGCCCGGCCGCAATGAGGCCCGGGCGGATCAGGCGCTCAGGTCCGCCCTGTCCCCCATGACGATGACGGGATGCCGGGCCGGGT
Organism: Streptomyces sp. NPDC001348; assembly: GCF_053597535.1. NCBI lineage: Bacteria > Bacillati > Actinomycetota > Actinomycetes > Kitasatosporales > Streptomycetaceae > Streptomyces > Streptomyces sp. NPDC001348. The sequence continues at coordinate 100,956 of NZ_JBSFIK010000013.1, read as the reverse complement.
CGAGGGTGCGCAGCAGGTACTCCATGGCGTCCCGCGAGACGCTGACGCAGGCCGAGGTGCCGCTGCCGTGGTCCATGTGCAGCCAGATGCCGCCGCCCTTCTGCTCGCCCTCGGGGCGGGCCGGGTTGTTCGGCGGGGTGCCCTTGACACGGTTGTAGTCGATGGCGATGACGTAGTCGAAATCGTGCCAGTGCGACTCCGCCCACGTGCGCGGGGCCGCGAACGACGCGTCCTGCGTGTACGGCAGCCCGGCACCGGGATCGTCGAGCACGCCGCCCGCGTCGGAGAGGGTGAACACCCCGACGGGGCTGCGGTTGTCACCCATGCGGTGGTCGAGGGTCCAGCCCTTCTTACCGTTGTGCGCCGGCCAACTCCGGGTCCGCTCCCAGGCACCGCCGCGCCGGGTGTACAGCACGACCGTGGCTTCGGACGAGTCCTTGCCGCGGCCGTAGACGGCCACCACCTGGCCGGATTCGGCGGGAATCCTGCGGTGCAGCCGGTCACCGACACCCGGCAGGCGGGTCGGGTCGACGGTGGCGGGGCGGTGCGCGGAGCGGCCGGGGGCTCCCCGCGCCCCGGCGGGCCGGGCACCCCCGTCTTCCGCTGAGCCGCATCCGGACAGGACCGACAAGGTCGTCAGAAGCGTTCCGAGAGCCGTCACCACGACCGTCGTACGCCGCACACCGTTCAACTGCACGGAGCCATGGTGGCACGTTGTGGGCACCGCCCCGGAAAACCGTTTGCTTTCGACCACGCTGCGACGCGAACCTTGCACGGTTTGTTGCCGTCTCCTCCCCCTCACACGAGCCCCTGACACGAGCCACTGGGACGTCATACGCCATGCAGATCCAAGACCTTCCGTATCCCGACCCGGGCGTCCCCGACGCGCGTTCGGGTCCCCGATTCCTGTGGTGGCTGTGGCGCAACCAGCTGGGTGGCCAGGCGAAGTCGCTGGCCTGGGGCCTGCTGCACTTCGTCTCCGTCTCCGCGCTGCCGTTCTGCGTCGGACTCGCCGTGCAGTCCGTGGTCGACCGCTCCGGCAGGCATCTGGCCCTGACCGGCGGGCTGCTGGCGCTGTGCGGCGCGGGCATCGCCGTCGGCGACACCTTCCTGCACCGGACGGCCATCACGAACTGGATCACGGCCGCCGCCCGCGTCCAGCAGTTGCTGGCCCGAAAGGCCGCACGGCTCGGCTCGGCGCTGACCCGGCGGGTCGCGGCCGGCGAGGTGGTGGCCGTCTCCACGGGTGACGTCGAGAAGATCGGCTGGTTCGTCGAGGCGGTCTCGCGTTTCACCGCCGCCGCGTTGACGGTGGTCGTGGTCTGCGTGGCCCTGCTCGTCTACCAGCCGGCGCTCGGCGTGCTGCTCGCGGTGGGCCTGCCCGTGGTGGCGCTCGCCGCGCTGCCGCTGCTGCCCCGGGCGACCCGGCGTGCCGACGTCCAGCGCGAGAAGGCGGGCCGGGCCACCGAACTGGCCTCGGACACCGTCGCCGGACTACGCGTGCTGCGCGGCATCGGCGGCGAGGAACTGTTCCTCGACCGCTACCGCAGCGCCTCCCAGGAGGTTCGGCGCGCGGCCGTGCGCAGCGCCCGGATGTGGTCCCTGATCGCCGGGATCCAGGTGCTCCTGCCCGGAGTGCTGCTGATCACGATCGTCTGGCACGGCGTCCAGCTCGCACGGGACGGCCGGATCACCGTCGGTGAACTGGTCACCGCCTACAGCTCGGTGATGATCCTCGCCTATCCGTTGCGGCACTTCGAGGAGATCGCGATGGCTTACTCCTTCTCACGCCCGTCGGCCAAGCGAGCCGCGCGCGTGCTGTCACTGGAGCGCACGACGGACGCGGGAGGCTCACGCGAGGCGGGGACTCCGGACGGCGACCTGTACGACCCGGGCACCGGACTGCTCGCGCCCACCGGCCGACTGACCGCCGTGGTCTGCGGCGACCCGGACGCGGCCGGGCGGCTCGCCGAGCGGCTGGGCGGCCACCCCACCGAACCCGGCCCGTCCGTGCTGCTCGGCGGGGTGCCACTGGACGAACTGCCCCTGGACTGCGCGCGCACCGCCGTCCTCGTGCAGGACAAGGACCCGGTGCTGCTGTCGGGTTCGCTGCGCGAGCTGCTCGACGTGCCCGCGTCCGGCGCGGTCCGCGCGGAGGAGGCACTGGCGGCCGCGCAGTGCGGGGACGTCCTGGAGGCCCTGGTCCAGGGTTCGTTGGACGCCGCCGACCCGATGGACGCCCGCATCACGGAGCGCGGACGCTCACTGTCGGGCGGCCAGCGCCAGCGGCTCGCGCTGGCCCGGTCGCTGATCACGGACCCCGAGGTGCTGGTACTGGACGAGCCGACCTCGGCCGTCGACTCCCACACGGAGGCACGGATCGCCGAGGGGCTACGGCAGCTGCGGACCGACCGCACGACGGTGGTGTTCACCTCCTCACCGCTGCTGCTGGACCGCGCGGACCGTGTCGTCCTCGTCCACGACGGCGAGGTGGTGGCGGTCGGCGCACACCGCGAACTGCTGCACACCGAGCCCCGGTACCGGGCGGTCGTGACCCGCGAGACCGAAGAGGAGGCTCCTGTGCCGGGGCTGCCGGCCGACGAGAGGGCCGCCCCGCGAGGGGCGTTGGAAACGAACGGTACCGCCGCCCTCCGGGGCGCCCTGGAAGAGATCGAGGAAAGCGCATGATCGGCGTCGCGCCACCGGCCTACGACCCGGCGGCCCCGACGACGGCCACCACCCTGCCCGTCGGTGCCCCGGCGACGGTACGCGCCTACGTGGTGGAACTGTTCCGTCGGCACCGCCGCGCCTTCGGGATCCTGATCCTCGTCAACACCGTCGCCGTGGTGGCCTCCATGGCGGGCCCCTACCTGGTGGGCGGGCTGGTGGAGCGGGTCTCCGACCGGGCCGCCGAACTGCACCTGGGCCCGACCGCCGGAGCATTCCTGCTCGCGCTGGTCCTCCAGGCGGTGTTCGTACGCGAGGTACGGCTGCGCGGGGCCATGCTCGGCGAGCGGATGCTGGCCGACCTGCGCGAGGACTTCCTCGTCCGGTCGGTCGGACTGCCGCCGGGGGTGCTGGAGCGGGCCGGCACCGGCGACCTGCTGTCCCGTATCACCACGGACATCGACCGGCTCGCCAACGCCATGCGCGAGGCCGTACCGCAGCTGGCGATCGGGTTCGTGTGGGCGGCGCTGCTGCTGGGCGGACTCGTGGTCACCGCGCCGCCGCTGGCGGCTGCCGTGCTGCTCGCCGCGCCGCTGCTGTTCGCCGGCTGCCGCTGGTACTGGAGGCGGGCGCCGTCCGCCTACCGCTCCGAGGCCGCCGGATACGCCGCCGTGGCCGCCGCGCTCGCCGAGACCGTGGACGCCGGCCGCACCGTCGAGGCCCACCGCCTCGGCGAGCGCCGTATCGCCCTGTCGGAGCGCCGGATCAAGGAGTGGACGGCCTGGGAGCGCTACACCCTGTGGCTCCGTTCCGTGCTCTTCCCGGTCATCAACGCCACCCATGTGACGGTCCTCGGCTCGGTCCTCATGGTCGGCGGGTACTTCGTCCTGCGCGGCTGGATCGGGGTGGGGCAGCTGACCACCGGCGCGCTGATCGCGCAGATGCTCGTCGACCCGGTCAACCTGATCCTGCGCTGGTACGACGAGGTCCAGGTCGCCCAGGTCTCGCTGGCCCGCCTGGTCGGGGTGCGCGACATCGAGCCGGACGCCGGGGACCAGGCGCTGGCCCCGGACGGACACGACGTGCACGCCGACCGGGTGCACTTCGGCTACCGGGAGGGCGTCGACGTCCTGCGCGAGGTGTCGCTTCAGGTGGCACCCGGCACCCGGCTGGCCCTCGTGGGGCCCTCGGGCGCGGGCAAGTCCACGCTGGGCAGGCTGCTCGCCGGGATCTACGCGCCCCGGGACGGCCGGATCACCCTGGGAGGTGCCGAGCTCTCCCGGATGCCCGCCGAGCTGGTCCGCTCGCACGTCGCCCTCGTCAACCAGGAGCACCACGTGTTCGTGGGCTCCCTGCGCGACAACCTCCTGCTGGCCGCCGCCGACGCCACCGACGCCGAGCTGTGGGCGGCGCTCGGCGCGGTCGACGCCGACGGGTGGGCGCGGGCGCTGGACGACGGCCTGGACACCGAGGTCGGCTCGGGCGGACTGTCGCTCACCCCCGCCCAGGCCCAGCAGATCGCGCTGGCCCGGCTGGTGCTGGCCGACCCGCACACCCTGGTCCTGGACGAGGCGACCTCGCTCCTCGACCCGCGCGCGGCACGCCACCTCGAGCGCTCCCTGGCCGGCGTCCTGGACGGCCGCACCGTGGTCGCCATCGCCCACCGCCTCCACACGGCGCACGACGCCGACGTCATCGCGGTGGTGGAGAGCGGCCGCATCAGCGAGCTCGGCAGCCACGACCAGCTGGTCGCGGCGGACGGCGCGTACGCGGCCCTCTGGCGGTCCTGGCACGGGTGACCCGCCGGCACACCGGGCGGCCCGGCAGCGGGCCGGAAGGAGAGTGCACGCTTCAGGTGGACGGCGTGGAGCCGGGATCGGGGTGTGCACTCTCGGGCTGGTCCCCGTGCCGTTGCGCGGTGCCGAGCCGGAGTGGAAGGCTGGAAACTGGCACCGGCTTGGGGAACGCCCGGGAACCGTCCGGTCACCGTCCGGTTCGCGCCGGGTGAAACCTGTGCCCCGCACCCCGGCGGAGCCCCGCCCGGCGCGGTGAGAACGGGCCGTGGCCAGCAGCTGGAGGTAGCCGTGGACAGCACCGACGGATGGGGAGACGACGTCTACCAGCCCGATGCGTCCGAGATCCAGGACGACGCGGGACTGCTCGACGCGGAGGACACGCTCGTCGACGACGGTGTCGACGACCCCCTGGACCGCGGCTGGTCTCCTCCCGAGCGCCCCTGGGCGGTGGAGCACGCGGGTGTGACGGCGGCCGAGCGCCGTCAGGGCGAGACTCTGGAGGAGCGCCTCGCCGAGGAGCTGCCCGACCTCGCCACCCCCGACGGCGACGGCATCGGCGATGTCGAGGACACCGACGGCGAAGCCCTGGACAACGAGGTCGGCGACCTCCGCTCCGGCCGCCTCGTGGCCCCCGACGAAGGGGCGCACGAGGACGAGGAGGCCGCCCTCGTGGCCACCGACGTCGGTATCGACGGCGCGGCCGCCTCCGCCGAGGAGGCCGCGATGCACGTCGTGGACGAGGACACCCTCTCCGGCTGACCGGAACGCCACCCGCCCACCGCCCGCCCATCGCGAGGAGCCGCCATGCAGGAGGACAAGCACCCCGACCACCATGCGGTCGTCTTCCGTGACCGCGCCGCCGGATACGCCTTTCTGACCCGGTCCACCGCGAGCAGCGACCAGACCATCGAGTGGGACGACGGGGAGACGTACCCCGTCGTCGACGTGGAGATCTCCTCGGAGAGCCATCCCTTCTACACCGGCAAGGCCCGCACGGTCGACGCCGAGGGACGCGTCGCGCGCTTCGAGCGCCGCTACGGTGGGGCGGACTCCGGGGAGTCCGCCTCCTGAGCCCGGTCCGTCCCTCAGATGACGTTGAGTGCGGCGGCGCAGCCCACCCCGCCGAGCAGCATGAAGGCCGGCATCAGCACCTTCAGCTCGACCCAGCTGCCCGCCCGGAACCGCATCGCCTTCGGCGGCCCCAGCGGGTACCAGCGCTTGCGGCCCACGGGGATCGGCCACAGGATCGGGCAGCCGGAAACGGTCAGCGCGTCCCCGATGTCGTGCACCAGCGCTCCCAGCACCACGGGCAGCCCCAGCCACAGGTACTCCTGTCCGGGCGCGGTGAACAGCCAGTCGGAACCGTTGCCCGGCTTGTCCAGGATGCCGGCGAGGATCCATGCGCTGGTCGCGGCCAGCAGCCAGACCAGGACGTCGCTGCTCGAACCGCGCGCCGCCCGCCACAGCAGACCCTCGATGGCCAGCACCATGTGCGCGAAGAGGATCGCCAGCACCGCCCAGCGGCCCCCGCTGATCGCCGCCGCGGAGCATCCCCCGCCTATCAGGACCGCCCAGAGCCAGGTGTGCGTCAGCGTCCGGTGCCCACCGGAGCGACGGGGGTCGCCCTGTTTCCTGGTCGCCTTGTAGACGGCGTACGACAGCTTGTCCACGATCTCGCAGATCCAGCGCGAGAGCGGCCCGAAAGCGCGCGAGATGGTGGCCGCCTTGTGGTCGAGGTCGGGGGCGAGCGCGGCACCGGCGCAGATCAGCGCGCCGACCAGGAGCACCGGCCAGGGCATCGGGTGCCCGGCCGCGGCGGCGGCCGCTCCGACGCCGAGCCAGGCGGCGGCCCCCGACAGTGAGTGTGCTGGTCCCATCATGGCCGTTGCCCGCCCCATTCCTCGTGTGCCGCTGTCCAGTTGACCGGGTGCATCGACGCTCCGTCGGCGACACAGCGTAGCTGCCATGATCTTCTGGCTCGCAGCCGATTCCCCCATCGGCCGGGACGCCAGGCAAGATGGGTGCGTGACCCTCATCGATCAGCTCCCGCCGACCGCCGACCCCGACGCCCTGTACGAAGCCTTCGAGTCGTGGGCCCAGGAGCGCGGTCTCACGCTCTACCCCCATCAGGAGGAGGCGCTGATCGAGGCGGTCTCGGGTGCGAACGTGATCGTGTCGACGCCCACCGGCTCGGGCAAGTCCATGATCGCCGCGGGGGCCCACTTCGCCGCTCTGGCCCGGGACGAGGTCACCTTCTACACGGCTCCCATCAAGGCCCTCGTGTCGGAGAAGTTCTTCGAACTGTGCAAGCTCTTCGGCACCGAGAACGTCGGCATGCTCACCGGCGACGCATCCGTGAACGCCGACGCGCCGGTCATCTGCTGCACCGCCGAGGTGCTCGCGTCCATCGCGCTGCGCGACGGCAAGGACGCGGACGTCGGCCAGGTGGTCATGGACGAGTTCCACTTCTACGCGGAGGGTGACCGCGGCTGGGCCTGGCAGATCCCGCTGCTCGAACTCCCCCAGGCGCAGTTCGTCCTGATGTCGGCCACGCTCGGCGACGTCTCCTTCTTCGAGAAGGACCTCACCCGCCGCACCGGCCGCCCCACCGCGGTGGTCCGCTCGGCGACCCGCCCGGTCCCCCTCTCCTACGAGTACGAGCTCACGCCGCTCACCGAGACGCTCACCGATCTGCTGGAAACCAGGCAGGCACCGGTCTACATCGTGCACTTCACCCAGGCGCAGGCCGTGGAGCGGGCGCAGGCGCTGATGAGCATCAACATGTGCTCGCGCGAAGAGAAGGACCAGATCGCCGAGCTGATCGGCAACTTCCGCTTCACCACGAAGTTCGGCCGCAACCTCTCCCGGTACGTACGTCACGGAATCGGCGTCCACCACGCCGGCATGCTGCCCAAGTACCGACGCCTGGTGGAGAAGCTGGCGCAGGCCGGTCTGCTGAAGGTCATCTGCGGCACCGACACCCTGGGCGTCGGCGTCAACGTGCCCATCCGCACGGTGCTTTTCACGGCCCTGACCAAGTACGACGGCAGCCGCGTGCGCACCCTGCGCGCCCGTGAGTTCCACCAGATCGCGGGCCGCGCCGGCCGAGCCGGCTTCGACACGGCGGGGCTCGTCGTCGCGCAGGCACCCGAGCACGTCATCGAGAACGAGAAGGCCCTCGCCAAGGCGGGCGACGACCCGAAGAAGCGTCGCAAGGTGGTGCGCAAGAAGGCACCGGAGGGCTTCGTCGGCTGGACGGAGAACACCTTCGAGAAGCTGATCGCCTCCGAGCCGGAACCGCTGACGTCCCGGTTCCGGGTGACGCACACGATGCTGCTGTCGGTGATCGCCCGTCCCGGCAACGCCTTCGAGGCGATGCGCCATCTTCTGGAGGACAACCACGAGCCGCGCAGGCAGCAGCTGAGGCACATCCGGCGGGCGATCGCCATCTACCGCTCGCTGCTGGACGGCGGCATCGTCGAGAAACTGGACGAGCCGGACCCCACGGGCCGCATCGTCCGCCTCACGGTCGACCTCCAGCAGGACTTCGCGCTCAACCAGCCGCTGTCGACCTTCGCGCTCGCCGCGTTCGAGCTGCTGGACCCGGAGTCGCCGTCCTACGCTCTCGACATGGTGTCGGTCGTGGAGTCCACCCTGGACGACCCGCGGCAGATCCTCGCCGCCCAGCAGAACAAGGCGCGCGGCGAGGCCGTGGCCGCTATGAAGGCGGACGGCGTCGAGTACGAGGAACGCATGGAGCGCCTCCAGGACGTCACCTACCCCAAGCCCCTGGAGGAGCTGCTCTTCCACGCTTACGACACGTACCGCAAGAGTCATCCCTGGGTCGGCGACCATCCGCTGTCGCCGAAGTCCGTGATCCGCGACATGTACGAACGGGCGCTTTCCTTCACGGAGTTGGTGTCCTTCTACGAGCTGGCGCGCACCGAGGGCATCGTGCTGCGCTACCTCGCCGGCGCCTACAAGACCCTGGACCACACGATTCCGGACGACCTCAAGTCGGAGGACCTCGAGGATCTGATCGAATGGCTCGGCGAGATGGTGCGCCAGGTCGACTCCAGCCTGCTGGACGAGTGGGAACAACTGGCCAACCCGGAGGAGATGACCGCCGAGGAGGCCCAGGAGAAGGCCGACGAGGTCAAGCCGGTCACCACCAACGCACGCGCCTTCCGGGTCCTGGTCCGCAACGCGATGTTCCGCCGTGTGGAGCTCGCCGCCCTCGACCAGGTCGACGAACTGGGCGAGCTGGACGCGGAGTCCGGCTGGGACGCGCAGGCCTGGGGCGAGGCGATGGACAAGTACTGGGACGAGTACGACGACCTCGGAACCGGCCCCGACGCCCGCGGCCCCAAGCTGCTGGTGATCCAGGAGGAGCCGCAGAACGGTCTCTGGCGCGTCCGTCAGATCTTCGACGACCCGGCGGGCGACCACGACTGGGGCATCAGCGCGGAGGTCGACCTCGCGGCCTCCGACGCGGAGGGCCGTGCGGTCGTCCGCGTCACCGACGTCGGACAGCTGTGAGCACAGGAGCATCCCACCCATGACGAATCCGGCCGAGAGACTCGTCGACCTGCTCGACCTGGAGCAGATCGAGGTCAACATCTTCCGTGGCCTGAGCCCGCAGGAGTCCCTCCAGCGGGTCTTCGGCGGCCAGGTGGCGGGCCAGGCACTGGTCGCCGCCGGGCGCACCACGGACGGTGACCGCCCGGTGCACTCGCTGCACGCGTACTTCCTGCGGCCCGGCAGACCGGGCGTGCCGATCGTGTACCAGGTGGAACGAGTGCGCGACGGGCGGTCTTTCACTACACGCCGGGTCACCGCCGTGCAGCAGGGCCGCACGATCTTCAATCTGACCGCCTCCTTTCACAAGCCTGAGGAAGGACCCTTCGAGCACCAGCTCCCGCCCGCCCGCGAAGTGCCGCACCCGGATTCCCTGCCGACGGTCACGGAGGAGGTCCGCAAGCACCTGGGCGCACTGCCCGAGCAGCTGGAGCGGATGGCGCGCCGCCAGCCCTTCGACATCCGCTACGTCGACCGGCTCCGCTGGAACGCCGCGGAGGTGGAGGGCGCGGAACCGCGCAGCGCGGTCTGGATGCGTGCGGTCGGCCCGCTGGGCGACGACCCGTTGGTGCACACCTGCGCGTTGACCTACGCCAGCGACATGACCCTTCTGGACGCGGTCCGCATTCCGGTCGAGCCGCTGTGGGGGCCGCGCAACTTCGACATGGCCTCGCTGGACCACGCGATGTGGTTCCACCGGCCGTTCCGCGCGGACGAGTGGTTCCTGTACGACCAGGAGTCCCCGATCGCCACGGGCGGCCGCGGTCTGGCCCGTGGGCGGATCTACGACCTGCAGGGGCGGCTGCTCGTGTCGGTCGTCCAGGAAGGGCTGTTCAGGACCCTGTAGTCACGGCTCGGCAGCCTGCGGGCCGGGGGCTTCTGCGGCGCAGCCGGCGCAGGAGTCCGCGTGCCGGTTTCGGGGCCGGCGCCGCGTCCGGCGCGGACGGATCCGGGCGCGGTGGTGACGGGTCCGGGTGTGCTGCGGGCGGGGCCGGTGCGGGGCGCGGGGCCGGCCGGTGGGCGCGAGCGTCCCGCACCGCCTGTGCCAGATCGCGACGGAGCCGGCCGGCCTCGTCCGCGTCGTCCGCCGTCATGATCCGCTCGGCCAGCTCCGCGTAGGACGAGCCGGGGGCGCCGTTGGCCGGTGGCCCCGGCCGGTAGCGGTTGACATGAGCTCGCTCGTAGGGGTCCTTGATCACGTCCGGGATGTGCACCGGGTCGAGGAAGGCGGCCACGGCCCCGGCGCGCTCCCAGGGATCGTCGGCCTGCCCCAGCAGGAATCCGAGATGACGTCCGCGCCAGGTGCGGGCCCGTAGATCCAGCCCCTCCCCCAGTCGGTCGCGCAATGCCTCGGGCATACGGCCGGTGAGCAGTGGGGCGTTCCGCTCGTCCGCCGTGAACCGCCGTAGTTCCTCGGCCGGGTAGAGCCAGACCACGGCCCGGTACCGGTTCACATAAAATCTCACGGGCACCACCAGGCCGAGGCGTGCCAGGCGGGTGAACCTCATGGCCGACACTTCCATCAGGGCCGCACCCTCCGTGGTACCCACCGCCCTGACGCTCTCCCGCAGCGATTCGGGGAATCCCTCCTCGGCGCGCAGGCGCTCGATCTCGGCCCGCTCCACGCGACGGCTCCCGTCCCCCTGTCCGTCGGGCACGGTCCGGATCCGCCCGAGGAGTAGTGCGATGTCGAATTCGCTTCGCGCTAGGCCGAGTTCGCGTGCTGCACGGCTCGGTGCACAGGTCAGGTGACGTGGTGCCGCGATGATGCTGCCCGACATGGTCGTCTCCCCCGTGGAGTGGTGGCTCACGCCGTCCGCGCTCGCCGTGAAAAAAACCGTAGCCGGTCCGGCGAATCTCCTGGCGAGCCTGTGGATAACTCCAGGCGGGGCGACGTCTATGCAGGTCAGAGCTCTTCTTCGGGTTCACGCCCGGGCTGCCGGGCATCCACGCCGAGGTGCTCGCCGACCCGGTTGACGAGCAGCGTCATCTCGTAGGCGATCTGGCCGATGTCGGCCTCCGCGCCGCTGAGCAGGCACAGACAGCTGCCGTTGCCTGCGGCGGTGACGAACAGCACGGCGTCGTCGTACTCGACCATCGTCTGGCGGACCCTGCCCGCACCGAAGTGGCGCCCCGACCCCTTCGCCAGGCTGTGCAGTCCGGATGCGACGGCGGCGAGATGCTCCGCGTCCTCGCGGCGGAGGCCGGTGCTCGCGCCCGCCACCAGGCCGTCGTTCGACAGGACCAACGCGTGCCGTACCTGTTCCACGCGCTCCGTCAGGTCGTCCAGGAGCCACCCGAGTCCCTGGTTCTGCGCCATCTTCGGTCTCTCCCCGTGTGACGTCTCCCCCCTGGCTGGAGGAACTCTTCGCCAGCCTTCCCCACGACCGCCGTCCGGGCAAGGAGGATGGAGGCATGGCACAGAAGATGACCGACGAGGAATGGCGGGCGTTCGTCTCGGCGGGCACCCGCACCGGAAAACTGTCGACCGTGCGGGCTGACGGCAGCCCGCACGTGGCACCGATCTGGTTTCTGCTCGAGGGCGACGAAGTGGTCTTCAACACGGGCAAGGAAACCGTGAAGGGGCGCAATCTGGCTCGCGACGGCCAGGTCGCGCTCTGCGTCGACGACGACCGGCCACCGTTCGACTTCGTGGTGCTGAACGGGCGCGCCCGGCTGTCGGAGGATCCCGGCGAACTCCGGCACTGGGCGACCCGGATCGCCGCGCGGTACATGGGTGAGGAACGCGCCGAGGAGTTCGGCGCCCGCAACGGCGTTCCGGGCGAGCTCCTGGTCCGTGTCGCCGTCGAGCATGTGGTCGCGTTGAAGGGCATCGCGGACTGAGGCCTCCGCAGTCCCTCAGCCCACCGAGTCGAGCAGCCGGGCGGTGTGCATCCGCCCGGCGTACTCGACGAGCCGGATCAGCACGTCCTTCCCCGAGTCCCGGTCGCGGGCGTCGCACAGCACCACGGGGGTCCCCCGGTCGAGATCGAGGGCACGGCACACGTCGTCGGCGCCGTAGGTGCGTGCCCCGGCGAAGCAGTTGACCGCCACCACGAACGGGATGTGCCGGTGCTCGAAGTAGTCCACCGCCGGAAAGCAGTCCTCCAGCCGCCGGGTGTCCGCCAGGACCACAGCTCCGAGCGCGCCCTGTGATAGCTCGTCCCACAGGAACCAGAAGCGGTCCTGCCCCGGTGTGCCGAAGAGGTACAGGGACAGGCCCGAGCGGATGGTGATGCGGCCGAAGTCCATGGCCACGGTCGTGGTGACCTTCTGGTCGACGCCGTCGGTGTCGTCGACCGACTGCCCGGCCTCGCTCAGCAGTTCCTCGGTGCGCAGCGGGCGGATCTCGCTGACCGCGCCGACCAGGGTGGTCTTGCCGACGCCGAAGCCGCCGGCGACCAGGATCTTCAGCGCCAGGGCGGACGTCTCGCCGTCGGTGGTGTCGGCGTACTCGGAGTGCTCGGAGTGCTCGGAGTGCTCGGAGACCATGATCACTTCTCTCGGGAATGCGGGTCGCGGGCGACTGGGCGGCGGAGGTCCGGTGGGTCGTGCACTGTCATCTACAGCGCCCTCAATCCCGCGATGACCTCGCGCAGGATCCGTTCGTCGGGCAGCTGCGCCGGGGGCACCGGGCGGCTGATCGTGACGCGGCCGAGCTCGAGCAGGTCACCCAGCAGCACTCTTACGACGCCCAGGGGCAGGTCCGTGCCGGCGGCGAGTTCGGCGACCGACTGGGTCTCGGTGCGGCACAGGTCGACGAGCGAGCGGTGCTCGGGGCCGAGGGCAGGGTTGCCGTCGGCGGTGAGACCGCCGGGATCGAGCGTCACTAGTGCGAGCAGGTCGAAGTGCGCTCCACCGGGACCGGGCCCGGTGCGCCCGCCGGTCACGGCGTACGGGCGGACCAGAGGTCCGGCCTCGCCGTCGTACCACTGGCTGCCCTGCTCCGGCGGAGTGCCTCCCGTGTCCTCGCTCATGGGTGCCGACCGCCCTCTCGGTTCATCCGGCGGCGGGGGGCCGCGTGGCGGCCCGGGGGGCCGTGCGGAGGTGTTCACCGACGCGCTTGACAAGCCGTGCCATTTCGTACGCGACGAGTCCGATGTCGGCGGTCACCGCCGTGAGGACGGCGAGGCAGGAGCCGTCTCCGGCGGCGGCCACGAAGAGGAAGGCGTCGTCCATCTCCACCATGGTCTGGCGGACGCCGCCCACTCCGAAGTGCCGCCCCGTCCCCTTGGCCAGGCTGTGGAATCCGGAGGCGACGGCGGCGAGGTGCTCGGCGTCCGCGCGCAAGAGGCCGGTCGAGGCGCCCACCGCCAGGCCGTCGTTGGACAGCACCACGGCGTGCCGTACGTCGCCGACGCGGGTCACCAGGTCGTCCAGCAGCCAGTCGAGTTCGCCGGACGGCTGGGCGGGCCTCGTTCTCGGGTCGTGGATCACGCGAGGTCTCCTTCAGTGCTGTCGCTGCCCGCTTCGGGGCCGGGGGTGGCACCGCGGCCGGGTCGCCTGCCGCCGCCGCGCGTCCAGCCGTCGCGGTAGGCCGCCATGCGGTCCCTCACCAGTTCGGGGGTGCGGTCGTCGCTCCGCGCGTGAGGTGCCGTGGAAGGCTTCTCGGGGTGGTGTTCACGTAGTTGGGGCGCCAGACTCGCCTGTCGTGTCCGGCGGGGGAGGCCGTCCGAGCCATCGGAGTCGTTCGGGGGTCGGTGCAGCCGCAAGGTGGTGACTTCCGGGGGTGGGGGTGGTTCGGCCGCGGGTTCCGCCGACGGCCGGCCGGTGGCCGCGAGGACTGGCCGGCCGGCGGACGTCGCCGCGACCTCATGGGGTGGCCGGGCACCGGGCACGCGCGCGTACGCGTGGTGCTGTGTCCGTTCCCGGTCCGTCGCCGAGTGGGCGGTGGGTTCGGCCGGGTCGTCGTGCAGGAGGGCGGTGGGCAGCAGGACGACCGCGGTGGTGCCGCCGTAGGGCGAGGTCCGCAGGTGCACCTTGATGCTGTGGCGTGCGGCGAGTCTGCTGACCACGAAGAGGCCCAGACGGTCGCTGTCGAACAGGTCGAGTGCCTCGGACTGCTCGATGCGCCGGTTCGCCTCGTCGAGGGTCTCCGGGCTCATGCCGAGGCCTCGGTCCTCGACCTCCAGGGCGTAGCCGTTGCCGACGGGTTCGCCGTTGACCCGCACGCGCGTGTGAGGCGGTGAGAACTGGGCGGCGTTCTCGACGAGTTCGGCGAGCAAGTGGGTCAGGTCGGCGACGGCGGCGCCGGCCACGGATGTCTCGGGAAGCTGCCGCACTTCGACGCGCGCGTAGTCCTCGACCTCGGAGACGGCCGCGCGGACGACGTCGGTGAGGGACACGGGCATGCGCCAGGCCCGCCCGGGCGCCGCCCCGGAGAGAATGATCAGGTTTTCCGCGTGGCGACGCATGCGGGTGGTGAGGTGGTCGAGCCGGAAGAGGTCACCGAGCTCTCCGGGGTCGTCCGAACGGCGTTCCATGCTGTCGAGCAGGCTCAGCTGGCGGTGCACCAGGACCTGACTGCGGCGGGCCAGGTTGACGAAGACCCTGGAGATGCCGCCGGCCAGCTCCGCCCGTTCCACGGCGGCGAGCAGGGCCGCCCGGTGGACGGTGCCGAGGGCTTCGGCGACCTGACCGGTCTCGTCCTCCGCGGGCGGCCCCGAAGGGGCCTCCGCCCGGATGTCGATCTCCTCCCCGGCGCGCAGTCTCCGCATGGCTTCGGGAAGTTTGCGGCGGGCGATCTCCAGTGCGCCGTTGCGCAGACCGACCAGTTCGACCACGAGTGCGCGTCCGATGCGTACGGAGATGACGAGCGAGGCGGTCACGGCGGCCAGGCCGAAGAGCACGGCGGCTCCGGCCGGGGTGAGCAGGCCACGGCCGTACGGGTCGGCCTGGCCGGCGACGCTGCTCGCGGCGTCCCTTTCGATGGCCCGCATTCCGTCCCGGACGCGCGCGTGGGGCTCCTCCCAGGTGGCTGCCGGGCCGGCCGTGACCTCGTGGGCGCCGGGGGCGCCGGCCAGGGCCCTGTCCTCGACGGCGCCGACGGCGGTGTAGGCGCCGCTCGTGGCGAGCTTCCGCCAGGCGGCAAGCTGGGCGGCGGGCAGGTCGGCGACGGCGGTGTCGGTGAGTGCGCGGCGGGTGTCGACGGCGCCGGTGAACAGGCGCAGGCGCTCGCCCGTGAGTCCGCCCGCGAGGCGGGCGCCGGTGAGTACCGCGTCCTCCTGTGCCAGTGCTTCGCGGGCGCGGGAGAACTCGAGCACCACGCGTGCGTCCGAGCCCGGATCGGATTGCCGGATGCCGGTGAGGGCGCCGTCCACCGCGAAGGCGGTGCCGATGGACCGCGTGTACCCGCGGTACGCCTCGTCCCAGCCGACGCGGTGGTGGAGCACCGCCGTGCGCAGGGGGCGCAGGTGCTCCGCCCCGCTGACGAAGTCCTCGAGGCGCTGTGCGACGCCGGAGGGCAGTTCCTGGCCGTCGGCGACGGTGTTGTGGTCGCCGAGCCGCAGCCGGGCCACGGCCCGGTCGGTGCGGGCGGCGAGAGCCCGCAGATCGCGGCCCTGTGCGGTGGCCGGACCGGTCGCACAGCGCACGGCAGCCACGCGTTCGGCCTGCAGGGCGGTGACGGCGTCGGCGAGCGGGGCTCGGAGTTCGGCGTCCACCCGCTGCGACTGGCGCAGCCGGGACACGTCCTGGGCGGTGCTGACGGTGGCGTACGCCCACAGGGCGAGCAGGGAGACGACGGGCACCATCAGCAGGCAGACGACCTTGGCGCGTACGGTCCGGGGCCTGATCCGTCGGCGTCCCACGCGCGCGGGCGCGGCGTCCGGGGCCCGGTCGGCCGTCCCGTCGGTGTCTTCGTCGGCCGGCCGCCCGGCATGGGCCCGACGGCCGCGCACCGGCGGCGAGGGCGGCGTCTGTGCGTCCGGTGTGGTCCTACGGGGTGTACGCATGGCCTCCTCGCTCGGAAGTGGGTGGGGGGGCTCTGAGGCGGGGCCGGTCAGCGGGCCGGGCTCCGCACCGGGCGTTGCGCGGAGGCGGATGCCTCGCGCTCCCCCGCCGTCGGGGACAGTGCGACGAACGCCGAGGTGATGAACAGGTAGGACCCGAGGCCGACGGCGAGGGGGAAGATGAACTGCATCGCCGTGGCCCCGGGCAGGACCTCGCCGGAGGGGGTGACGTGCACGCGGACCGCGAACATGCCGGTGTAGTGCATGCTGCTGACGGCCGCTCCCATGACGAGGGACGCTGCGGTGACCGCGATCGGCGACTTGATGTTGAGCCCGGCCCACAGCGCCGCGGTCGCGGCGACCACTGCGATCAGGACGGAGACCCCGACCAGCACCGGGTCGTAGGTCACGTCGCCGTGCAGCCGCACGGCCGCCATGCCCAGGTAGTGCATGCTGGCCACGCCCAGCCCGGTGGTGAGGCCGCCCAGCAGGAGGGCGCGGGTGCGGTCACGGCTGTAGCCGACGGCGAAGACGCCGGCGCAGACGACGACCACGGCGACCAGGAGGCTGAGGATGGTGAGCGGCACGTCGTAGCGGATGTCGGTGCCGTTGACGCCGAAGCCGAGCATGGCCACGAAGTGCATGGTCCAGATGCCGGTGCCTATCGCGGACGCCGCGGTGAGGAGCCAGTTGCGGCGTGCCCGGCCGGTGGTGCCGAGCGCGCGGACGGTGCAGCGCAGTCCCAGGGCGGCGCCGATGCACGCCATCGCGTACGACAACGTGGGGGTCAGCCAGCCGAGGGAGGCGTGGTCCAGGTGTCCCATGGCCCCGGGACGCTAGACCTGACAGGGACCTCCGAAGGGGGCGCATTTCGAAAGGTGCTGGAATCTGGCGCAGACGTACACCGGAACGATCGCGTCACGCTCGAACGTGCGCACAGCGCACCCCTCCATGTGGGTGAGGGATCATGCAGATCATGAGCGACGACCACACACACGTCCAGGAGTTCTTCGCCGCCCGGGCGGACGACTGGGACAGCAGGTTTCCGGACGACGGGCCGGCCTTCGCCGCCGCCGTCGCCGGCCTCGGGCTGCGCGCCGGGGACCGCGTGCTCGACGCCGGCTGCGGCACGGGACGCGCCCTGGAACCGCTGCGCACGGCCGTGGAGCCGTCCGGAGTCGTCATCGGAGTGGACCTGACCCCGGCGATGCTGCGGGCCGCTGTCCGGGCGGGGCGGGCTGGTCAGGGCCGGCTGCTGCTGGCCGACGTCGCGGCACTGCCGTTGCGGTCCGAAGTGTTCGACGCCGTGTTCGGCGCGGGGCTGATCGCGCATCTGCCGCATCCGGCGGAGAACCTGCGGGAGCTCGCGCGCGTGGTGCGGCCGGGCGGCACCCTGGCACTGTTCCACCCGGTCGGCCGGGCCGCGCTGGCAGCACGCCAGGGCCGCCGGATCACCCCGGACGACCTGCGCGCCGAGGCCAACCTGGGCCCGCTTCTGGCCGGTTCCGGGTGGCGCATGACGTCATACGTCGACGAGGACGCACGCTTCCTGGCTCTGGCCGTCCGCGAGGGCTGAGCCCGGCGGGAGGACCGGTCCGACACCCGCGACCGCCGCCACGAAGGCGTCAGGGGTGTCGAACACTCCACCGCCCGGGCCACGAGCCGGGCGGAACTGACCTGGCTGCGGGAGACCCTCGCCTCACTCGACGGGGTCGGCCGCTGAGCTGCCGATGTGCCGCACCGGGCAGCCCCGCACTCCGGGCACCGGACGGGTGCCCAGGTCGGCCAGCCGGTAGCCGTTCGGGTAACCCTTGATCTCCCGGTTCTGCCGTCCGTAGTGGGGTGTGCGGCGCGGCGGGAGCAGACGGACGAGGCGTCCCCGCATCCGGACCGCACGCCGCACGACCGTGGTGGTGACGGGCGCGGGCGGCTCGTAGCGGAAGGCCCTCAGCAGCGGTTCGTCGAGAAGGGCGAGCGTCGCGGCGCGCAGCACGGGTGCCATGGGCCGGGGATACCAGGACGTCATGAGATGGAGCGTGGCGTCGGAGACCCGGCGCGACTGCTCGTCCCAGGCGAAGTGGGCCTCCTCGTAGGCGTCCAGGCAGTCCTCGAACTCCTCGTAGGACTCCGGCAGATCCGTGATGCCCATGTGCCGGCCGAGCGTGCGGTAGTAGACGGTGGCGGCGACGATCTCGTGCCGCGACATCCGGCGCCAGCCGTAGGCGTCGATCCACCTCTTCGGTGTCACGACGAAGGTGCACAGCACGTAGCGCATGTCGTCGTTGCTGATGTCGTAGCTGCGGTGCATCTGGTTGATGCGGCGGATCGCCGTGCGCCCCTGGACGGAGGCGAAGCCGTGTTCGACGACGGCGTCGAGGAGCAGCGACGTGTCGTCATAGCGTTTCTGCGTACGGTCGGTGAGCTCCGCCGTCTCGGCGAGCAGCCGGCCGATGCTCGGCACGGCGTAGGTCCGGTACAGGGCCAGCTCCAGGGCCCGGGCGAAGTCCCAGGGGAATTCGAGAGTGACGCTGATGCGGTAGATCTCCACGGCGTCCGCCACCGGATCCATCCGACGGATCCGTTCGAGCCGCTCGAAACGCTTCACCGCGTCATCCCCCTTTTGCCGCCGAGACTCCAACTCTACGTTGAGAAGGGACGGATGGACGATCAACTGGGGAACGTCACGCAGGGGAAGGTGGCCCGCATGTGGGACAGGATCCGCGAGAAGATCGCCGGGCTGGGCGTCTCCGAGCGCGCGGACGCTGGTGGAGATCGTGAAAAGGGCACGCACAATCTGTTCGATGCCGCGGCCGCCTATGTGTCGGCCAGTGCGGAGGACGACCAGGACGGGATCGAGGAGGCCGCGTCCTGGGTGTCGCCGGAGGCGCTGTCGTTCGGGGTGAGCGAGTTGGCGTGCCGGGCCGTCATCGCGCTGGCCCGGGAACGGGAGGAGTCTCCGCGCAAGGTGGCTCGTGACCTGCTCGGGCTGCCCGTTGCCTGACCGGCGTCCGACGGACGGCCTTTCGTCCCTTTTTCCGGTGGCGGAGGGAGAAGACCGCAGCTCCGCGTGTGGGGGGAGTCGTGACAAGCGCGTTCTGCTGCCACTAGGGTGCGCGCCGTTGGACGAACCACTGGGGAGGCTGGGATGGCCGGGACGGATGAGGTCGTCGCCACCGCGGACGATGCGCTGTACGTACTGACGGCGGTACTGCTGACGCCGGCGCAGTTTCCGGGCGTGCTGGGCGACGACTACCCGGAGGCGTGCGCCGCGCTGGGCCTGGCGCCGCGCGCCGACGGCTACGGCCTGGTGCTCGGACAGGACGGCGACGGCTCCCGCTGGACGGTCGTCATCGACGACGTCTCGCTGGTCGCCGTGGCGATCGCGTCATGGGACTGCGGCATGGAGTACGAGCTGTCGCCCGACGAGCGTTCCGTCGTGGCCGCCCTGCCGGGCTGGCCCCTGGCGGTCGCCGTCGCCGCGCCGAACGTGCCCGCGCCGCACGACCCCGCCCCCGAGGCAGCGGACCGGCCCCCGCTGGCCCCGCCGGACACCACCTGCTGGGGACCGGCCCAGCGGCGCCTGGGCGCCGACGAGATCGCCCTGCAGTGGGCCATGTGGCGGGGGCAGATCGACGACGCGAACTTCCGGACGCCGAGCAGCCCGGCCGAGGCACACGACAGCGGGAAGGACGGGCAGGAGGACGGGGCGGACGCGCCGTCGCCGGGCCACCGCAGTGTCCGGCGTGTACTCGCCGAGGCACGCTCCTACGTGGACACTCCGCCGCCGCTCGGGCGGGTCCGCTCGTCGTTCGCCCCGGGTAACGCCCGCACGCTGCGCGTCGACGGCCCCGGCTGGTCGATGGTGGCCCGCACCGACGACATGGCGTTCGTGCTGCTCGACGAGAATCCCGGCGAGGTCCTGCCGGTGGGCCGGGGCCCCGAGCTGCCCGGTCTGCTGGAGGCACTCGACAAACTGGCCGTGCGTCCCGCCTGAGGCCGCCCGGGACGCCCCGGGCCCGGGCCGGCGGCCGGTCGGCTCCCGCCCCGGTCCCAGGCACGTGGCTTACGAGGCACCCCGGGCGGCAGCGCTTCAGCGGCCCAGTTCCTTGCGCGTGACACGGCGCAGCCTGCGGCGCTGCGACGGATCCAGCGCGAGGTACGCGGCCACCGGCACTCCCACGACGATCAGGAACGATATCCACCAGGGCAGCCATATGAGCAGGATGAGCCCGACCGCCACACCTCCTGCGGCGATCTTCGCGTTCTTGGACATGAGCGTCGCCTCCTTCGCGGCCACTGCCGCTCTCTGATGTGGAAACGGGCCCGCGCTTCCCGCGGTTCCGCTCCGCGACCCTGAGACGTCCCTGAGGCTCGGCCCTGACACATCCCTGAGGATCCGCTGCTCCCGGCTCATCCGGTGGGTGCCACCTCAGGGCAGCGCGTCCGGGAACGCTCCGACGACCGACTCGAGGTCGCTCGGCACCTCGCTCGGCGGTCCGCCGGGGAACACCGGCGGCAGACCGCTCGGCAGCCGGGAGGGCAGTCCCCGCGGCAGCCCGCTGGGCAGTCCGGTCGGCAGACGGAACGAGGGCCGTTGCGAGTCACCGGAAGCAGCGCTGCTCCCCGGGGGCCGTCCGTCGGGGGGATCGTCGCCTCCCGAGGCCATCAGGGCCACGGCGAGGACCGCCACGGCCGCAGCGAGCACGGCGAGGACCGCGAAGAGCGGACCCCGGCGTCTTCGCGGGCCGGGGTCGGAGCCGTCGGCAGGCGGTCCGAAGCCGCCGTCAGGAGGTCCGGGGGGCGGAGGCGGTACGGACGGTGGGGTCATACCGTCCACCATCGCCTCGTACGGTCCGGGAAGCGACCGGCGCACGGAGGTCGACACCGGCTCACGCCATGGACCGCACGAGACCGGAGCAGTACGCGCGCGTGCCTCAACGGCACGCGCGCGTATGCGTCACCGGCACGCTGGTGCGGTCAGCCGCGCGCGCCCAGCAGGTGGTCCATGGCCAGCTGGTCGAGACGCTCGAAGGCCATCCCGCGTGCGGCGGCCGCCTCCACGTCGAAGTCCTCGAAGGCCGTGCGGTCGGCGAGCAGCGCCTGCAGGCCGTCGGCCGCGGTGGGCTGCGCCAGCTCGTCCAGGCGCGAGGCGCGCAGTGCCTCCTGCACTTCCGGGTCGGCGCGGAACGCCGCCGCGCGCTCCTTCAGGATGAGGTAGTTGCGCATGCAGCCGGCCGCCGACGCCCACACCCCGTCGAGGTCCTCGGTCCGCGGCGGCTTGAAGTCGAAGTGGCGGGGGCCGTCGTAACCGGCGCTCTCCAGGAGATCGACCAGCCAGAAGGCGGCACGCAGGTCACCGGCGCCGAAGCGGAGGTCCTGGTCGTACTTGATGCCCGACTGGCCGTTGAGGTCGATGTGGAAGAGCTTGCCCGCCCACAGGGCCTGGGCGATGCCGTGCGGGAAGTTGAGCCCGGCCATCTGCTCGTGGCCGACCTCGGGATTGACGCCGTACAGCTCCGGGCGCTCCAGCCGCTCGATGAAGGCCAGCGCGTGACCGACGGTGGGCAGCAGGATGTCGCCGCGCGGCTCGTTCGGCTTGGGCTCGATGGCGAAGCGAAGGTCGTAGCCCTGGGAGGTGACGTACTCACCGAGCAGGTCGAAGGCCTCCTTCATGCGGTCCAGCGCGACGCGCACGTCCTTGGCGGCACCGGACTCGGCGCCCTCCCGCCCGCCCCAGGCCACGTACGTCTTCGCGCCCAGCTCGACCGCCAGGTCGATGTTGCGGACGGTCTTGCGCAGGGCGTAGCGCCGCACGTCGCGGTCGTTGGCGGTGAACGCGCCGTCCTTGAAGACCGGGTGCGTGAAGAGGTTGGTGGTGGCCATCGGCACGGCCATGCCGGTCGTGTCCAGGGCCTGGCGGAACCGCTTGATGTGCGACTCGCGCTCGGTGTCCGAGGACCCGAAGGGGATCAGGTCGTCGTCGTGGAAGGTCACCCCGTACGCGCCGAGCTCGGCCAGTCGCTGCACCGTCTCGACCGGGTCGAGGGCACGGCGCGTGGCGTCGCCGAACGGGTCCCGTCCCTGCCAGCCGACGGTCCACAGGCCGAAGGTGAACCTGTGCTCGGGGGTGGGCTGGTAGCTCATGCCGCGGCTCCTTGCTCGCTTGCGACTATTTCGTCATGGCGATTTACAAATTAGTATGCGCTCGCGTCCCTGGGAAGGGACAAGATGTCCTCGAGGCCGGATCTCGAGACCAGATCCCGCGAGCCGCGGAAAGAGGGAGAGCCCGATGTCAGCAGCCGAGGGTCCGCTCGTCGTCGGCGTGGACTCGTCCACCCAGTCCACCAAGGTCCTGGTCGTCGACGCGGCCACCGGAGAGGTGGTGGCGAGCGGCCAGGCACCGCACACCGTCTCCTCCGGAGCCGGCCGGGAGAGCGACCCCCGGCAGTGGTGGGAGGCCCTGTGCACGGCGCTCCACCAGTGCGGGGACGCGGCCCACGAGGCGGCCGCGGTGTCGATCGGCGGCCAGCAACACGGTCTGGTCACCCTGGACACCCGGGGTGAGCCGGTGCGCCCGGCGCTGTTGTGGAACGACGTGCGTTCGGCGCCGCAGGCCCGCAGGCTCGTCGAGGAGCTGGGCGGTCCGAAGGCATGGGCGGAGCGGACCGGCAGCGTGCCCGGCGCGTCCTTCACGGTCACGAAGTGGGCCTGGCTCGCCGAGCACGAGCCGGACGCGGTCCGTGCCACCGCGGCCGTCCGCCTGCCCCACGACTACCTCACCGGTCATCTGACCGGCCAGGGCACCACCGACCGCGGCGACGCCTCCGGTACGGGCTGGTGGGCGTCCGGGACCGAGGCGTACGACGAGGACATCCTCGCGCGCGTGGGGCTCGACCCAGCGCTGCTGCCACGGGTGGTGCGGCCGGGCGAGGTGGCCGGGACGGTGCGCGACAGCCACGACCTGCCGTTCTCCAAGGGCACCCTGGTGGCCCCCGGCACCGGCGACAACGCGGCTGCCGCGCTGGGCCTCGGGCTGCGCCCGGGCACCCCGGTGCTCAGCCTCGGCACGTCGGGCACGGTGTACGCCGTCTCCGAGCACCGTCCCGTCGACCCGAGCGGAACCGTCGCCGGCTTCGCCGACGCGCGCGGGGACTGGCTGCCGCTGGCCTGCACCCTGAACTGCACCCTCGCGGTCGACCGGGTGGCGGCCCTGCTGGGACGGGACCGCGAGGACGTCGAGCCCGGCACCTCCGTCACCCTCCTGCCGTACCTCGACGGTGAGCGCACACCCAACCTGCCGGACGCCTCCGGTCTCCTGCACGGCCTGCGCCACGACACGACCGCCGGGCAGCTCCTGCAGGCGGCGTACGACGGTGCCGTGCACGCTCTGCTCGGCGCGCTGGACCTGGTGCTCGACGAGGACGCGGACCGCACGGCACCGCTGCTGCTGATCGGCGGCGGGGCGCGGGGCACGGCCTGGCAGCAGACGGTACGGCGCCTGTCCGGACGGCCGGTGCAGATCCCCGAGGCCAGGGAACTCGTCGCGCTCGGCGCCGCGGCCCAGGCGGCCGCACTGCTGACCGGCGAGGATCCGGCCGCGGTCGCGCGGCGCTGGAACACCACGGCCGGACCGGTGCTGCAGGCCGTGGAACGGGACGAGGAGACGCTGGCCCGGATCTCCGGGGTACTCTCCGACGCGGCGCCGCTGCTGGAGCGGGGGACGGGCGGTCGCTGACACTCCGCCGCGGGGAGCGCGACGGCGCGGGAACGGGGCGGCCGTGCCGCACCGGCGGGACTGACGCACTGACCGGAAAGACGGACGAGGACTGACTCCAGGCATGAGCGCACCGCTGCACGAGGCCCGCCCGGCCGGCCCCGGCCGGGCACTCCCGGACACCCAGCAGGGCATGCGACGCCGCAACCTCGCCCGGGCGATGCATGCCGTCCGCGCCGAAGGGCCGCTCTCGCGCGCCGCCGTCGCCTCACGCATCGGTCTGACGCGGGCTGCCGTGTCCACCCTGGTGGACGAGCTGATCCGGTGGGGACTGCTGGAGGAGCTGGGCCCCGAGCGGCCGGGCCGCGTGGGCCGGCCCGGGTCGGCGCTCGCGGTCAGCGGTCGGGGGCCGGCGGGGATCGGCGCGGAGGTCGGCGTCGACCACCTCGCGGTGTGCGCGGTCGACCTGCGCGGCGAGGTCCGGGCCCGGGCAGTCCGGCACCGCGTGAACCGTGGCCGTGCGCCCGGACCGGTGCTCGAGGAACTCGACGCTCTCGTCCGCCGGGTCGTCGCGGAGGCGGAACAGGAGGGGCTGTGGCCCGCCGGGCTCGCGGTCGCGGTGCCCGGCCTGGTGGCGCGCGACGACCGTACGGTCGTACGCGCCCCCAACCTCGACTGGCACGACACCGACCTGGCGGCCCTGCTGCCCACCGGCGTCCCGCTGACCGTGGACAACGAGGCGAACTTCGGTGCCCTTGCCGAACTCTGGCTCGGGGCGCACACCCCCGCGGACTTCCTGCATGTGTCGGCCGAGATCGGTATCGGTGCCGCGGTCGTCGTGGATGGCCGGCTGCTGCGTGGCACGCGGGGGTTCGCGGGCGAGCTGGGCCATGTGCCGGTCCACCCGGACGGGCCCCGGTGCGCGTGCGGCGGGCGCGGCTGCCTGGAGCAGTACGCCGGAGAGGAAGCGGTTCTGCGCGCCGCGGGTCTCGAGCCGGGCAAGGACCTGGTCGGGCTGCTCGCCCGGCGGGCCGACGAGGGGGACGCGGGCGTGCGGCAGGCACTGCGGGACGCCGGCAGGGCCCTCGGCATAGCCCTGACCGGGGCGGTCAACCTGCTCGACCCCGAGGCCGTCGTCCTGGGCGGCGCGCTGGCCGGACTGTCGCCGTGGCTCCTGCCGTCGCTGGAGGCCGAGCTGGCGAGCCGGACGGCGGGGCCCGCCTGCCCGGTGTCGGTGTCCCGTCTCGGGCCCGAGGGACCGCTGCTCGGCGCCGCGCACTCGGTGATACGCGCGGTGCTCGACGACCCGGCGACGGTGGCGGAGCGGGGATGAGCGGCACATGGATACCCCGTGCGGAGTGGGTCAAGACCCAGCCGCAGGCTCTCCTCGCTTCCTGCGTCGTCCTGCTGGACGGCCGGGGCCGCGTCCTGCTCCTGCGCTACGGGCCCGGTCAGCCGGCCGCCGGTACCTGGTGGCTGCCCGGCGGGATGGTCGACCACGGGGAGGACCCCTGGTCGGCGGCGCGGCGGGAGACGCGGGAGGAGACGGGCATCGAACTCGGCCCCGTGCCCACGCTGATCGGCATCGACCACCGGGTGGACGTACTGGGGACCGGACCGGTCCTCGACTGCTTCTTCCACGGCGGCACCCTCGAGGGCGGGGCACGCGTCCGGCTCAGCGCCGAACACGACCGCTACGGGTGGTTCGCTCTCGACGAGGCGGCCCGCGCGCCGCTCACGGCACGCATCTCCACGCTCATCGCCCTGCGCACGGCCGCCCTGTCCGGAGCCGTCACCTGTCTGCGGGAGGGGGAGCCCCGGTGACCCGTGGGCGTGGACCGTGGGCGCGGCCCGCCGAGGTGTCCCGCTTCCACGGGCCGACGGCGAATTTCCCCGTGGTGCCCAGGTCCAGTTCCGGTGTCACCATCACCGGCGCGGCCCCCGGCTTCGCCCAGACCCTGACGTAGGGGACGCCGACCGCGGCACCTGAGAGCACGGTGTTGCGCCACACCAGGCCGGCGTGGGCTGCCTCGCCCGGCTTCAGGGACAGGGGGCGGGCCGGGCCGTCGGCCCCGGTGCCGGACGCGATGGCGGAGCCGTCGTGCAGGATGCGCAGACCGGTGAGCGGCCGGTGGTCCTCGTCGAGGGGGCTCACACGGGGATAGCCGGTGAGGCGCCGGGTCCGCGTCCCGCAGTTCACCACATGCAGCCCGACCACCCGCAGGCCCATGGCGGCATCGCCCTCGTCGGCGTACAGACGCAGCCCAGAGGAGGGGCAGGGGCCGCCGGGCGCCGGAGCCTCGTCGGCGGGGACGCTCCTCACCTTCTGGACACGCACCCTCGACCAGCCCTGTGCGCCCGGCAGTTCGTCGGCGTGGACGGTGCCGGTCACCGTCCGGCCGGGTGCGACGGACGGCACGATCCGGTCGGCGTCGCCCACCGGCGATCCGGAGTCGGACAGGAAGGCGAAGGTGACCGTGTAGGTGAAGGGCTCACGTGCGCGGTTGGTGACCTGGAACGCGGCGCAGTCCCGTGCTCCGTCATCCCCCTGATCCGTGACCGTGACACCGTCCGTCTCCTCGGCCGCGGGCTCGGAGGCCGCGGCGGGCCGTGAGGAGAGCGCCGCACCGCACGTGGCGTCGCCGAGCGGTTCGGCGGAAGTCTCCTTCTGGGCGCAGGAGGTGAGGAGCAGCAGGCCGGCGACGACGGAGAGGCCGGCGGGGACGGTTCGCATCCGCCGAGTCGATCAGGGTGTGCCCACGACGGGCTGTGGCGGAAGCCACTCCTCCGGTCACAGGACCGTCACAGGTGCGCCGAGGCCCGCTTCCGGCCCCTCCTCCGCTGCCTCGCGACTCGCTACGCGCGTGCGGGCTTCACCCGATCGGACGGCCGAGTTGTCCACAAAACCGCCGTCATCCACGGAACGGTTTGCCTCTCTTCTGCCCAACCCCCAGGCGCCGTACCGTGATTCGGGTCGGGCGAGGCACTCACCACGGCCGGACGCCGGTGGCGTGACGAGGACGACGAGGGAACACACACGGTCGGGGGAACGCATGCGGGGGGAATCGTTCGAGGGACTGGGGCCCGATGTCGCCGGACTGCGCCCGGATGCACTGGGCTGGACGCGTGTCTGTTCGCAACCCGGGCGCTCGAACCACCGTTGGCCAACGTGTGCGACACCGACCATCTGTGCGCGGCCGGAGCCCGCCGTCGCTCACCACGCCCGTCCCCGAAGCCCCACTCCCCCACCCCCCACTCCGGAAGGCGATCCCACCATGGACCGGGACAGACCCCTGCCCACCAGACGACGCCTGCTCAAAGGCGCGGCACTCGCCGCCGTCCCCCATGCGGTGCTGCCCACCACACGGGCCGGCGCCGAGGCCGAGACGGTCGATTATCCGACCGCCGAGTGGCAGCCGGCCACCAGTTCCAACTACACGGCGTCCGGCCGCCCCGGCACCTACGCGATCGACCGTGTGATCATCCACGTCACCCAGGAGACGTATGCCGACACCCTGACCATCTTCCAGAACCCGCAGAAGGCGGTGTCCGCGCACTACCTGGTGCGCTCCGCCGACGGGCACATCGCGCAGTGCGTGCGCGAGGCGAACGTCGCCTGGCACGCCGGGAACTGGGACTACAACACCCGCAGCATCGGCATCGAGCACGAGGGCTGGGTGGACCAGCCCGCCTATTTCACCGACGCCCTGTACGAGCAGTCGGCGAAACTGACGGCCGCGGTCTGCGACACGTACGGCATCCCCAAGGACCGGGCGCACATCATCGGGCACTACCAGGTACCGGGGACCGATCACACCGATCCGGGGCCCGACTGGGACTGGGTCCGCTACATCAGACTGGTCAACTTCGCCTGACCGGTTGTCCGGGCCACCACCCCGGGTGACGATGTCCCCAGCCGCTTCGCCGTCCGGGAGGCCCAGTTGAACGATCCGTGGATGGCGCTGGAGCCGGGCGCCGACCCCGCCGAACGCGTTCGGGTGCTGCGCCGCGCGCACGAGACGTTCACCACGGCGGGCACCGTGCCGCGGCCGGTGCGGTCGGTGGTGGCGGACTCGTGGCGGCGCAGCGCGCGGGCCGGCGTGGGACCGGAAGGTGCCGCCAGCGTGGAGCTGACCGACGGAGACCTGGGTGCCTACCGCGCGGAGCATCCGCTCGCCCGGGTGATGCCGCTGGTCCGCGAGCTGATGGGGCCGTTCGCCTCGGACGGCGAGCATCTGCTCGCCGTGTGCGACGCGCACGGCAGGCTGCTGTGGGTCGAGGGCCACCCGGCCACCCGCCGCCGGGCGGACCGGATGAACTTCGTCCCGGGCGCACGCTGGGCCGAGACCGCGGTCGGGACGAACGCGCCGGGCACGGCGGTCGCCGTGGGCCGGCCGGTGCAGGTGTTCGCGGCGGAGCACTTCATCCGGCAGGCACAGCCGTGGACCTGCGCGGCCGCGCCGGTGCACGATCCCCGCACCGGCCGGGTGCTGGGCGCGGTGGACATCACCGGCGGCGACGGGCTGGCCCACCCGCACAGCCTGGGTTTCGTGCAGGCGGTGGCGCGTGCCGCCGAGTCGCAGCTCGCCCTGCTCGTGCCGCCGCGACCCGTCGGCGAGGCACCGGAGCTGACCGCACTGGGCCGTGACGAGGCCGGTCTGCGGCTGGCCGGCCGACGTCTGACGCTCAGTCGCCGGCACAGCGAGATGCTGGTCCTGCTGGCCCACCGTCCCGAGGGGCTGACCGGTGGCGAACTGCTGTGCGCACTGTACGAGGACGAATCCGTGCCGCCGGTGACGTTGCGTGCCGAACTGGCCCGGCTGCGCAGGCTGCTCGGTCCGGGCCTGCTGGTGTCGCGGCCCTACCGGCTGACGGCTCCGGTCGAGTCCGACGTCGCCCTCGTCGAACGGCGGCTGCGGGCCGGCGCGGTGCCGGCTGCTGCGGCGGCGTACTCGGGATCCCTGCTGCCCGCCTCGCGGGCACCGGCCGTGGTCAGAATCCGGGAACGCCTGGCCGACGGGCTGCGTGCCGCCCTGATCGGCCACCGCGATCCCGACCTGCTGGCCGACTGGGCGCACGCCCCCTGGGGCGAGGACGACCTCGAGGTGTGGCGGGCACTCGCGGCGGTGCGGCCGACCGCGGCGGTGCGGGCGCGGCTCAGGGCCCTGGAGTCGGAACTGGCGGCGGAACCGGGAGCCCACGCCCGCCGGGCAGCGCGCTGACCGGACGCGCAACGTCCCCGCAACGTCCGGGTGCCTAGCCTCGCGCGCAGAGCTGCCCAACGGCGGGCAGTACTTCACCGGGAGGCAGACCAGCATGACCCGTTACGCGGCGCCCGGCACCGAGGGCGCGATCGTCTCCTACCAGACGCGCTACGACCACTTCATCGGCGGCGCATACGTGCCGCCGGCCAAGGGGCGGTACTTCGAGAACCCCTCGCCGGTCGACGGCCGGCCGTTCACCGAGATCGCGCGCGGCACCGCGGAGGACGTGGAGCGGGCGCTCGACGCCGCGCACGCGGCCGCACCCGCCTGGGGACGTACGTCGGTGACGGAACGCTCCGGCATCCTGCTGAAGATCGCCGACCGTATGGAGGCCCACCTGGAGCCGCTGGCGGTAGCCGAGAGCTGGGAGAACGGCAAGCCGGTGCGCGAGACGCTGGCGGCCGACATCCCGCTGGCGATCGATCACTTCCGCTACTTCGCCGGTGCGATCCGCGCCCAGGAGGGTTCCCTGGGCGAGATCGACGACGACACCGTGGCCTACCACTTCCACGAACCTCTCGGCGTCGTCGCACAGATCATCCCCTGGAACTTCCCGATCCTCATGGCGGTCTGGAAGCTGGCTCCGGCGCTCGCGGCGGGCAACGCGGTCGTCATCAAGCCCGCCGAGCAGACCCCGGCCTCCATCCACTACTGGATGAGCCTGATCGCGGACCTGCTGCCGCCGGGCGTGGTCAACATCGTCAACGGCTTCGGCGTGGAAGCGGGCAAGCCGCTGGCGTCCAGCCCGCGGGTGGCGAAGGTCGCGTTCACCGGGGAGACCACCACGGGGCGGCTGATCATGCAGTACGCCTCCGAGAACATCAAGCCGGTCACACTGGAGCTCGGCGGCAAGTCGCCCAACATCTTCTTCGACGACGTCTGGGCCCATGACGACGAGTTCCGTGACAAGGCGCTCGAGGGCTTCACCATGTTCGCGCTCAACCAGGGCGAGGTGTGCACGTGCCCGTCCCGGGCGCTCATCCAGCGTGGCCACTACGCGGAGTTCCTCGAGGCCGCCGTCGCCCGCACCCGGCTGATCAAGCCCGGGCACCCTCTCGACACCGACACCATGATCGGCGCCCAGGCCTCCTACGACCAGCTCGAGAAGATCCTCTCCTACCTGGACATCGGCCGGCAGGAGGGCGCCAAGGTACTCACCGGCGGCGAACGCATCGAGTACGACGGCGACTTGAAGGGCGGCTACTACGTCCAGCCGACCATCTTCGAAGGCGACAACCGCATGCGGATCTTCCAGGAGGAGATCTTCGGCCCGGTGGTCTCCGTGACTTCCTTCGACGACTTCGACGACGCCGTCAAGACCGCCAACGACACCCTGTACGGCCTCGGCGCCGGCGTCTGGACCCGGGACTCCACCACGGCGTACCGCGCGGGCCGCGCGATCCAGGCGGGCAGGGTCTGGACGAACTGCTACCACGCGTATCCGGCGCATGCGGCGTTCGGGGGCTACAAGCAGTCGGGAATCGGCCGCGAGACGCACAAGATGATGCTGGAGCACTACCAGCAGACGAAGAACCTGCTCGTTTCATACAGCCCGAAGAAACTCGGGTTCTTCTAGTTACTCTCTGGCGCCCAGCGGAGTTCCACTCGGACCAGTCACGGACCAATATGCGCTGGAGAACGTCATCCCGCGAGCCACACCCGGCGTGGACAAGGCCGTTGTCAGTGCCGCACGCGGTGCTCGCCTCGGATATCGGGCGCTGCAGGAGGGATCGCGTCCCGTGAAGTGGTGTAGCCGGGCAGGGGACCGGAACGCGCGGACGTCTGCCCCGAGCGTGCGCCCGCCACCGCCGTGGCGATCGCCGCCGGGGCCCTGGCGGGCGCGAGGGGCATTTCGCGGCGACGCCGACGCCCACGCAGGTCTCGGCGCAGCCACTGGGGCCGCGGGCCGTCGCCTCGCGCCACGGTCAACCTCGGTCGGGAGGTGGGTACGGGGTGACCCCACACCCCGTACCCCTGACACCGTTCATGCCCCTACCGCTCCTTGGTCTCCTCCAGCACCGTCCTGCCCAGCAGGGAGTACCGCTCGGGGGAGCGGTGCTTGAGGTACTGGGCGTAGCCGATGCCCGTCACCGCGACCAGGGCCACCAGCCACGGCGTCGCCTTCAGCAGCAGCGAGCCGGACTCCGTGCCCGCGGCGACGCCCATGTTGGACACCAGCAGGACGACCACGCCGAGCATCGCGATGCCGCCGATGAGCGGGGCGGCGGAGGTCCTGAACCAGTGGCGGCTCTCGGGGTGGTTCCTGCGGAAGTAGACCAGCACCGCGAAGGAGCAGACGGCCTGGACGACCAGGATCGCCATCGTGCCGAGGATCGCGAGGAGGACGTACAGCGCGTTGTACGGGTCCTTGCCGGCCGCCCAGAACGCGCCGATGAGGACGGCGGACACGGCCGTCTGGACCAGGCCCGCGATGTGCGGGGAGCCGTGCCTGGCGTGGGTGCGGCCGACCGTGCGCTTGAGGGACGGCAGGACGCCCTCGCGGCCCAGCGCGTACATGTAGCGGGCGGCGCAGTTGTGGAAGGCCATGCCGCAGGCCAGCGAGCCGGTGATCATCAGCCACTGCATGACGACGACCGCCCAGTGGCCGACGTAGTGCTCGGTGGGGTTGAAGAAGAGGGCGAGGGGGTTCGGGGAGGACGCGGCCTTCACGGCCTCCGCCTCCCCGTTGCCGATGATGGCCATCCAGGAGACGAAGACGTAGAAGACACCGACGCCGAGGACCGAGATCATCGTCGCCTTGGGGATGATCTTCTTCGGGTCGCGGGACTCCTCGCCGTACATCGCAGTCGACTCGAAGCCGACCCAAGACCAGAAGGCGAAGAAGAGGCCGAGGCCGGCGGAGGTCCCCTTGAAGGCGTTGACCGGGTTGACCGGGCCGAAGGTGAAGCCGTGAGGGCCGCCCCCGTGCAGGGCGACCGAGATGGCCATGGCCGCGAGGACGGTGACCTCGGTGCCGAGGAGCACGACGAGCAGCTTCTCGGCGACGCTGACGCCGAACCAGGTGCCGGTCGCGTTGACGGCGAGCATCAGGATCGCGAACGCCCACCACGGGACGTCAACGCCTGTCTGGTCCTTGAGCGTTGTGTTGGCGAAGACCGAGAAGATGCCGATCAGCGCCGGCTCGAAGACGACGTAGGCGAAGGTCGCAAGGAGGCCGGAGGCGAGGCCCGCGGTGCGGCCGAGGCCGTAGGAGATGAAACCGTAGAAGGCGCCGGTGGACGTGATGTGCTTCGCCATCGACGTGAAGCCGACCGAAAAGATTGCCAGGACGACCATTGCGACGAGATAGCTCGCCGGGGCGCCTATGCCGTTGCCCGACGACACCATGAAGGGCACGTTGCCGGTCATCGCGGTGATCGGGGCGGCCGTCGCGACGGCCATGAAGACCACGCCCAGCAGACCGATCGCGTTGGGCTTGAGCCGGTGAACCCTGCTTTCGTCGCCCGATTCCGTCGCCGGGGCGACTCTTTCGTCCACTGCCATCGCCGGTGGCCCCTCTCCTGCTGCTCGCTGCTTGCACTGGACCGGAACTCTGTAGCCCGAATGAGTCGGGCAAGGGTCTCGGGGCGTTAAATGTTTGTCAACCAGACCTTTAGAAACCTGACGCAACCTGTGGGCAACACACGGCTCGTACGGTCACCGCCATGACCGTCTACACGTCCACACTCGGCGTCGAACGCTTCCGCTTCGGCTCCCTCGCGCACCTCCTCGCCGCCGCGAGCCCCGAGCGCTCCGGCGACCGGCTCGCCGGCCTCGCCGCCGCGAGCGCCCAGGAACGGGTCGCCGCGCGCTGGGCCCTCGCCGAGGTGCCGCTCGCGACCTTCCTGACCGAGCCGGTGATCCCGTACGAGACCGACGACGTGACCCGGTTGATCCTCGACACGCATGACGCGGCGGCCTTCGCGCCCGTGGGCGGGATGACGGTCGGCGAGCTGAGGGAATGGCTGCTGGCGGCGGGGAGCGAGGCGCTGTCGACGGTGGCGCCCGGGCTGACCCCGGAGATGGCCGCGGCGGTCTCGAAGCTGATGGGCAACGCCGATCTCGTCGCCGTGGCCCGCAAGGTCCGGGTCGTGACGGCGTTCCGCTCGACGATCGGACTGCCGGGGCGGCTGGCCACCCGCCTCCAGCCCAACCACCCGACGGACGACCCGGCGGGAGTGGCGGCGGCCCTGCTGGACGGCCTGCTGCTCGGCTCCGGCGACGCGGTGATCGGCATCAACCCGGCGACGGACAGCCCGAAGGCGACGAGGGCACTGCTGGAGCTGCTGGACGGTGTGATCGGCCGGTACTCGATCCCGACCCAGTCCTCGGTGCTGTGCCACGTGTCGACGAGCGTGCAGCTGATGGAGCAGGGCGCCCCCGTCGACCTGGTCTTCCAGTCCATCGCCGGCACCCAGGCGGCGAACGCCTCCTTCGGTGTCACGCTCGGCCTCCTGGACGAGGCGCACGAGGCGGCGCGCGGGCTCGGCCGGGGGACGGTCGGCGACAACGTCATGTACTTCGAGACCGGCCAGGGCAGCGCCCTGTCCGCCGACGCGCACCACGGTGTGGACCAGCAGACGGTGGAGGCGAGGGCGTACGCGGTGGCCCGGCGCTACGAGCCCCTGCTGGTGAACACGGTCGTCGGCTTCATCGGCCCGGAGTACCTCTACGACGGCCGCCAGATCCTCCGCGCCGCCCTGGAGGACCACTTCTGCGGCAAACTCCTCGGCCTCCCCATGGGCCTGGACATCTGCTACACGAACCACGCCGACGCCGATGACGACGACGTGGCGACCATGCTGACCATGCTCGGCGTCGCGGGCGCGTCGTTCGTGATCTGCACGCCGGGCGGCGACGACATCATGCTCAACTACCAATCGGCCTCCTACCACGACGCGTTGTACCTCCGTGAGGTCCTCGGCCTGCGCCCGGCACCGGAGTTCGAGGCATGGCTGGGGTCGATCGGTCTGCTGGACGAGGCGGGTTCGATCAGGGAGGTGCCGTCGGACTCGGCGCATCCCCTGATGGCGATCGGAAGGGAACTGGCGGCATGACGAACGGCCAAGTCGATCTCACCGTCAGGAACCTGCCCCTCTGGTCCGCGCTGCGCCGGCACACCCAGGCCCGTATCGGCCTCGGCCGCGCGGGCACCTCGCTGCCGACGCGGCACCGGCTGGAACTCCAGTCCGCGCACGCGGCAGCACGGGACGCGGTGCACTCGCCGTTCGAGCCGGAGGTGGTGGCGGCGGGGCTCGCGGGAAGGGAGACGGTACGGGTCCGCAGCGCGGCGGGTGACCGCCTCACGTACCTCCAACGCCCCGATCTGGGCCGCTGGTTGGACCCGATGAACCGCGCGCATCTGCCCGTCGGCGACTGGGATGTGGTGTTCGTGGTCGCGGACGGGTTGTCCAGCCGGGCCGTGCACGAGCACGCGGCGGCGATGGTACGGGGCACGGTAGCGCGGCTCGTGGGATGGCGGGTGGCACCGGTGGTACTGGCCGAACAGGCCCGGGT
Organism: Streptomyces sp. NPDC001348; assembly: GCF_053597535.1. NCBI lineage: Bacteria > Bacillati > Actinomycetota > Actinomycetes > Kitasatosporales > Streptomycetaceae > Streptomyces > Streptomyces sp. NPDC001348. The sequence continues at coordinate 66,470 of NZ_JBSFIK010000013.1, read as the reverse complement.
GGCCCTCGGCGACGACATCGCGTCCGCGATGGGAGCCGCGATGGTGGTCGTGTTCGTGGGCGAACGACCGGGGATGTCGGCGGCGGACTCGCTGGGCGCGTACCTGACGTACCGGCCGAGGCCGGGGGAGACGACGGACGCGGACCGCAACTGCCTGAGCAACATCCGGCCGCCCCTGGGCCTGACGTATGAGCTGGCAGCGGGGAAGTTGGCGGGCTTGATGGGGAGGGGGCGGGAGCTGGGGATCACCGGGGTGGGACTGAAGGACGAAAGCGATCACGAAGCAGTAGGCGAGCGGATACTCTGAGTGGTGACTGGTCTGCGAGGGCCGGGGGCGCATCATGACGTTGACGACAGAGCGACCGACGATGAGCGGCACCGACTCCGACGGCTTCGAGGCGATGCTGGATCTCCTCGACGACCGGTGAGGCGCTGGAGTGGGTCCGGGAGAACGTCACCTGGGACAACCCCGGGTCGCGGAAGCAGGCCAGTCAGTGCAACCAGACCGAGCGGTGGTGGCGGATCCGGTGCGGCGGCGGCTGCGGGAACTGGTGTCCCGCCCGGTGCCGGATGAAGCGGTTGCGTGACCACTCCGGACGGGAGAACTGTGCGGCGCAGCAAGGGGATTGCAGACCACGACACGCTCCTGGTGCGCGGTCCGGATGGGTGGGGGCCCACGGGGGCCTGGCGCGGGGACCGCACCCGCCTCCTGATGTCGGTCGCCGACCAGTTCCTGACGGACCTATGACGGCACCGACTACGGCGCCTGGTCGTCGTATGTCTACTTCGTGCCGAACGTAGCCAAGCCGAACCCGCCGACGATCTCCTGCTCGCCGTACACCTCTCCGACGCCCGGGGCAGCCGGACCGGCGTGCAGATCCTGGCGGCCTTGACAACGGACCAGTGACTCAAGCGGCCTCATCAGCTCAGACTGGGAAACAGAGAGGGGCACCCCCCTCGGGGTCCGCACCGTCAAGGTGTCCGGCCACTCCGCGCCGAGCCGGGCAGCGAGTGCGGCGAGCACGGCCCGCCCGTCACCGGCGAGGTCCAGGTACAGCCCGGCCACACGCGAGGCCCGGCAGCCGACGGCGACGTTGTCGCCGGCCCGCCACGTATCCCGTACGCGGGCGGGGACGCTCAGGCAGCGTGCGTGCCACCCGCCAGCGGCGGGCCACCGCCCGCCGGGCGGGATCGGGAACACCGCCAGCCCGGCCAGGTCGACAGCCGCAGCCGTGGTCGAGGCCGGGTCAGCAAGCACCGTGGTACTCGTGGTCGGCGCCGCACTCGCAGCAGTGGAAGCCGGTGCCGAAGAACAATCCGCCGTTCGCGGAGTGGTTGGTCACCGAGCTGTGGCCCGTCTCGGGCCCCGGGCACGAAGGGGGCGATCGCCGAGGCATTCGCCGTCCACGAACGCCGAAGCCCCGGCCATCGCGCCCTCCCCCTGGCTCAGTCCCCCGACTGCCCGCCCGACCTGGCCCAACGTATTCGCAAGTGGCTACGCCGCTGATCGTCTGCGACTCCAGGATTCCCGTACCCATCGGCGGCTCCAGTTGGTCGCAGTGGACGAAGCCGGCTCATCACTCAGCTCACAGACCCCCGCACCCAGCCGGGCGATCTGGTCCACTTTTCCGTCCTCGCCCGTAGGTCGAGGTGATCCTGCATCAACTTCTCCATCAGCGTGGGCCCTTGCTGTCCGAGCAGTCTTGCCGGAGTGTCCCTGCTGATCGGAGTCGAAGTCGGCCGGGTCGTGGAGATACTGGGCGGTCCACCGGAGGTCCACCCACCCCGCGCGGACCGAGTGTGCGCCGCCCCTGGACCTCAGACCAAGATCCGGACCATTCCCGGGCCATTTACTCGCCACCCGTGCAAGGCGCGGCTATTTCTGCTGGTCACGAGCACGCAAGGCTCGTACCACCAGCAGACGAAGAACATCCTCTGTTCCTACAGCCCGAAGAAACCTGGGTTCTTCTGGAGCAGGGAAACCCCTGGTGACGTGCCGTGTGGAGGGCACCGGCCCGCCCGGGCGGTCCTAACGGTGATGGTGCCTTGGCTCGTGGCAACAGGCACCGTCGGCGACGACGGGCGACAAGCCGGTGGCCGGCAGCGTGCCGCGCATGTCGCGTGATCCCGTCAACGCCTGGCCAGAATATCCTTGAGCGCGACGTTGAGCTCGAGGACGTTCACCCGGGGCTCGCCCATGAAACCGAGCGTGCGGCCCTCGGTGTGGTCCTTGACCAGCTTCTCGACCTGGGAGGCCGGCAGGCCGTTCTCGACGGCGACCCGGTGGACCTGGATCTCCGCGTACTGCGGGGAGATGTCCGGGTCCAGGCCGGAGCCGGAGGAGGTGACCGCGTCGGCGGGCACCTCGGAGGCCCTGACCGTGTAGCCGGGCACCGAGTTGTCCTTGATGACGGCCGCCTTCGCGTCCTTCACCTGTTGGATCAGGTCCTTGTTGTCGGCGGAGAGGTTGGTGGCGCCGGACAGCAGCAACTTGTAACGGGTGTTGACGCTGTTGCCGCCGAGCCCGTTGGCCGGACGGCCCTGGAACCACTTCAGGTCGGGGTCGGGGGTCCGCCGGCCCTTCTTCGGCGGCAGGTTGTACGACTGCCCGATCAGGGACGAGCCGACGACCTTGCCGTCCGCCCTGATCTCGGAGCCGTTCGCCTTGTCGTGGAACAGCGCCTGCGCCACACCGGTGACGACCAGCGGATAGATGACGCCGGTGACCATGGTCAGCACCAGGAGGGCGCGCAGGCCCGCCCCGAGCAACCGGAATGTGCTGGATACGGAGTTGTTCATGGTGATCAGCACGCCTTCGGAAAGTCACAGCCCGGGGATGAGGGAGATGAGCATGTCGATGATCTTGATGCCGATGAACGGGGCGACCAGCCCGCCGATGCCGTAGATCGTGAGATTGCGCCGCAGCATCTTGTCCGCGCTCACCGGCCTGTACCGCACGCCCTTCAGGGACAGCGGTACCAGCGCGATGATGATCAGTGCGTTGAAGACGACGGCGGACAGGATCGCGGAGTCGGGCGAGGACAGGCCCATGATGTTGAGCTTGTCCAGGCCCGGGTAGACGGCCGCGAACAGCGCCGGGATGATCGCGAAGTACTTCGCCACGTCGTTGGCGATGGAGAACGTCGTCAACGCTCCGCGTGTGATGAGGAGTTGCTTGCCGATCTCGACGATCTCGATCAGCTTGGTCGGGTTGGAGTCGAGGTCGACCATGTTGCCGGCCTCCTTGGCGGCCGACGTACCGGTGTTCATGGCCACGCCGACGTCCGCCTGGGCCAGCGCGGGCGCGTCGTTCGTGCCGTCACCGGTCATCGCGACCAGCTTGCCGCCCGCCTGCTCCCGCTTGATGAGCGCCATCTTGTCCTCGGGCGTGGCCTCCGCGAGGAAGTCGTCGACACCCGCCTCCTCGGCGATCGCCTTGGCCGTCAGCGGGTTGTCGCCGGTGATCATGACGGTCTTGATGCCCATGCGGCGCAGTTCCTCGAACCGCTCGCGCATGCCGTCCTTGACGACGTCCTTGAGGTGGATGACACCCAGCACGCGGGTGCCCCGGTCGTCCTTGGCGGCGACCAGCAGCGGAGTGCCGCCCGCCTGCGAGACGGCGTTGGAGAGGGTGCGCGCGTCCTCCGCGACGGTGCCCCCCTCCTCCTGGACCCAGGCGATGACCGAACCGGTCGCGCCCTTGCGGATCCTGCGTCCGTCGACGTCCACGCCCGACATACGGGTCTGGGCGGTGAAGGCGATCCACTCGGCCTGCGCCAGCTCGCCCTGGTGCCGTTCCCGCAGCCCGTACCGCTCCTTCGCCAGTACGACGATGGAACGGCCCTCCGGCGTCTCGTCGGCAAGCGACGACAGCTGTGCCGCGTCGGCCACTTCGGCCTCGGTGGTGCCCTGGACCGGCACGAACTCGGACGCCTGGCGGTTGCCCAGGGTGATGGTGCCGGTCTTGTCCAGCAGCAGCGTCGACACGTCACCGGCGGCCTCGACCGCACGGCCCGACATGGCGAGGACGTTGCGCTGGACGAGCCGGTCCATGCCCGCGATGCCGATCGCGGACAGCAGGGCGCCGATCGTCGTCGGGATGAGGCACACCAGCAGGGCCACCAGCACGACCATCGTCAGGTGCGTGCCCGCGTAGTCCGCGAACGGCGGCAGCGTGGCGCACGCCAGCAGGAAGACGATCGTCAGCGACGCCAGCAGGATGTTCAGCGCGATCTCGTTGGGCGTCTTCTGCCGGGCCGCGCCCTCGACCAGGTTGATCATCCGGTCGATGAACGTCTCACCCGGCTTCGTCGTGATCCTGATGACGATGCGGTCGGACAGCACCTTCGTCCCGCCGGTGACGGCGCTGCGGTCACCTCCGGACTCGCGGATGACCGGGGCCGACTCGCCGGTGATCGCCGACTCGTCGACGGAGGCGACACCCTCGATGACGTCGCCGTCACCGGGGATGATGTCGCCGGCCTCGCAGACGACCAGATCGCCGATCTTCAGCTCGGTGCCGGGCGCCTGTTCCTCGGACGTGCCGTCCGTGAGCAGCCTGCGCGCCACGGTGTCGGTCTTGGCCTTGCGCAGGGTGTCCGCCTGCGCCTTGCCGCGGCCCTCGGCGACGGCCTCCGCCAGGTTGGCGAAGATCACGGTCAGCCACAGCCAGACGCTGATCGCCCAGCCGAACCAGTCGCCCGGGTCCTTGAAGGAGAAGACGGTGGTCAGGACGGACCCGATCCACACCACGAACATCACGGGGGACTTGACCATCACCCGCGGGTCGAGCTTGCGGCAGGCGTCCGGCAGCGACTTCAACAGCTGCTTGGGGTCGAACAGGCCCGCGCCGACACGCCCTTCAGCGGGCTTGTGCCCGGTGGGTACGTCGCTGTGCGGCGCCCGGGTCGGGGTGGCTGTGGACATCGAGTCCTCTGACTTCTCTGTACGGGTGGTCATGACGCCAGCCCCTCGGCGAGCGGACCCAGCGCCAGCGCCGGGAAGTAGGTCAGACCGGTGATGATCAGGATCGCTCCCACCAGCAGACCGGTGAACAGCGGCTTCTCCGTGCGCAACGTGCCGACGGTCACCGGGATCGGCTGCTGCTCGGCGAGGGAGCCGGCCAGCGCCAGCACGAACACCATCGGCAGGAAGCGGCCGAACAGCATCGCCAGAGCGGTCATCGTGTTGTACCAGTCGGTGTTCGCGTTCAGGCCGGCGAAGGCCGAGCCGTTGTTGTTGGACGCCGAGGTGAAGGCGTACAGCACCTCGGAGAAGCCGTGCGCCCCGGAGTTGAGCATCGAGTGCGGCGGCGTCGGCAGGGCCATGGAGACCGCGGTGAAGACGAGCGCGAGCGCCGGGGTGATCAGGATGTAGCAGGCGGCCAGCTTGATCTCCCGGGAGCCGATCTTCTTCCCGAGGTACTCGGGTGTACGGCCGACCATCAGACCGGCGATGAACACGGCGATCACTGCCATGATCAGGATGCCGTAGAGGCCGGAACCGGTACCGCCGGGCGCAATCTCGCCCAGCATCATGCCGAGCAGGGTGATCCCGCCGCCGAGGCCGGTGAAGGAGGAGTGGAAGGAGTCCACGGCACCGGTGGACGTCAGGGTCGTGGACACCGCGAAGATGGACGAGGAGCCGACGCCGAAGCGGACCTCCTTGCCCTCGTACGCCCCGCCGGCCAGCTGCAGCGCCGGGCCGTGGTGGGCGAACTCGGTCCACATCATCAGCGCGACGAAGCCGAGCCAGATCGTGAACATCGTGGCGAGGATCGCGTATCCCTGCTTCACGCTGCCCACCATGACGCCGAAGGTGCGGGTCAGGGAGAACGGGATGACGAGCAGCAGGAAGATCTCGAAGAGGTTGGTGAAGGGCGTGGGGTTCTCGAAGGGGTGCGCCGAGTTGGCGTTGAAGTAACCGCCGCCGTTGGTGCCGAACTCCTTGATGGCCTCCTGCGAGGCCACCGCTCCACCGTTCCACTGCTGCGAGCCGGTCATGCCGCGGCCGTTGAGGAACTGGCCGACCTCGTGGATGCCGGAGAAGTTCTGGATCGCACCGCACGCCACCAGCACGATCGCGGCGATCGCGGCGCCCGGCACCAGGATCCGGACCGTACCGCGCACCAGGTCGGCCCAGAAGTTGCCCAGCTCACCCGTGCGGGAGCGGGCGAACCCGCGGACCAGCGCCACGGCGACGGCGATGCCGACGGCCGCGGAGACGAAGTTCTGCACGGCCAGACCGGCGGTCTGCACGACGTGCCCCATGGTCTGCTCGCCGGCGTACGACTGCCAGTTGGTGTTGGTCACGAAGGAGACGGCCGTGTTGAACGACTGCGCCGGGTTGACCGAGGAGAAGTCCAGCGAGCCGGGCAGAACGCCCTGGAGCCGCTGGAGCAGGTAGAGGAAGAGGACGCCGACCGCGGAGAAGGCGAGGACACCGCGCAGGTACGCGGGCCAGCGCATCTCCGTGTCCGGGTCGGCACCGATGCCCCTGTAGATCCACTTCTCGACGCGCCAGTGCTTGTCGGAGGAGTAGACCCTGGCCATGTAGGTGCCGAGGGGGATGTACGCGAGCGCCAGCGCGCCGATGAGGGCGACCAGCTGGAGCACTCCCGCGAGAACGGGACCCATGTCCCCCGCAGCGGTGACTGCTGATGTCACAGTCAGAACCTCTCCGGGAAGATCAGGGCGAGGACGAGATAGCCCAGCAGGGCGACGGCCACGACCAGGCCGACGATGTTCTCGGCGGTCACAGCTTCGTCACCCCCTTGGCGACGAGGGCCACCAGCGCGAAGGACGCGAGCACGGTGACGACGAAGGCCAGATCGGCCATCGCGAGCTCCTGGCGTGAGGTTCGATGAAAGGCGGACGGTTAGAGGGAACCGCCTTTCCGGCCGGGTCCGACCACCCGTTGACGGCTCTCTTACGGGTACCGTCACGGCTTTGACGGGACTCTTACGACCCGGCCCTCAGACCCGCGTGCCAGGCTCCGAGGCATCCGTTTCGCGGGCGTAGGCGGCAGTGACACCAGCGGGCTCCCGGACGGACGAGTGTGTGCTCGCCGGCGCTACGGCTCTTTGTTCTCATCCACGCAACCGCCACCCGGGGTGACCCGGCCATCGGTCGGCGGAACGAGCAAGGCGTCCGAGATCGGTTTGGCGCCGCCGTGTGCGGTCAGGCCGCCGTCGACGGGGGTCTCCGCGCCCGTGATGAAGGATGCGTCGCCGGAGAGGAGGAAGGTGACGAGCGGGGTGACGTCGTCGACCGTTCCGGTGCGGCCGAGGGGTGTCCCCCGGAGGTTCGCCTCGCGGAACGCGGGCGCGGCGGAGGCGGTCGTCTCGGTCTCCACGAAGCCAGGGTGGACGGTGTTCACGCGGATGCCGCGCGGTCCCAGCTCCATGGCGGCGGTCTTCGACAGGCCGCGCAGCGCCCACTTGGCGGCGGTGTAGGAGACCACGACCTTGCCGAGGAGTCGCTTGGCTCAAAGGTCGCTCACGGCCGCTCACGGCGGCGGCGCCGGACGACCGGTACCGGCGCCGGACGACCGGGACCGGCACCGGACCAGGGCCTGCCGCCACGGTGTTGGAGACGGCGCCGATGCCCTCCATGGTGAGGGGCCACTCCTCGCGATCATCCGGCCTATTTATCGATCTGATTATTCTGTTAGCGGATAGCGAGGAGTGGCGACAGTGCGGTCACCCGCGCCCGGGGCTCGCCGGCGGTGGTGGAGTCAGCCGAGGTTCCACTTCTGGTTGCTGCCGCCGTTGCAGGTCCACAGTTGGACCGGGGCGCCGTTGGCGGTGGAGGCGCCGGTGACGTCCAGGCACAGGCCGGACTGCGAGCCGGTGACGCTTCCGTCGGCGTTGGTGTTCCACTGCTGGTTCGCCCCGCCGTTGCACGGCCAGGTCACCACCTTGGTTCCGGCGGTGGTCTGCTTGTTGTAGGCGTCCAGGCACAGGGTGGTCCCCGACAGGGTCACCGTCAGCTGCCCGGAACCGGTGCGGGTCCAGATCTGGCCGGCCCCGCCCCGGCAGTCCGAGATCTGCGCCTGGGTACCCCCCGTCGTCGACCCGTTCGGCACGTCCAGGCACTTGCCCGCACCCACCGCGTGCAGTTCACCGGAGGTGCTGGGCGGCGGGGTGCCGGCGCCGCCGCCGTCGAGACCGAGGAAGGTGATGGCGTAGGCGAGCATGCCCGGCTGCGGCAGGGTGTGGCCCGTGCCCGCGATGCTGATCCCTTCGACGGGGGACTGCGCGCCGGTGCCGCCGTAGCGGGTGCGGGTCCAGGACGACTGCGGCCGGTCGGTGGCGGTGGGTGTCTGCCCCATGCCGTGCAGGTTGGTCCACTGCTTGATCTCCTCGCCGAAGTTGGGGTAGGCGAGGGTCGTGTCGGTGGTGCCGTGCCACAGCTGCATGCGCGGGTAGCCTCCGGTGTAGCCCGGATCCATGGAACGGGCCAGGTCGCCCCACTGCTGGGCCGATTTGATGACGTTGCCGCCGGAGCACTGGCCGTTCCACTGGGAACCGTCGGTGGTGGCGAAGCAGCCCGCCGGCACCCCGGAGAACGCGGAGGCGGCGCTGAAGACATCGGGGTACTCGGCGGCCAGCACGTTCGTCATCATGGCTCCCGACGAGAAGCCGCTGACGACGATGCGGGCCGGATCGACGTTGTAGTGCTGCCGGGTGTAACCCACCATCGACATGATGCCGGTGGAGTCGCTGCCGCCGTCCCGCTTGAGCGCCGCCGGTGACGAGACGTCGAAACAGTGCCCGTCGCGGGTGGCCTCGGGCAGGACGATGATGTAGCCGTACCGGTCGGCGGCGGTGACGTAGTCGTGTCCGTTGCCGCCGAAGATTCCCCCGGCCGAGCCCCCGCAGTAGTGGACCAGAACCAGCAGTGCCGGCCTGGCCGCCAGGTGGTCGGGCACGTAGAGGTACATGTTGAGGTTGGTGGGGTTGTTCCCGAAGCCCGTGACGTGGGTCAGGCTCGCCGCGGCCGCGGGTTGGGGCACCAGGAGGGTGAAGGCTGCGGCCAGTGGCAGTAACACCATCGCCAGGACCGCGTGCAGAGCGCGTCTCACGAGTAAACCTCGTTTCCGGTGATCGGCAGGGGCCGGGCAGCGGCTCGCCCGGCCCCTGGTGTGGTGGTCAGCCGATGGCTGTGGCGAAGATGTGCATGGCCACTTGGCCTTGCGCCGCGTCGGAGCCGACGTTCGGCAGGGTCAGGTAGGCCACGGTCTTGCCTGCCTGGAGCGGCACGGTGGCGCCGTACACGCTGACCTTCTGCTGGACCTTGCCGCTGCCGCTGTTGAAGTAGTCGGTGGTGGCGAGGATGTCGCTGCCGCCGGCGGCGCTGTTGCTCCACCAGTCGGAGAAGGACAGGGTGTAGCTCTGGCTGGTGCCGTCGGTGTAGGTGATCAGGCCGGTGCCGGACGCGTCGCCGTAGTCGGCGGTGCCGAGGAAGCCGAGCTTGGTGCCGCTTCCGGTGAACGGGACGGTCTGGCCCCCGGCCACGATGTTGTCGGGCTTGCCGGTGCCGGTGGTGGGCCAGGTGAAAGTCAGTCCGTCGTGGGTGACGGTGCCGCCGGAGGTTATCCCCTTGGCGGCGAGGGCTTGCTGGGACAGGCTCTGACGGCCGCCGTCCAGATTGCCGGCGGCGGGAGTGGCGTCATCGCTGATGCCGATGTTCTTGGTGATGTCGCTGATGGACGAGTAGGGGACGAGCAGTTGGCAGGCCGCGTCGTCGCTGGCCCGGGCGCCCCGGTAGCCGGCCGAGGCGGCCAGGGCGAAGGTGCCGGGCTTGACGCCGGCCGGGGGCGTGACCGTCCAGGTGGTCTTGACCGAGGCGCCGGCCGGGATGCTGTGGAAGGTGGCCGGTGAGGTCGGGGCGGCCCTCCAGCCGTCGGGCACGTCGAGAGTGACCGAGGCGTTCGGCATGGCGGTCCGGCCGGTGTTGGTGTAGGTGGTGGTCGCCGTGACGGGGGAACCGGGCTTGACGATCGGGTCGGCGGAGAGGGCCAGGGTGTGGTGGACGCGGATCACGGCGGAACCGGTGACGCCGTGCACGGTCGCGCTGATGGTGGCCACGCCGTTGCCCACCGCGGTGACCAGCCCCTTGCTGCTGACGGTGGCGACGGAGGGGTCGCTGCTGGCGTAGCGGACCTTGGTCCTCGACAGGTCCAGGAAGGAGCCGTCGTCGTTGACCGCCTCCACGATGTGGTCGGCGGTGACGTTCAGGTTGCGGCCGGGCTGGGCCGTGGGGTCGGTGTCGTCCTTGATCCACCGGTTGCGGGCGGTGAGGTCGAGGGTGTGGCCCGCGTCGTAGACCACGGCCTCAGGCTGTACGGTCACGTACTTCACGTGCGGGGTGAGGCTGCCGTGCACGGTGACCCTGGCTGATCCGGCGGTGGTGGCGGAGTCCGGTCCGGCCTCGAACCGGTACGTGCCGTCGTGGACGACCTGCCTGGCCTTCCGGCCGTCGTGGAAGGCCAGGTCCGGGACCCGGACGCGCAGGGTGATGTGCTGGGTGGCGCCGGGCTGGAGGACCCGGGTCCTCCGGAAACCGACGAGCCGCTTCTTCGGCAGTTCGCGGTCCTTGACCGTGAAGTCGGTGGCCGCATACAGCTGGGCGACGGTGGTTCCGGCCACGGTGCCGGTGTTGGTGACGTCGAAGCGGACGTTCACCGTCCCGTCGGCGTTCACCGAGGAGCGGTCGGCATGGATGTGGGAGTAGGCGAAGGTGGTGTAGCTCAGGCCGTAGCCGAAGGGGTAGGTCGGCTTGCCCGTGAAGTACTGGTAGGTGCGGCCCAGACCGCCGGTCCCGCTGGGTGCGAGGTCGTAATCGGAGATGGCGGGCAGCTGGGAGTCGTCCTTGTACCAGGTGAAGTTCAGGTGCCCGCCCGGGTTCTGCCTGCCGAACAGGACGTCGGCGAGGGCGTCGCCCTGGCTCTCGCCGTTGTAGCCGGCGAAGACGATCGAGGCCACCTTGGCGCGGTAGGGCTCGATGGCGACCGGCCCGTCGGACTGGATGTCCAGCACCGTCCTGGGGTTGCCCAGGGCGGTGACCTGGTCGATGAGGCTGCCGTAGTTGCCGGGCAGGGCCAGCCCGGCGCGGTCCTTGCCCTCGCCCGCCGTGGCGTCGTCGGTGCCGATCGCGACGACCACCAGGTCGGCGCTCTTGATGTCGGCCTGGGTCCGGTCGCTCAGCGTCGCCGCGCCGGTCGCGGTGCTGGAGGTGCCGGCCGCGTCGTGGACGACCTGCGCGTCGGGGTTGGCCGCCTTGACCTGGGCGGTGATGCCCTGGACTGCGTCCACCTTCTTGGTGGGATCGCCCGAGTAGCCACCGAGTGTGACCTTCCCGGCCTGGTCGCCGACGATGACGACCTTGTTCAGCTTGGCCGGGTCGGCGGGCAACAGCGGCCTGCCGGTACCCGCGACCTTGTTGTTCTGCAGCAGGACGAGCGCGTTGTCGGCGACGGTCCGGGCCAGTTCCTGGTGGGCCGGGGACTCGACGACGTCCTTGGTGATCTTCGTGTACGGCTGCTGGTTCACCGGGTCGAACTCACCGGTCCGCATCCGGACGGTGAACAGGTGCACCAGCGCGTTGTCGATGACGCCTTCGCTGAGGACACCGGCCTTGATCGCCTGCTCGAGGTTGGCCGAGGTGGCCTCCGCACCCGTGCAGTTGACGTTGGTGCCCGCGCGCAGCGCGTAGGCCTGGCCGCCGGCCGCCCCAGACACCTTCCGGCCCGTGGCGGTGCTGGTCCAGGTCGAGTTGGCACCCTTGTGGTCGGTGGTCCAGCCGGGCGGCGCCCAGTCGTGACCGGTGGGGAAGGACTGGTACGTGGTGCCGACCGCGCCGCAGTCGGAGGTGATGTACCCGCCGAAGCCGTACGTGCGCTGCGCGATCTGGTTGGTGGTGTACGTGTTGGCCGCCGACGGTGTGCCGTTGATCGCGTTGTACGAGGTCATCAGGCCGGCGACACGCGACTTCTCGATCAGGCTCTTGAACTGCGCGGTGTAGTAGTCGTACAGGTCGTCGTCCGAGACGTCCGAACTGATGCCGGTGCGGTCCTGCTCGACGTTGTTGAGCGCGTAGTGCTTCGCGGTCGAGGCGACCTTCAGGTACTTGCTCTGCGGGCTGCCGTCGGGATTCTGGCCCTGGTAGCCGTTCACGAAAGCGCCCGCCATCTGCCCGGTGAAGTACGGGTCCTCACCGAACGCCTCGTCGGTGCGGCCCCACCGAGGGTCGCGGTCGAGATTGACCGTCGGCGCCCAGTAGGTGAGCATCCCGTAGTCGTCCTTGGAGGGCCCGAGGTTGTTCTGCCCGGTTCCCCACAGGGACTTGTCCAGCAGGCCACGGGCCTCGTCCGAGATCGCCGTCGTCTCCTTGTACATCAGGTCCTTGTCCCAGGACATGGACGCGGCGAAGTTGGTGGGGAAGCTGGTGGCGTGCACGCCGCCGGTCACGGAGCCCGGGTTGGTGTTGGCGAACAGGGTGTTGATGCCGTGCTGCCCCTCGCTCCAGTACGTGTACTGCTGCACGCCCAGCCGGGGCACGGCCGGCGCGCTGTTGGTGTGCAACTGCTGGATCTTCTCGTCCAGCGACATCCGGGAGACCAGGTCCGCGGCCCGTTCCGGGAAGGAGTACGAGGTGTCGAGGTAGATGGGCGGGGATGCCCGGATCGCGGACCGCGGGCCGGCATGGGCCGTGCCGGCGGCCGCGCCGAGCATGCCCAGGCAGCACGCGGCGGCCACAGCCGCGCGCAGGGACGGTGTGTTGGTTCTGGGCATCGGGCGCCTCCTAGCGCAACGTTGGTCGGCCGTCCGGTTCGTGTGCGGGGCCAGGCCGGCACGGTGCCGTGCGGGCCTGGCCCCGGTGTGTCAGTTCTGCAGGCTCCAGTGCTGGTTCGCACCGCCCGTGCAGCTCCACAGCTGGACCTTCGTCCCGTTCGCGGTCCCCTGGCCGTTGGCGTCCAGGCAGAGCCCCGACTGCACCGCTGTGATGGTGCCGTCGGGATTGACGTTCCACTGCTGGTCCGGCTGCCCGTTGCAGTCCCAGATGGCCGCCGGGGTGCCGCTGCCCGCGGACTGGCCGACGCCCAGGCACTTGTTGCCGTAGACCATCAGTTGCTTGCCGGTGGAGTAGGTCCACCGCTGGTTGGCTCCGCCGTTGCAGTCCCACAGTTGTGCCTGGGTGCCGTTGGCGGTCGTGGAGTTGTTGATGTCGAGGCAGCGCCCCGACTGCTGGCCCACGATCTCCTGGTTGCCGGAGGGCGGGGGCGGAGGCGGGGGCGGGTTCGTGCCCGAGCCGAACTGGGTGAAGAACTGCCACACCGCCGCCGACGTCCAGGTGCGCCAGCCGTCACCGGTGGAACCGTCGATGGGTCCGGGGTCGTGGCCCGCTCCGTCGAACGCAGCCCAGACGACGGGGTAGCCGGACTTGCATCCGGAGTAGGTGGTGATGATGTGCGTCAGGCTTCCGTAGGCCGGCTCGGGCGGGTTCTGCGGGGTGCAGCCGTTCGTCCGGACGAAGGTGTCGCGCAGGTCCCGTCCCGACTGGATGGGAAGCACGTTGTCCCTGAGGCCGTGCAGCCCCATGTAGGCGATGGGCTGGTTGCCGCCGTTGCACCCGCTGAGGTTCGCACCGGAGTAGACCGCGACCGCGCGGAAGACCGTCGCCCGGGAGCAGGCCAGGGCGTACGACATCGCGGCGCCGTAGCTGAAGCCCGCGGAGAACAACTGGGTGGTGTCGACGCACAGACCTGCTTCGATCTGGCTGACCATGGCGTCGACGAAGGCCACGTCCTGGCCGCCGGGGTTCGCCCAGCCGTTGCCGTTGCCCTGGGGCGCGACGAAGATCGTGCTGTTGTTCGCGTCCGCCAGGCGCCGCAGACCGTAGTAGGACCAGTTGTACCCGTCCGTACCGCCCGAGTCGACGTCATTGGCCGTGCCGCCCCGCCAGTGGAAACCGAAGACCAGCCGGTAGGGGTGGTTGCTGTCGTAGCCGGCCGGGACCCGCAGTATGTAACTGCGGGTCTGGCCGCCGCTCTGGATCGTGTGGTTGCCGCTCGTCAGCGCCGGTGCCTTGCCGCAGCCGGCGGTCGCCCGGACGGCACCGGTGGTCTTCGCCGACGTGGGCGCGCTCGCACTGCTGCTGAACGAGGTGCCCGCGGCCGACAGGACGAGAAGTAACGCGGCCGCGATCGACATCAAGAGTGGTTTGGGTTTCATGCACTCCTTCTTCCGTGGTGGGGGGACGTGCGGGGAGCTTGTGTCGCCGGGGCGGTTCACACGCCGGTGATGGTCCATTCGTTGTTGGTGCTGGAGTTCGGCGTCCACAGCACCGCCGTCGAGCCGGACGTCGTGCTGCCGCTGCCGTCGAGGGCGGTGCCGGTGCCCCGGTTGACGATCTGGTAGCGGTTGCCACCGAGGTTGTTGAGGGACCACTGCTGGTTGTTGCCGCCGTTCCACGCCTCCTGGCGGGCGGGAGCACCGTTGGCGGAGTTGCCCCAGCTGTCGGCGGCCATTCCGTTGGTGCGGTTCATGATGCGGTAGTAGCCGTTGCCGAGGTCGATCAACTGCCACTGCAGGTTGGTGCTGCCGTCGTAGTTCCACTGCTTGAGGTTGGAGCCGGAGGCGACGTTGCCCCCGCTGTCCAGCACGAGTCCGCTGGTCACATTGGCGATCTTGACCCAGGTGGTGGAGCCGCCGGTCGCGCCCAGTGGGGGGATCTGGCCGGAGAAGGTGAGCTTGACCGTGTACGCCAGGGCGTTGAACGGCGCGTTGGACGAAGGCATGGTGAGGTGCAGACCGGAGGCGTCCTGGGTCGGCGCGGGCAGATCGGTGTAGCTGCCGGCGGTGTTGTTCAGCAGCTGCGCGCCGGTCAGGCTGCTGAGGTTGAACTGGTTCGAGTTCAGCGTCGTGATGGTCATGGTGCCGCCCTGCCAGCCCAGCGCGGTGGCGTAGAGGACCTTGTTGTCCTGGCTGCGGGTGAACCTGACGTCCTGCGGTTTGCCGGCCACCGGTCCGCTGAACGAACCGCCGCCCATCTTGGTGGGGCCCTCGCCGTAGCTGATCCAGGACCGGGTGCCGTAGATCGCCTCTCCGAAGCGGCCGAGCCAGTCACCCATTCCGAGCAGGATGGACTGCTGCCCGGAGGGGATGGTTCCGTCGGCCATCGGAGCGATGTTCAGCAGCATGCTGCCGCCCTTGCTGACCCGGTCGATCAGCGAGTGGAGCAGTGCCTGCGTGGAGTAGTAGCCGATGCCCACCGTGTAGCACCAGCTGGAGGAAGAGATGCTGTCGTCGGTCAGCCAGTAGGGGGTGAGCAGTCCTGCCGGGCCGCCGCGCTCGAAGTCGTACACCTCGCCCTTGTTGTCCAGGCCGTCCTTGTAGGTCGCGACCACGTCCTTGTTCCACGCGACCGCCTGGTTGTAGTAGTGCGCGAGGAACTGCAGCCGGTAGGACTCCTGCACCAGGCCCAGGTCGAAGTCCTGCCAGACCAGGTCGGGCTGGTAACCGTCGATGATCTCGATCAGCTTGTCGTACCAGAGCTTGTTCTCCGCCGCCGTCCCCTGCTGCCCGTAGAGGATGCGCAGCGTCGGGTCCGACTGGTTCGGCACGTGGTCGTAGTAGCCGTTGAAGTGGTAGGCGTGGTGCAGGGAGGCCATGAACTTCAGCCCCTGCCCGCGGATGGCCTGCGCGTGCAGTCCCACCAGGTCGAGTCTGGGACCGCGCTGGACCGAGTTCCACGGGTTGGCGCGGCTGTTCCACATGGAGAAGCCGTCGTGGTGCTCGGCGACCGGGCCGGCGAACCGCGCCCCCGCGGACTTGAACAGCCGCGCCCAGGCGTCCGGGTCGAAGTTGCCGCCCTGGGAGGCGAGTTTGGGGGCGAACTGCACGTAGTTGCCGGCCTTGTCGCGGGCGCCGTCGATGAAGTTGTTGTACGGCCATGAGGAGGGGTCGCCGTAGGTGGCGATGTGGTGCCGGTTCTCGGCCGAGCCGCCGATGTACATGTTGCGCGGGTACCACTCGTTGCCGAACGCGGGAACGCTGAAGACGCCCCAGTGGTAGTAGATGCCGAACTTGGCGTCCTGGAACCAGGCCGGGGCCGGGGGGTGCTGGTCCACGGACGACCAGCTCGCGGTGTAGCTTCCGGGGCCGTCGGTCGCGGCGGCCTCCGGGGCGAACCGCAGCAGGCCGTAGGCCGTGGCCGCGCCGGCCGCCGCCAGCAGCCGGCGCCGGCTGACCGGCAGGGAGGAGGAAGACATGGGGGCCTCTCTGGGGATTGACGGGGTGATGCGGGAGTCGGTGGTCGTCGGCCGGTCAGCGGATCAGTCGCGCGTCCACTTCTGGTTGCTGCTGCCGTTGCAGGTCCACAGCTGCAGCAGGGTGCCGTTGGCCGTTCCCGCGCCGGTGGCGTCCAGGCACAGGCCGGACTGGTCACCGGTGATCGTGCCGTCGGAGTGGATGGTCCACTTCTGGTTGTTGCCGCCGGTGCAGCCCCAGATGTCCACCTTGGTGCCGGGGCTGGTGCCCTGGCCCGCGGCGTCCAGGCAGTCGCTTCCGTAGACCCGCAGCTCACCGGCCGAGGTGCTGGTCCACTGCTGGTTGCTGCCGCCGTTGCAGTCCCACAGCTCCACCTGGGTGCCGGCCGTCTGCGACTGGTTGGGCACGTCCACGCAGCGGCCGGAAGCGGCCCCGACGATCGCACCGGTCGTGCCGCCGTCGTTGCCACCGCTGCCGGGAGTGATGGACAGGTTGTCGAACTGCGCCGTCTCGCCCTGGCTGGTCCCGTAGCCGATCTGTCCGGCGGCATAGGTGCGGTCGTTCGTGGAACCGACGGTGGCTCCGTCGACGACGGCGGTGATGGTGGTGCCGGAGAAGGTGAGGCCCAGGGTGTGCCACCGGTTGGTGCCCAGCGCGGCGGTCGTGCCGCGGGCCAGGGTGGAGACGTTGCCGTTGGTGTTCGAGCTCAGGATCGACCAGGCCCCGGTGTCGCTCACCCGCAGGCGGTAGGCGTTCTGCCCTCCGGTGCGGTCGTAGTCGTGCCCGCCCGCACGGCCGATCAGCTCGACGTATCCGGGCTGTTCGAGCATGACGTCCGAGGAGACGGTGTAGTCGCCCCAGCTCACGTCACCGAGCAGGGCGTGCGGATCGGTCAGCGCGTCCCAGGTGATCGCCTTCTGCGGGCTCATCTGGCGCACACACTTTCCGCTGCGGCCGCCGCCGCAGCCCACCACCTCGAAGGCGCCCTGCCAGTCCATGAGGTACTTGGCCTCGGTTCCGGCGGTGTAGCTGTCGAAGGAGTCGCTGTACGGCAGCTTCAGGTTGCCCTGGGCAGGGCCGGTGGCGGTGCCCTTGCCCTGGCCGGTCGTGGTGGTCAGGGTGTACACGCGGCCGGGCTGGACGGTGAGGCTGAAGCCGCTGCCGGACGGGGTGATGTCCGTGGCGTGCACGAAGTAGTCGGCCGAGTTGCCGGAGCGGACGTCGGTCGACCAGACGTGGACGGCCTTGGTGGACAGCCCGCCGGTGACGTTGAAGTCCAGCGTCTGGGCGCCGCCGGCGTCCATCGTCTCGATGACCGTGGACCAGTCGGAGTTGTTCGTGGACTTCAGGGAGACGTAGCTGCCGTTGTTCCGGTTGCCGCCGATGTAGCCGCTGGAGGAGTCGAGGTAGTGCCACCCCGGGGCGGTGAACTGGCTGGTCTGTGCCATCACCCAGGCGTTCTTGCCGATCGAGTAGTGGCCGGACCAGGGCTGCGAGGCCAGGGCGAGCCCCATGGTGGGGTAGGGGATGTTGGGGGTGACGGCGGCGACCACCGGCCAGTTGAGGTAAGCGGTCATCCGGCCGTCGATGTAGCCGCGGTTGATGCCGCGGGCGACGGCCTGCGCTCCCCCGTTGTAGTCGTCCGAGCCGTTCTCGCTCGCCCACAGCGTCTTGCCGGACGAGGTGGCGGCCGCCGGCACCGAGCAGTTGGACTGCGACGACCGGTAGCCGCAGGGATAGTGGGTGCCGATGACGCCCACCGCGGCGGCGAAGGCCGGGTTGGAGTTGACGTCGTTCGCCACGTTCCAGTCCGAGTCAGCCGCGACGATCTTGACGTTGCCGTAGCCGTTGCTGTTGAGGGCGCTGCGCAACTGCTCGTACCAGGAGATGTTGTAGCCCCGCTCGTTCCACCCGCCGAGGTAGTCGATGGTCAGTCCGTGCTGCTTGGCGCAGCCCAGCCAGGAGAGCAGGTAGTTGACCATGTCGGTGGACCAGAAGTTGCCGCCGCCGATCCAGCCGGGCGCGCCCCAGGCGAGCCCGTACAGCTTGATGTCCGGGTTGCGTGCCTTGGCCTGCTCCATCAGCCACCACTCGTAGCCCCGGTCGCAGTTCAGGTCGGACCGGGTGTGCTGGTGACTGGGCTCGGCGCCCGAGGTGGAGTTGGTGTCACCGCCGACCTCCGCCTTGAGGATCTGGAGGGCGGCGCCGTAGCCGGGTTTGAACAGGTAGTCGAGGATCTGGCCGCGCTGGGGCTCGGGATAGTCGATCAGGAGTCTGCTGTTGCCGCCCCCGCCGCTGATCGCGCCGACGCCGTCGAAGACGCGGCCACCGGACGCGCCGTTGACGGTGATGGAGGTGGCGGCCTGGGCCGGCGCGGCGGCCGTGGCCACGAGGCCGCCGGCGGTCAGGAGGAGGCCCGCGAGCACGGCCGTCAAGGCGCGCAGGCGCCGGAACAACCGGCTGAAAGATGACACGGTGGGTTCCTTTCGCAGGTCGATCAGCGGGGGGTGAAGTCCTGGTTGCTGCCGGGCGTGTTCTTGCACTGCCACTGGTCGAGTTGCTGGCCGGGGTTGCCGCCGGCGCCGTAGACGTCCAGACACAGGCCGCTGTTCTTGTTCTGGAAGGCGTAGGAGCCGTCGGACTGCGGCAGCGGCAGCCAGAGGGCGCTCGCCGCGGTGCCGGGGGCCTGCTGGACGATGTCCGGGGTGCCCGCCGCCGTGGAGCCGCCGGCCACCGCCACGTCCAGGCCGGAGTTCTGGGCCCGCAGTTCGCCGTAGCCGCCGGAGGCGGGCACGAACCGGAACCTCTGGTTGGCCTGCCCGTTGCAGGTCCACTGGTCGATCGCGGCACCGGCGCTGCTCGAGTTGCCCTGGACGTCCAGGCACAGGTTGTCGGAGGCGATCACGAGTTGGTGGTCGCCGTCCGGGAAGCCGCCGCCACCGCCACTGGACGAGGCGGGTGTCAGATAGACGGAGAAGGCGTCGTGAGCGCCCTGGAACGTGATGGGCACGGTGATCGAGCCGCCTGAGGCGCTGACGTTCTGGTCGTACACCGTCTGCGGGGCGCCGAGCGGTGCCTGGTCGGGGATCCGGCGCACGGTGACGTGCACGCCGTCGGCGCTCGCCAACCAGGGCACGGAGGCCAGCCCGTCGAAGGTCACGGACGCCGCGCCGGTGTACCCGTTCGAGTCGCCGATGACCGCCACCGCTCGCTTGGCGGCGGAGTCCTCGGAGGCCGAGATCGCCGTGGAGCCGACCTGACCGGAGGTGTCCACGAGGGTGCCGGTCATGTCGGCGTAGTCCCGAAGCGCCCACCAGTTGCCGGTCGGCTGCCAGCTGCCCCCGCTCTGGGTGAGGACTCCGGTGAGGTTCGGGGTCATGCAGCACACCCAGTTGCCGCGCATCGCGTTGGTGTACCCGGACTGGGCGAACCGCGCCAGGTACCAGGCCGTCACCCCGGCGGTCTGCCGGTCGGCCGGCTGGTACTCGTTCGAGGACAGCGGCAGCGGGCCGATGCCCGCCGCGGTGAGATCGCTGTTCAGGGTCCGCGCTACGGTGACCGGGTCGTCGACGTCGCCCTCGTTGTGGTTGGTGATCATGTCCGGCACGGTCCCGGCCGCCTTCACGTGGGCGAGCCAGGTCTGCCATTCACCCGGGTTGTGCTGCGGGTTGAAGGCGAGTGACGGCCCCACGATCTGTGCCTCGGGTGCGATGCGCCGGATCTCCCGGTAGGCGGTGTCCCACATCCGGAAGTACTGGGTGCTGTTCACCCCCCGGGTCCAGAAGGCGGAGATGTCCGGCTCGTTCCAGATGTCGTAGGCGAAGGTGAGCCCCGAGGCCTGCAGCGCTCCCACCGTGGAGTCGATGAAGCTCACCCAGTTGGAGCAGTCGCCGTTGTCGCACGGATACCGTGTGTTCGACGGCTGGCCGCCGTTCGCTCCGTAGATGTCGCTCACCAGCACCTGGTACTGCGCGTGGTAGGGCGGCCGGGTGAGCCGTTTCGCCTGCGCGATGATCGAGTCGAGGTCGGCCCGGGTGGCCGAGCCGTACTGGTAGCCGTCCCTGATCCAGCCGCCGGAGAACCATCCGCCGCCGCGGAAGGCGTTGATCCCCAGCGGCTGGATGAACTGGTCCGCCGGCTGGCTGCCGTCCTGGGTGATGCCGTAGAGGAACCCCTCCCCCACGCCGGTCGACGGTCCCCGCGTCGACGCCAGGTGCACGCTCAGCGATTCGCCCGCGGCGGCCTGGCTCGCGGCTGTCGACAGCAGCGACAGCACGAATGCCAGGACGGTGCCGACCGTCAGTATCAGGCGGCCGGGCCTCGCTCTCGTCCTCATTTCCGATCCTCCTCCCGGTTCAGCGCCGCCGTGTTGCGGCGCGCGTCATGGACGGGGCCCGCTCCCCTGCTCGGGGCGGTGCGGCGCGGTGGCATGCCGGGGCGGCGGTCGGGTTCCGCCCCGGCGTCGAGCGCGGGTCTTTCACACGGTCAGGTCAGTGACCACTGCTGGTTGGACTGTCCGTTGCAGGTCCACAGTTCGACGGGGGTGCCGTTGGCGGTGGCGGCACCCGTGACGTCCAGGCACAGGCCGGACTCGGCGTTGGTGACGGTGCCGTCCGCGTTGACGTTCCACTGCTGGTTGGCCTGGCCGTTGCAGGTCCAGGTGATGACCTTGGTGCCGGGACTGGTCCCCCGGCCGGAGGCGTCCAGGCACAGCCGGCTGCCGCCCGAGTACACGCTGAGCTCCTGGGAGTCGGTCTTCGACCAGGTCTGGTTCGCCGCGCCGGCGCAGTCCCGGATCTGGGTCTGCGTACCCGGCGTCGTGGACGCGCCCGGCACCTCCAGACACTTGCCCGCGCCCACCGCACGCAGCGCACCGGTCGTGTTGCCACCGCCGCCGCCCGCTCCGTAGCCGGCTGCGGTGATGGCGGCCTGCACGGCGTTCTCGGTGGCGTCGGAGGGGTAGCCCGCCGTCATGGCGCCTTCGAAGAACTCGCCGGTACCCGAGACGCTGTTGTCGCCCCCGGTGCCGAGCAGCACCGAACTGTCGAGCTTCATCGGTGAGTAGCCCCTGGGCAAGGGACCGGAGAAGGTGGTGGTCAGTCCACCGCTGGAACCGTTGCCGTATTTGAGGGTGAAGTTGCTGGTGCCGTTGTTCTTCAGCCACGCGCTGACGAACGGGAAGTGCACCCCGGTGTTGTTGGGGTCTTTGTTGGAACCGGTGTTGGTGTGGTACATGCCGTTCTCCAGGTCGGCCTCGACCCAGGGACCGTTGCCCGTGCACCCGTTGAACCAGCAGGCGTTGCCCCAGTAGATGGCGTTCATGGTGGCGTTGCCGGTGTCGGTGTGGGAGTTCTCACCGCTGCCGTAGTCGAAGCAGCACCACTGGTTGGTGAAGTTCGACGACGTCACCATGTAGATGCCTTCGGGCTGGGAACCGGTGGCCACACCCTTCGCGTGGTCGATCCGGTAGCCGACACCCTGCTTGACCTTGACGCCGAAGACCTGGTGGCCGGCCGCGGTCACCGGCAGGGCCATGGCATCCGCGCCGACGTCGGATCCGTTGGGTCCGGGCCCCTTCCAGAAACCGCCCCAGGAGATCGGCAGGTCGTTGTGCATGCTGGTCTGGTCGTAGATCTTCGTGATCGTGCACGAGGTGCCCGCGCAGAACGAGACCTGGGACGCCGCGTCGGCGTACCCGCCCGCGCTGAGCACTCCGATGTCGCGGTAGCTGTGGTCGGAGGACCGCTGGATCTGGTACAGCGGCCCGTTGTACGACGCGAAGAGCGCCCGGGTGGTGGCGTGCGCCGTCACACACGGAGTGCCGCCCGCGGCGTAGATGTCGCACGGGAGCGACGCGTCCGCCGCACGGTGGGCCGCCGGCTGGACGGTGGCGGTGGTACCGGGCTGCGAGGGTTTGGCGAACGCCGGCGCGCCGAACGCGGCCAGGGCCATCGCCAGGGCGACAAGGAGCACGGCTTTCCATCGCCGTCGCCGGTGGTGGCCGGCTGGTTCGATCATGGAGACCTCCTCTGTGGCGGTGCCGCCCCCACGGCGGCACCGAAGCTGCGGGTGGTCGGTGCGCAGGCGCCCGGCTGCCGGCGGCAGGCAGGCCCGCGGCAGGGCCCGGCCGGTACTCGGCTCGGGCGCGGAGGGGGACTCATCCCAGCGTCCACCGCTGGCTGCTGCTGCCGTTGCAGGTCGACAGCTGGGCGAGCGCGCCGTCGGCCGTGGCCCCTCCGGTGACGTCCAGGCACAGACCGGACTGGACACCGGTGATGGTGCCGTTGGAGTTCAGCGTCCACTGCTGGTTGGTCTGGCCGTTGCACGACCAGATCTCCACCTTCGTCCCGGGACTGGTCTGGTTGTTGTAGGCGTCCAGGCACCTCTGATCGCTGCCGGAGTAGACGGTGAGCTGGTTGGAGGTGGAATGCGTCCAGGTCTGGTTGTCCCCGCCGTGGCAGCTCCAGATCTCCACCTGGGTACCGGCGGTCGTGGTCGAGTTCGGGACGTCCAGGCACTTGTCGGCACCCACCGCGTGCAGCGCACCGGTCACGCTGGTGCCGCCGCCACCGCTGGTGCCGCCCGCGACCCGGTACATCACCGTGCCGTGGGCCGGCACCGAGGCGCTGATCGTGCCGGTGGTGGTCGAGGACGCACCCGACCAGAGATCGGTCAGGGTGTAGGCGGACGCGCCGGACTTACCGATCGCGGCCGCGGTGGTGGTGATGGTCGCCGTCGAGCCCGTCTCGTTGAACAGCGCGACCGACACGTCTCCGTTCGCCAGCGGCTTGGCCAGCACGTCCCGGCCGCCCGAGGAGGAGACCATGGTGCCCTGCTTGCCCAGAGGGTCCTGGTCGACCGCGATCACCCGGGAGTTGGTGAGCGTGGACAGGGTGTCCGCACTGGCCGATGGGATGTTGGTGCCCGCGATCAGCGGGGCGGCCATCTCCGCCCACAGGCTGAACTCGCTGCGGCTCTCGGTGGCCGTCATCGAGCCGTTGCCGACCTCCAGCATGTCCGGGTCGTTCCAGTGGCCGGGGCCGGCGTAGGAGGCCAGTCCCACATTGCTGTGGAAGATCGACAGCATGCTGGAGAAACTGGCGCTGATGTCCCCGGTGGTGCGCCAGCTGTTGCCCACGCCCGCGCCCCAGGTCCACACGTTCTCCTGGCCCCAGTTGCACAGGCTGAACAGGATCGGCCGGCCGGTGGCGGCCAGGGCGTCACGCATCGCGGTGTACCGGGTCCGCGCCGGCGCTCCGGTGTTGTTGCAGTTGTCGTACTTCAGGTAGTCCACGCCCCACGACGCGAACGACTGCGCGTCCGTGGTCTCGTGCCCCAGACTGCCCGGGTACCCGGCACAGGTCGCGGTGCCCGCGTCCTCGTAGATCCCCAGCTTCAGCCCCAGCGAGTGCACGTAGTCCGCGGTGCCCTTGATGCCGTCGGGGAACTTGGCCGGGTCCGGTACCAGCCGGCCGCCGGAATCGCGGTTGTGGGTCATCCAGCAGTCGTCGATGTTGACGTACGAGTAGCCAGCCGCCTGCATGCCGTTGGTGTGCATCGCCTGCGCGGTGGACTTGATCAGCGATTCGGAGACGTTGCAGCCGTAGGCGTTCCAGTCGTTGAATCCCATCTGCGGGGTGAGCGCGAGGCCGTTGCCCAGCGCGGCGGCCGGCTGCGCCGTGCCGAGGACGAGGAGGGGGGCGGCCACGGCGAGCAGCACGACGGAGAAGGTGAGCGCCAGGGCCCTGCGCAAGGAAAGCAGGGTGGGCAGCGGCCGCGGTCGCCTGGCTCTCTCAGTGGTCACGGGCATGATTCATCGACTCCTGGACCGAGGTGGGCCGGGTTGTGGGAGAACACACGCATGGACGGTGGGGAAGGTCCCGCGGCGGTGCTTCGAGCGGGCCGGGGGACCGTCCCCTCACCGGTGGGGACTCAGCGGTAGCCGGCCGCGGTGATGTTGGCCTGCACCGCGTCGTCGGTCGCGTCGGAGGGATAGCCGGCGACGATCGCTCCTTCGTAGAAGGTTCCGGCGCTCAGGTTGGCGCCGCCACCGGGCTTGCAGCAGTCGCCGCCGCTCCCGAGGACGATGGCTCCCTGTTTCTTCATGGGGCTGTATCCGCCGGGGAGTCCGCCGTCCCAGAGGGTGGTCAGGCCGCCGGACTGCGCGTTGCCGCCCTTGAGGGCGAACCTCGACGTCCCGTTGTTCTTCAGCATCGCGGTGACGAACTTGTTCGGGAAGGCGCGCTGGTTGCGGTTCCAGGACTGACTGCCGCCGGAGTACAGGCCCCACTCGAGGTCGGCCTGGACCCAGGGACCGCTGCCGGCGCAGCCGCCGAACCAGCACTCGGTGCCGAAGTTGATCGCGTCCATCGCCCCGGCGGCGTCGGCCTTCCGGGTCGTCTCGCTGTTGCCGTAGTCGAAGCAGCAGCCGCCGTTGACGTGGGTGCCGCTGGTCACCATGTACGCCCCTTCGGGCGCGGTACCGGTCGGCACGCCCGTCAGGTGACCGTCCCGCCAGTAGCTGTTCCCCGGGTTGATGTACAGGGAGTACGCCTTGCTGCCCCCGGCGGTCAGTGACTCGGAGGTGGCCTTCGCGGGGCTGCTCTGATTCGATCCCGGGACCTGGGCCGAGCCCTGGTACCACAGGTCGTTGCCGTGTCCGGACTGGTCGCGGACGACCGTGATCACGCACGAGGTGCCCGCGCAGAACGAGTCCTGGGCCGTCGCGTCGGCGACGCCGCCGGGCGTCAGCACCCCGATGTCCCTGGTGGCGTTGTCCGAGGAGCGCCTGACCTGGTACAGGGAGCCGTTGTACGAACTGTAGAGGGCCCGCACCGTGCTGTGCGCGGCGACGCACGGCGTACCGCCCGCGGCGTAGATGTCGCACGGGCCCGATCCGCCGGGCGGCGGCGGGGGCGGAGGTGCCGGAGTGCTCCACTTCTGGTTGCCCTGGCCGTTGCAGGTCCACAGGATCACCGCGGTGCCGTTTGCCGTTCCCGCCCCGTTGACGTCCAGGCAGAATCCGGACGCCGCACCGGTGACGGATCCGTCGGAGTTCTCCCGCCACACCTGGGTCGGCCGCCCGTCGCACGACCGGATGACCACCGCGGCTCCGGGAGCCGTCCGGTTGTCGTAGGCGTCCACGCACCGGGTGCCGTTCATCGTCCTGAGTTCACCGGCCGACGTGAACTCGAAGGCCTGGTTGGCCTGGCCGTTGCAGTCCCATATCTGCAGCGCCGTCCCCGGCGTGTCGACGTTGCCCTTGACGTCCAGGCATCGCCCCGACGCCGGGCTCACCAGGGGCGCCGCGGACTCCGGCGCCGACCAAGTCGGCGCGGCGGCCAGCAACATGGCCAGCAGTGCCAGCACGGATGCGGCGGCGGCCGCCGGTAAGCGTCGTCCGAGAGCCGCGGGGCTCCGGGGCGGAACGGATGAAGGCTGCATTCTGTTCCTTGGATATGTGGGGGAAGGGGACAGAGAGTGCCGTGCCTGTCCGAGAGGCCAGGACGCCCGAGAGGACCCTCCGGGAACCCTCAGACATCCCATGTCGATAGTGATTCCACACGCAACTCACCGCTGTCAATAGAATCGTCTCCATCCACCAGCCCGCGATCCATCCCATGTTTGTGCCTGGTCGGACCGCTGTGACGGCATGGCGAAACCCGCGTCCGGCGACGGCCGCCGTGCCGGGCGCGGGTGTTCGTTCGGTCCGCCGGGATCCGGTGACAGCAGGGCGTTCGGCGCCCTCACCTCACCTGAGGTTCCAGTGCTGGTTGGCGCCGCCGTTGGAGTCCCAGATCTGGACGGAGGCACCGTTGGCGCTCTGCCCGGCGGGAGTCTCCAGTACCCGGCCGGAGGCGACGTTGGTCAGGGTGTACGAACCGTCGTCGTTCCGGCCGGCCCGCCAGTGCTGGTTGGCGCCGCCGTTGGCGTCCCAGATCACCACCCGTGTGCCGTTGCCCGTCTGGCCGCCCGGCTCGTCCAGAACCCGCCCACTGGCGATGTTCGTCAGCGTGTAGGAACCGTCACCGTTCTGACTCGCCCGCCACTGCTGGTTCGCGGCACCGCCGTTGGCGTCCCAGACCTGCAGCTGCGTACCGTTCCCCGTCTGCCCGCCCGGCACGTCCAGCACTCGGCCGGCGGCGACATCGCTCAGCGTGTACACCTGGCCGGAGACGATGCCCCCCGGGTCCCCCGGGTTCCCCCCGCTGCTGCCGCCCAGCGCGGACAGGGCCGCGTCGTAGGCCGGCTTCTTGTTGCCGTTGCGGTCGAACAGCAGCGGATTGTCCCCGCTGCGCCAGGAGTCGCTGTCCCGGATGCCCCAGGCGGTGATGCCGGTGCAGCGGGCGACGTTCATACAGGCCTTGACGGTGTTCGCGTAGGCCGTCGGCGGTGCCTGGGCGATGTCGAGCTCGGTGATCTGGACGTCGACGCCGAGGGCGGCGAAGTTGGACAGGGTGGTCTGGTAGCTCGACGGCGGGCCCCCGGCGCCGAAGTGGCTCTGGAATCCCACACAGTCGATGGGCACGCCGCGCGACTTGAAGTCGCGCACCATGTTGTAGACACCCTGGGTCTTGGCGTCGCTCCAGTTCTCGATGTTGTAGTCGTTGTAGCAGAGCTTGGCCGAAGGGTCGGCGGCCCGCGCGGTGCGGAACGCCTCCTCGATGAATCCGTTGCCCAGCACGTCATGGAACACCGAACTGCGCTGCTGTCCGCTGCCGTTGTCGGCGAAGGCCTCGTTGACCACGTCCCAGGCGTAGATCTTGCCCTTGAAG
Organism: Streptomyces sp. NPDC001348; assembly: GCF_053597535.1. Classification (NCBI taxonomy): domain Bacteria; kingdom Bacillati; phylum Actinomycetota; class Actinomycetes; order Kitasatosporales; family Streptomycetaceae; genus Streptomyces; species Streptomyces sp. NPDC001348. Next base: position 39,422 of record NZ_JBSFIK010000013.1, on the reverse strand, counting down.
TGGGTCATCTCGCTGGTGATGTGGTTGTCCATCACACTGCGCAGGGTGTTCGCGTCCCTGATGCCGCCGACCCAGCCGGGCAGCTGTGAGTGCCACACCAGGGTGTGGCCGCGCATCCGCTGACCGTGCGCGGTGGCGTGGCTGACGATCTGGTCGGCCGGGCCGAAGTTGAAGTTGCCGCGGGACGGTTCGGTGGTGTCCCACTTCATCTCGTTCTCCGGGGTGATCATGTTGAATTCCCGGTCGAGAATCGTGGAGTACGTCGAGTCGCCGAGCCTTCCGGCCGCCACGGCCGTGCCGAAGTAGCGGCCGCTGCCGGCCGCCGCCGCGCCCAGCGTGCCGGAGGCCGCATGGGCCGCGGGCGTCGCCGCGCCGGTGAGGGCCAGCACCGTGCCGGCGGTCAGAGCGGTGGCCGAGGTCAGGGCCTTGCGGACACCGGGCCCCTTGTTGAGCCAGGACATGGGCGATCATTCTCCTCGGGTGGGGGGTGAGGACCGGTCACGAGAAGTGCTGAGGTGAAGCCGGGTCGGGGAGGCTTCAGGTGACCGGTAGAGCGGTCCACTTCTGGTTGGCGCCGCCGTTGCAGTCCCACAGGACCAGTTGCGTGCCGTCGGTGGTGGACGAGCCGGGGTCGTCGAGGCAGCGGCCGGAGACCGGATTGCGGTAGCCGCCGTTGTACGCCTGCCACTGCTGGTTGGTGCCGCCGTTGCAGTCCCAGATCTGGATCCTGGTGCCGTTGGCGGTACCGCGACCGGTCGCGTCGAGGCACTTGCCGAGTGCCCGCAGGCTGCCGTCGGAGCGCGCGGACCACGATTGCGCGTCGGAGCCGTCGCAGGACCGGATGTCCACGGCGGTCCCGTTGGCGCTGTTGCCGCCGGAGACGTCCAGGCACTTCCCCGCGACCGCGGAGCGCACCTGACCGCCCGTGGGGACCGCCGGGGGCTTGATCCAGCCGGCCGCGTCCGCGGCCCGGACCCCGGCGCCGAAGGCGTCCGCCATCTTGCGGTAGCCGTTGTCGTTGGGGTGCAGCGAGTCGGCGAGGTCCGCCGGGGTCAGCGCGCTCATGTCCACCAGGCGTACATGCTTGCCGGCGGCCTGCTCCGCCTGGACGATTCCGGGGATCCTGGCGTTGAACGCGGGCCGGCTGGCCTCCTCGGTGCCGCTGGTGGAGACGATCAGGGTGCCGACGAGGACGGTCACGTCGGGTACGTCGTCGGTGATCCGGTCGATGAGGGCGCGCAGCCGGTCGGGGGCGGTCGGCACTTGGTAGTTGCCGTTCAGATCGTTGGTGCCGATCTCCAGGGTCACCACGTTGGGCCGGTAACGGGCCAGCACGGAGTCGGCGATGCCGGTTATCTGGTCGATCCGCCATCCGGAGTGGCCTTCGTTGTCCGGGTCCGGCATGGTGCCGGCCCGGCCCGAACCGACGAAGTCCAGGGTGTGGCCGTCGGCCGACAGCTGGTTCCACAGGAAACCGCGGTAACCGTTCCCCGAGGGGCTGCCGACACCCCAGGTGATGGAGTCGCCCATCGGCATCAACCGCAGGGCGGTGGGAGCGGCGGCGGCCTGCCCGGTGAAGGGCGGCGCCCCGGCGCCGGGGGCGGCCGCCGCCGGCCATGCGGTGCACACGCCGAGCGCGGCCGTCAGCGCCGCGGCCAGGAGTGCCGGGTACTTCTTCATCAGCGTTCCTCACGGGTGCGCGACGGGAGTGTGGGCGCGAGCCGGTCAGCGGGGGGTGAAGTCCTGGTTGCTGCCGGCGGTGTTCTTGCAGGTCCATTGGTCGAGCTGCTGGCCTGGGCTGCTGCTGCCGCCGTAGGCGTCCAGGCACAGGCCGCTGTTCTGGTTCTTGAAGGCGTACGAGCCGTCGGACTGCTGCACCGGCAGCCACAGACTGCCGGCCCCGCTGCCCGGGGCCTGCTGCACGATGTCGGGCGTACCTGCGGTGGTGGAGCCGCCCGACACCGCCACGACCAGCCCGGAGTTCTGGGCCTGCAACTGGCCGTACCCGCCCGAGGCCGGCAGGAACTGGAACTGCTGGTTGCTCTGGCCGTTGCAGGTCCACTGGTCGATCGCGGCGCCCGCGCTGCCGGAGTTGCCGTACACGTCCAGGCACAGGTTGTTGCTGCCGATCACCAGCTGGTGGTAGCCGGTGGGGAAGCCGCCGTCGCCGCCGGACTGCTGGACGCCTGCCTGCTGGATGACCTGCCTCGCGCCCTGTGGCCAGTTGGTGCCGCTGACCTGGACGTTGCCGGTGAGGACGTTGTTGTGCGGGGGCCCGGTGGCGACGTACGTGTTGCCGCCGTTGTACCAGTTGCCGGAGAAGGTGCTGTCGTCGGTGTGGTTGTTGCCGTTGGCGTTGGTGAGCGCCCAGTTGCCGGCGTCCTGCACCACGTTGTGCGACACCGTCAGGTACCGGGAGCCCTCGTCCAGGTACAGCGCGGTGGTGTGGTTGTTGCCGTACATGTAGTTGTCGGAGATCACCGAGCCGGGATTCGCGGACAGGCTGTAGATGCTGCCGCCGTCGAACATGGCCTTCTTGGTGTCGAAGACCAGGTTGTGGGAGACGGTGTTGTTCTTCAGCGTCGTGGGGGTGCTGTAGATGGGCTGGTAGTTGTACGTGCCGCGGTTGACGTAGTCCTGGCTGCCGCCCGGGTCGTTCATGCCCCAGCCCCAGCCGATGTCGATCCCGTCGTAGGGAAGGTGGTCGCACTGGTTGTGGGTGATGGTCGCGTTCGTGACGTAGGTGGACAGGATGCCCGCGGTCTCCTTGTAGTCGGTGCCCACCCCGCTGACCCGGTTGTTGCTGATGGTGATGTTCTGGTTGGTCATCTGCGGGTTGCCGGGGTGGTGCGCGTCCGGCTGGATCCCCCCGACCTGGATGCCGCTGCCGGCGTCGTCGGTGAACGTGTTGCCGGTGATGGTGATGCCGTTCGCGCCGAGTCCGGTGCCGGAGGCCGTGGCGACCCCGTCGTTCCCCACGCCCAGGCCCACCTGGCCGAGTTCGGAGAACGTGTCTCCGGAGAACGTGATGCCGGTGGCGGCGGAGACCTGCACGGCCGCGGGCATCTGCGCCCAGTGGTTGCGGGTGGCCTCGAACTGGGTGCACCCCGATTTGCAGGTACTCAGCCAGTTGGCGGGCATCGCGAAGACGCCGGTGATGTGCGCGCCGCTCTGCTGGTCCGCGTAGCCGTCGGGCCCGCTCGGGCCGAGCCAGGAGGTACCCGTGAACCGGATGCCGGTGAAACTCAGGCCGGTGGCCGGTGTGCCGTAACTGCCGCTGATGCCGAGCAGACTCTGCAGCCGGGGCAGTTCGATGGCGAGGCTGTTCGGGTTCTGCCCCGGCTGGGCCCGGTAGTACAGGTCACCGGTGGACGAGTCGAGGTACCACTGTCCGGCCTGCTTCAGGAACGCGTAGTTGTTCTCGAGGTACATCGTTCCGCCGGCGAACGGCGCGTTGATGGTGTCGTAGCCCCATGAGTTGTTGTTCCACGCGGGCTGCTGCATGGTGATGGTCCTGCCGTTGATCGACTGGACCGGCGCGTAGCGGTCGGTGAAGGAGTTGACGCTCTCGACTTCCATGTGGTTCTTGTCCGTGAGCCCGGCCAGGTAGTCGAGGGAGGAGTCGGTGACGGTGAGGCCGGTCTGGGTGAAGGTGAAGGCCGAGCGGGGCACCTGGATCGCCGCCCGCGGCGCCTCCATGCCGTTCACATACAGCTGGCGCGTGTTCACACCGGTGCCGACGTGGGCCGACCAGATGTTGACATTCTGATCATGAACCTGCCAATTCGACACCTGCTGGGAGCCGCTCACGACCGGCTGCTGTCCGGACATCGCCTGGTAGGTGATGGTGTGGCCGTTCTGGCCACCGTCGTCGGAGCCGAAGGTCAGCGGCCTGGACAGCCGGTAGGTGCCACCGGCCAGGTAGACCACGACGTCCGAGTCGGCCGAGAGCCGGTGCGCGGGCTGCTGCGCCTGGTCGATCGTCGCGAACGGCTTGTCAGCGGTGCCGTTCCCTCCTGGAGCCGCGTCCGGCGCCACGTACAGGGCAGCGGCCGACGCCTGGCGCTCGGCGGGTACGGCTCCCGCGGGCCCTGCCACGCCCAGGCTCGCGGCCAGCAGGGCGAGCAGAGCTACTGGGGCGGCCAAGAGGCCGCGGAGCACTCTGTCTCTGGACATCGTCATCCTCCGGTGGCGGCGCGGGTGCGCTGGGGCTGTGGGTGGTCGGCCGGATTGGCGAGTGCCCGTGACCGGTGGCGATCCGGTCACGGGCTGGAGCCGGTCAGGTCAGCTGAGACTCCATTTCTGGTTGGATCCCCCGTTGCACGGCCAGAGTTCCGCCAGGGCGCCGTTGGCGGTGGAGGCACCGGTGACGTCGAGGCACAGTCCGGACTGGGTGCCGGTGACGGTGCCGTCGGAGTTCAGCTGCCACTGCTGGTTGGCACCGCCGTTGCACGGCCAGGTCACCACCTTGGTACCGGCGGACGTCTGGTTGTTGTACGCGTCCAGGCACATCTGGCTGCCACCGCTGTAGACGGTCAGCTGGTCGGAGGAAGTGCGGGTCCATTTCTGGTTGTCACCACCGCTGCAGTCCCAGATCTGCAGCTGCGTACCGGCCGTGGTGGACGAGTTCGGCACGTCCAGGCACTTGCCGGCGCCCACCGCGTGCAGCGCGCCGGTGCTCGTCCCGCCGGAAGGGGCGTTGCTGTACCCGGCCGCGGTGATGTTGGCCTGCACGGCGTTCTCGGTGGCGTCCGACGGGTAGCCGGAGGTCATCACGCCTTCGTAGAACGTGCCCTGGGCGCCCTTGCTGTTGTCGCCGCCGGTGCCCAGGATGATGGCACCCTGCTTCCGCATCGGGTTGTAACCCGGAACGTTGGGACGCACCCCGTCGTAGAAGGTGGACAGGCCGCCGGACTGCGCGTTGCCGCCGCGGATCGCCCAGTGGTTCGGGCCGCCCTTGATGATGGCGGTCGTGTAACGGTAGTTGATGGTCGGATCGTTCGCGTTGTAGTGCTGGTTGACACCGGAGAACAGACCGTTCTCCAGATCGGCCATGATCCAGGGGCCGTTGCCCGATCCGTAGCCCCAGACCCTGATGTTGCCGAAGTAGATGGCCTCCATGGTGCCGTTGCCGTCGTCGTTGCTGTCCGTCTCGGCGTTTCCGTAGTCGAAGCAGCAGCCGCCGTTGTAGTGCGTGCCGTCGAAGATCGCGTACATGCCCTCCGGGTTGTCCCCGGTCGCGATGCCGTTGGTTCGGTTGTTGCGGTAGCCCGTGCCGGGGGCCACGTACACGCCGTAGGCCTTGTGGCCGCCCACCGTGGTGGGTGCGGCGGTCGCGTTCGCGAGGTTGTCGGGGCCTCCCGCGGCGCCGCCCCCGGGCGCCTGGGTGAGGTTGTTGCCCCGGCCGGACTGGTCGTAGATGATCGTGATCAGACAGCTCGTCCCCGAGCAGAACGAGTCCTGGGCGGCCGCGTCGGCGTATCCGCCCGCGCTCAGGACGCCGATGTTCCGGGTGGTGTTGTCCGAGGCACGCCGGACCTGGTAGAGCGGCCCGTTGTACGAGGAGTACAACGCCCGTGTCGTGCTGTGTGCCGCCACGCAGGGCGTACCGCCTGCCGCATAGATGTCGCACGGCCCGGACGTGTCGGCACGGGCCGTGCCCGCGGTGGCCGTGGCGCCGGCCAGCGTGCCGGCCACGAGCACGGCCGCGGCCCCCGCGCGGGCGAACGCCTTCGGCCGGGAGCCGGGTGAGCGTACCGGCACAGGGACGTGTGCCCGGTCCGGCGCGTCGTCCGGCCTGCCACGGCGCCGCGCCGCGAATAACCGTCGCACGCCGCCGCGCCCCAGCAGCAGGTGGCGTCCTGTACGTGTTCCCATCCGATCTCCCTACCGTGCCGACGCGACCCGATCGGGTCGTACTGGTGGCGCTGACAATCCAGAAGCGCTCGGAGGTGCCTTATTTGCAGCGAGATTGCAGAGAGGTTTCGGGGGGAGACGGTGCTCCCGGCTTCACGGGCTGTCAAGGGTGCGGAGGCTTCTGCTGCGAACCTTGTCGCGGAATCGGTTCGACGGCTGAATCCTGCGGTTCGGGAACGACCGGCCCGCTCGGACCGGTCCGGTGCGCAGGCGTACGCACGGTGGCGCGACCTCCCGCCGCGCGGGCCGCGGCCGAACGCGCGGGTGCGTCCGGCGTTCGCGCCCTGCTCGCAGGCTGTATGACCATCCCGCTGCTGAACAGCGGTACAGCCGCCGAACCCGGATGACGGAGGGCCGTCCCGGAGGGCGCGGACCGAAGCGGCGGCGCCCCGGCCCGCGCGTCGACGCCGTCTCGAGCGCGGCGCACCATTGACCCCGCACTCCACCGGTCGTACCATCCCGTCGAAGCGCTTGCGTGGAACCGGTTCGCTCCACGCCTTCCGGTACTGCGTGCAATACGGAACACGTGCCGGTTCCCGGCAATCCGAGGCCGTTCCTCGTCACTCATGGCACTCGGTCACCCTTCTTCCGCCTTGAGCCGCCAGGGCGCGCAGACGGTTGCACGCACCGCCGGGCAGCAGGGCGAACAGCACCATCCGCACAGCGGACGAAACCTGCCCGCCCGGCCATGGCCGCCGCTGCTCCGCCCGCGACGGCGACCATGCCGACGGCCTCGGCACGGGGCGGGGCCGTCGGCATGGTCGCCGATGGGTCCGCATGGCCACAGCCCCCGCTCCGACTGTTCCGTCGGTGTGGGCGGACGGTCCGAGCCGGGTCGTACCTAGGAGGTCACTGATGCCAGGAAGCGAACCTGCACCCCGGGAGCCCGAGGGCTTCCCGTCCGGCCGGAGACGGCCCGGCTTACCGGCCCGGCACGACTCGAGGGAACGGCCCGTCAAGGCGGTCGCGGCCGCGCTCGTGGCGGTCGCGGGACTGATCGCCGCGATGCTCGCGACCCTCCAGCCGGCCGCGGCCGCCGGCAACCCGCACCAGCGCGGCCCCGACCCCACCGTGGCGAGCGTCGCCGCCACCAGCGGCCCCTTCACTACCGCATCGGTCAGCGTGCCCCCCGGCAACGGATTCAACGGCGGCACGATCTACTACCCCACCGACACCAGCCTGGGCACCTGGGGCGCCGTCGCGATCGTCCCCGGCTACACCGCCCGTTTCGCCGACGAAGAGGCCTGGATGGGGCCATGGCTGTCGTCCTTCGGTTTCGTCGTGATCGGCGTCGAGACCAACAGCCGCACCGACTTCGACACCGCACGCGGCACCCAACTGCTGGCGGCGCTGGACTACCTCACCCAGCGCAGCCCCGTGCGTGACCGGGTCGATCCCGGACGGCTCGCGGTCATCGGCCACTCGATGGGCGGAGGCGGGGTCGTCAGCGCCTCCGAACGACGGCCGTCGCTGAAGGCCGCCATCGCCCTCGCGCCCTTCTCCCCCTCACAGAGCCTGGCCACCGACCAGGTGCCCACCATGGTCATCGGGGGCCAGAAGGACACCGTCGTCACCCCTTCCTACCTCGACGGCCTGTACGCCGGCATGCCCGCCGCCACGCAGAGCGCCTTCCTCCAGATCGCCGGAGCCGACCACGTCTACTACACCCACCCCAACAACACCGAGATGAAGGTCCTGATCCCCTGGCTCAAGATCTTCGTCGACGAGGACACCCGCTACACCCAGTTCCTCTGCCCGGCGCTGGCCGACCCGGCCGGCTTCTCGGTCTATCACGGCAAGTGCCCGTACGCGCCTCCGACCACCACTCCGCCGAGCGGTACGGGTGCGCTGCGTGCGGTGGGCGCGGGCAAGTGTCTGGAGGTGCCGGGCGCGTCCACGACGCCGGGTACGCAGACCCAGATCCGGGACTGCACCGGCGCGGCGAACCAGACCTGGTCCCAGACCGCCTCCCACGAGCTCAGCGTGTACTCGGGCGGCAGCCGGCTGTGCCTGGACGCCTCCGGCCGGGGCACCAGTCCCGGCACCAAGGTCATCACCTGGACCTGCAACGGCCAGAGCAACCAGCAGTGGACGCTGAACTCCGACGGCACCGTCACCAGCGCCCAGTCCGGCCTGTGCCTGGACGTGACCGGCTCCGCCACGACCAACGGCACCCCGGTCCAACTGTGGACCTGTAGCGGCCAGTCCAACCAGCGATGGGCGCTGAGCTGAACCAGTGAGGGGCCCGCACCCCACGCCGGGACGGCATCCGGCCGCCGCCCCGGCGTGTCAGCGCGCGCCGCCCCCACCTCCCAGCCGTCACGTCCCGTGCCCGCCGGCGAACCGAATCCCGCGAGCTATCCTGTCGGCCCGCGGGTGGGTTCTTGGGGAGCTGAATGAACATCGGGGAGATCGCTCGGCGCGCCGGCGTGTCACGCAGCACGGTGTCCTACGCGCTCAGCGGCAAACGACCCGTCGCGAGCGACACCCGGAGACGTATCCAGGACGTCATCGACGAACTGGGGTACCGCCCCAACGCGACGGCGCGGGCCCTGAAGGAGGGCCGGACCCGGACGATCGGTCTCGTCATCCCGCCGGCCGGCAACAGACTCACGCACATGCAACTGGACTTCGTGGCCAGCGTGGTCGACGCCGCGGCCCGGGTCGACCTGGATGTGCTGCTGTCCCCTTCCGGCGGGGACCACGACCGCTCTTTCGACCGGCTGGTCTCGGAGAGCCGCGTGGACGGTGTCATCCTGATGGAGATCCGCCTGGAGGACCCTCGTGTGGGCCGTCTGCAGGACGCCGGGCTGCCGTTCGTCGGCATCGGGCACACGGCCGACGACCGGCGGATGTCCTGGATCGACGTCGACTACGCCGGCTTGGTCCGGCACTCCGTGCGGCACCTCGCGGATCTGGGGCACCGCCGAGTGGCTCTGATCACTCGCTCCCCCGAACTCGTCTCGGCCGGTTACGGTCCGGCGCGCAGGGCCGGCGAGGGTTTCGAGGCCGCCGTGGCGGAACGCGGCCTCGACGGCATCGAGGTGCCGTGCGGGGACGACGCCCGCTCGGGTCAGGAATGCGTCGAGGCGCTCCTGCGCGGCCATCCGGACCTCACCGCTGTCACCACCATCAACGAGGCCGCCCTGCCCGGCATCCAGCGGGCGCTGGCCGACGTGGGCCTTCGAGTGCCCTACGACTTCTCCATCACCGGAGTGGTGGCCAGGACCTGGGCCGAGGACTTCCGTCCGCCGCTCACGGCAGCGGACGTCCCGGCCCTGGAGATGGGCGAGAAAGCCGTTTCCCTGCTGGTGGAACGCATCACCGCGCCGGAGGCCCCGCCTCGGCACATCCTGTTGACCCCGCCGATCTCGCTCCGCTCCAGCACGGCCGCCGCACGCACCGGCTGGCAGCCGTGAGGCGGACGCGCGGCGGGTGAGCCGGGCGGTCCCTCATTCGTCCGAGCCCTCCCGCGGTCCCTGGCGCCGTCGGCAGAGACCTGCGACGGCTAAACATCTCGGAACCGGAGTCACAGGCAACGGAGCGCGTACCGGAGTGGGGACAAGGCCCCCGCGCCGTCCGGCGCCGCCCGTCCACAGCCGCCGGCAGACGCGTCCGGCAGGTACGGCGATCAACTGCCGGGGTGCACGTAGAAACGTTTATCCGGGACTGCGCACACCCGGGTCGCGCACTGGTCCGGCACGGGAAATGGCCAGGCCGAGAAGACCACACAGCTCAGATCAACTTAGATTTTACACATTGTCCGACATCCGTGACGCTCTTGCGGAGGCCTCGTGATCCACGGCTAGGTATGTGCTGCGGCCGCTTCCTGGCCCGGGCTCCCGACGAGCCTGGACCGATGTCAGGGAAGTGGCCGAGAACATCGCATGTGAGGAGTAGTCATGAAGAAGGCCTACGAGGCACCGACGCTCGTCCGGCTCGGCACCTTCCGCAAGGAGACCGGGCTCCTCGGGCGCGCGGGCAACGACCGGTTGGTCCTGAGCAAGAACTGAGGCCGGACGGTCCTCAAGACCCGACGTCATGACTGAACTGCACGAGAGTGCGGGGACGGGCCCCGGCGACGCGCACTTCGCGGTCTTCTCGGACCGTGCGGACGCGGCCGCCGTGGCCCGATCCTTCGCCCTCCCCGGAAGCCGGACCCTCGCGCACGCGTCGGGCCGGCCCTGGCTGGTCGGCCACTGGCACGACGACGAGGTCGTCGCGGCCCACGCCGGCGCCTCCTCCATCGCCGTGATCGGCTGCTGCCCGATCGACACCGACCAACTGCGACGCCGGGCCGCGCGGTTGCGTGATCTCGCGGAACTCGACACCCTGGTTCGCTCACTGCCCGGCAGTTTCCATCTCGTGGGCGCCCTCGACGGACACACCAGAGTGCAGGGCACCGCCTCCGGACTGCGGCTCGTCTTCCACGCCGAGATCGGCGGCGTGCGGGTGGCCGCTTCCCGGGCCGACACGCTCGCCACCGTCCTGGGCCTCGACCCCGACGTGGACGAACTGGCCGTGAGGCTGTTGTGGCCGGCCCCTTATCCGCTGTCCGAGTCCTCCATGTGGCACGGCATCACCGCGGTTCCCCCGCAGGACGCCATGGTCGTCGCCACGGACGGGCGCAGCGTACGGCACACCCGATGGTGGACTCCGCCGGAGCCGGTCCGGCCGCTAGCGCAAGCGGTGCCACTGATCCGGAAGGCGTTGGAGGACGCCGTCGACGCCCGCACCCGTCAGGGCGGCGTGGTGAGCTGCGACCTGTCCGGAGGCTTGGACTCGACATCCGTCTGTTTCCTGGCCGACCGCTCCGCCGCCCGCGTGGTGGCCGGCACCTGGCCGGGACGCGATCCGGCGGACACCGACCTGCAGTGGGCCGAGCGTGCCATCGGGCACCTCCCGGACGTCGAGCACCTCGTCTGGGACCCCGATGAGTCGCCACTGGTCTACGAGGATCTGCTCGGCGTCGACGACCTTCTCGACGAACCCACCATCGGCGTCATGGACCGCTCCCGGGTCCTGCACCACCTGCCCGCCCTCGCCGCACGCGGCAGCCGGTTGCACCTGACCGGCATCGGCGGCGACCACGTGGCATGGTGCTCGGAGGCGTACTACCACGGGCTGCTGCGCACCCGCCCGCTGTTCGCCCTGGGGCAGCTGCGGGGGTTCCGGGCGCTGTGGCAGTGGCCGTTCGGCGGCACCGTCCGCGCGCTCGCCGACTCCCGGCCGTACGGCAGGTGGCTCGCCGACGCCGCCCGCCATCTGCGCGACCCCTCGCCGTCGCCCGTCGCGACGGGCCTCGGCTGGGGCATGGCGCCGCGCGTGTTCGCCTGGATGACCCCGGAGACCGAACGGACGGCCCGCCGGGCGCTGCTCGACGCCGCGGCGACGGCCTCGCCGCTCCATCCGGACCGTGGACTGCACTCGGACCTCGAGCAGATCCGCTCGGGCACGCGCATCATCCGGCAGTGGGACCGGATGGCGGCCCGTACCGGCCTGCCGATGGCCTCCCCCTTCCTCGACGACCGGGTCATCGAGGCGTTCCTCGCCGTACGCCCCAGCGAACGCGTCTCACCGTGGCGGTACAAGCCCGCCCTGAGCGCAGCCATGCGCGGGATCGTGCCCGAGGAGTGCCTGCGGCGGAGCAACAAGGCCACGGCGTCCATGGACGCCGCCAACGGACTGCGCGAACACCGCGCCGACCTGCTGGCCCTGTGGGAGGACTCGCGGCTGGCGGAGCTGGGGCTGGTGAACGGCGCCGAGCTCCGCCGCCTAGCCTTGCGACCGGCCTCACATGGGCTCTCCGAGGCCATCCTCTACTCCACGATCGCCGCCGAGGTGTGGCTGCGGGGACTTGCCCGCCGCCGTACCCGCGTCCCGCGGCCCTGACCGCGTCCACCCACCGTCAGACACATCAGAAAGGCCTCACATGCCCCTGCGGTTCGGCGACAACGTCTCCACGGCCGAGACCGATTACGGCACGGTACTGCTGGACGAACGGGCCGGTTCCTACTGGGAACTGAACCCGACGGCCACTTTGGTGGTGCGGACGCTGCTGGACGGGGGCGAGACGGCGGACGCGGCCGCCGCCCTGGTCAGGGAGTTCGACATCGACCAGGCGCAGGCCCGGCGGGACGTCGAGACCCTCGTACGTGAGCTGCGCGCATCGGGGCTCGCCTCATGACCACGCCCAGCGCCCTGGAACGCCCCGGCGCCGTGCCCCTGTCCCGGCGACTGGCCGCCCGCCTCGTCCTGCTCCCCGCCGTCGCCCTCGCCCTGCTGCCGCCCCGCCGCATCCGCACCGTCCTCGGTGTTCTGCGACGCGGTGCCGCACCCGCCACCACAGCGCAGGCGCAGGAGGCGCGCGACGCCATGTGCGCCGTCAGCCTGCAGTGCGCCGGTCCGAAGGGGTGCCTGCCGCGCTCTCTGGGGGCGGTACTGCTGTGCCGGCTCGGCGGAACCTGGCCGACCTGGTGCACCGGGGTACGCGTGGTCCCGCCCTTCACCGCGCACGCCTGGGTCGAAGCGGAAGGCCGTGTCGTCGGCGAGGGCGTGCCGGAGGGCTACTTCGCCCGGCTGGTGACCGTCGGCCCGCTGTCACCGTCGACGGACCGATGACCGGCACGACCGTCCCGCCGGGCGGCCGGGCCGAGGCCGCCGTCGACGACAAGTCCTCCGTCCGGACGGCGTTCGCCACGATGTACGGGCTCACCGCCGGGCACCGCAGCACGATCACCGTCGCCACCGTACTGACCCTTCTGGCCTCCGCCCTGGGGCTGGCCCAGCCACTCGTCGCCAAGCGCGTCATTGACGCGACCGGTCGCGGACAGGTCGCCTGGCCGCTGCTGGCCCTCCTCGGGGCACTGTTCCTCGTCGAGGCCGCCGCGGGAGCCGCGGGGCGCTTCATCCTGGAGCGCATGGGCGAAGGAGTCATACGGCAGCTGCGTCACGGGCTGGTGGGACGGCTGCTGCGGCTCGAGATGAAGGAATACACCCGGCACCGTGGCGGCGACCTCGTCTCCCGGGTGACGGCCGACACCACCTTGCTCCGGGAAGTCGTGTCGCAGGCCCTGGTGGATCTCGTGACGGGAAGCCTGGTCGCCGCAGGGGCGATCATCCTCATGGCGTGGCTGGACCCCCTGCTGCTGCTCCTGGTCGCCGCAACCGTGGCGGCGGCAGCCGCGGTCGTCGCGTCGCTGCTCACTGGTATCAGGTCCGCGTCCGAACACATGCAGAACTCGGTCGGTGCCATCGCCGCCGACCTGGAACGCGCTCTGGTCTCCCTGCCGATGGTCCGTGTGCACCGGGCCGAGGAACGCGAGGCGGCCGGCATCGGCGCTCGTGTCGACGCGGCCTACGGAGCCGGCGTACGCACCGCGAAGCTCGCCTCCGTCATGAGCTCCGCCGTCGAACTCGCCGTCCAGGGCTCGTTCCTCATCGTTCTGGTCGTCGGCGGGCTGCGCGTGAGCGGCCACGCCGGCTCCCTGGGCGACCTCGTCGCCTTCCTGTTGTACGCCTCGTACCTGGTGCTGCCGCTGTCCTCCGTCTTCCGTGCCGTGGGCCTCGTCCAACGCGGGATGGGTGCCTACCAGCGCATCGACGAGGCGCTCCGCCTGACGGTCGAGGCCACCGCTCCACGGGTCCCGGGCGACCGCACATCCGCGGCGCGGCCGGCCGGGCCGACCCCGGTCAGCGAGCACCCGGCCCTCGCCCTGGAGGACGTCCACTTCTCCTACGACCCGCGGCGGCCGGTCCTCCGCGGTGTCTCGTTCACGGTCCCGCACCGACGCTACGTGGCCCTGGTGGGCCGGTCCGGAGCCGGCAAGAGCACGGTGTTCGCGCTGGTGGCGAGGTTCTACGAGCCGGACGCGGGCGCCGTGTTCCTCGACGGGCGGCCCGCAGCCGAACTGACCCGTGAGGCATGCCGCCGCGGCATCGCCGTCGTCGGTCAGAACACCCACGTCATCCACGGCTCCCTGCACGACAACATCACCTACGCGGTGCCCGACGCGACGCAGGCGGACATCCGGCGGGTCATCGAACTGACCGGCCTCGAAGAGGTCGTCGACAGGCTGCCCGGCGGCCTGTCCGCCGTCGTCGGCGAACGTGGCGGCACCCTCTCCGGCGGCGAGTGCCAGCGCATCGCCCTCGCCCGCGCGTTGCTGGCCCGCCCCTCGTTGCTCCTGCTGGACGAGCCCACCTCCCATCTCGACGCCATCAACGAAGCGGCGATCACCACCGTCATGAAGAACATCGCCCAGGAGTGCGCCGTGCTGGTCATCGCCCACCGTTTGTCCACCGTGCAGCACGCGGACCACATCGTCGTGCTGCAGGACGGCCGCACCGTCGCGGGCGGGCGCCACGAGGAGCTGCTCTCGAGCAGTGCCCTCTACCGTGAGCTGGCCGCGAGCCAGATGCTCCGGCCGGGAGGCGACCGTCGGGGGTGAACTTCTTCCGGGCCCGCGCCGTCCCGGTCACAGGTGTCGCCCGTGCGAACCCGCGGGCCGGAACCACGGCGGGCGTGCGGGCGGTGTCCGCCCGACTCCGCTACTGGTTCGAGTGCGCCGGGCAGTCCGCCCGCGCGGGGTCTCGAACCGGCCACGGCGCGGTCCGGTGCACGAAGGCCGGCCGCAGATGGGGGTCCTCGGCGTCGTAGTAGCGGTGGAACACCGCGGTCGCCCCTCCGGACAGGGGTGGGACGATCCAGCTCCAGTCCGCCGGTACCGGGCGCCCGTGCCGTTCCTCGCGCTCGACGTGCGCGAGGAACCGGCGCGACTCCGTATGGTGGTCGGCCATGGTCACCCCCGCCCGCTCGTAGGAGTGCAGGACCGCCAGGTTGAGCTCGACCAGGGCGCGGTCCCGCCACAGGGTGCGCTCGTCGCGAGTGTCGAGGCCGAACAGTTCGGCGACGGCGGGCAGCAGGTCGTAGCGGTCGGTGTCGGCGAGGTTGCGCGAGCCTATCTCGGTTCCCATGTACCAGCCGTTGAAGGGCGCTGCCGGATACCTGATCCCACCGATCTCCAGCGCCATGTCGCTGACGGCCGGCACCGCGTACCAGCGCAGGTTGAGACCGGCGAACCCGGGATGGTGCGGATGCGTCAACGGCACCTCCAGCACGGCGTCCTCGGGCACCTCGTAGAACTTCGGGGTGAGGCCGGGGCCGGGCTGCACCAGCAACGGCAGCACCTCGAAAGGGGTTTCGCCGCCCTTCCAGCCCAAGTCCTGGGCCAGCGCCGTCCGGTGGGCGCTGCGCGGGTCGTCCGCGTAGCGCACCAACTGCTCGCCCAGCAGCGTTGCGGCGGGACGGCCGGGGCGATCGGGGGCGAAGACGCTGATGACCGGCCGGATACGGCCTGCGTTGGTCGCGATCCGCAGATGCTCGAAGCATTCGTCGGCGATGTCGTCGGGATGGGTGACGTGCCGCAGGTCCCGCACGACCAGGTTGTTCCAGTACAGCCGGCCGATACAGCGCGCCGCGTTGCGCCAGGCCACTCGTGCCCCGAACGCCAGCTCCGCCGGGGTGTGTTCGTACGTGCCGAAGCGCTCCACCTCCGCGGTGACCTCCGTGAGCCGCCGGCGCGGATCGCCGTGGCCCGGGTTCTCGGTGGCGTACTGGCGGATGAACACCTCGGCGGCCGCCAGGACGGCCTCGTGCGCCGACGGGCGGCGCCGGGCCGGGTCGGACGTAAAGGGAAGTCGCACCGGATTCTTCTCCTGCTCGGGGTCTGGTGCTCACACGGACCCGGCCTGCCGGCGGCGTCGGGCGGCCGCTCGGCCGGGAGTGGACGGTCGGAGCCGAGTCCGGCGACCGGGCACGGCGGGCGAGGGGCCGCACGGCCGGGCCGGGTCGGCCGGATCGGGCCGCGCGCTCAGTCCTCGGGCGGTTCCCGCAACTGCCGGGGCAGCAACGCGGCCTCGAGTACGGGCACGTCGAAGGGGTCGAAATGGATCCGCTCCTGCGGGATGCCCTGCCGGGCCAGGGTGGCGCTGGCCTGCGTGACCATGTCCACCGGGCCCGAGATGAACGCCTCGTGGCGGTACCACGGCCCGAACTCGCTCAGCACCCGTGGCAGGGTGCCCTCCAGCCCCGCAATACGCTCGTGCGACACCGCGGCCCGCACGGAGAGCCAGTGGTGCCGCTGAGACATCCTGAGCATGTCGTCCAGACCGTAGAGTTCCTCGGCGGTCCGCGCGCCGACGAAGACGTCGACGTAGCGCTCCGTCCCGGTGCGGGCCGCTTCCTCGACCAGGGCCCTGATGGGGGCCATGCCGGTCCCGCCGGCCACGCACACCAGATCCCGGTCGCTGCGCGGGTCGAGCGTCATGTCGCCCTGAGCGGGTCCGAGCCGCACCACGTCGCCGGGCTTGGCCCTGTGGACCAGGCCCTGGCTGACCTGGCCCTGGGCGACCGCACGCACTTGGAAGGTCACGGTGTTGTCCGGTCGCGGCGCGTGCGCGGGCGAGTAGTAGCGCCATGCCTTGGGCTGCCAGGGTGTCTCCACGCTCGCGTACTGGCCTGCCGTGTACGGGTAGGGGGCGTCGGGCCGTACGGTGACCTCCGCGATGCCATGGCCGCGGTGCAGATGGTGGATGATCTCCGCGTCCCACACCGCGGGCGCCGTGCGGGCGTCCTCCGCTGCGGCGTGCGTCATCATCTGCGCGACGACGCCGTATCCGTGCGTCCACGCGGCGGCCAGTTCCGGGCTCCAGGCCGGGCCGGCATAGCGGGCCAGGGCTGCGAGCAGACACTCGCCCACCGCGGGGTAGTGGCCCTCCAGCGCCCCGAACTTGCGGTGGTCGCGACCGAGCCGGCCACAGAACCGGATCAGGTTCTCCGGGTCGTCGACGAGGTCGACGATCCGCAGCAGCCCGCGCAGCAAACGGTCGCGCTGGACGTCCAGGTCGTCAGGGAAGAGCTCGCGCACCTCGGGGTGGCGTGTGAACAGAATGGCGTAGAAATACACGGTCATATCCGCTGCGTACGGGCCGACCACGGACACGCTCGCACGCATCAGGGCGGTTTCCTCCGCCGTCAACGGCACGATGTCCGGCGGCGGACCCGGCTGCGGGGGCGAGGGAGCGGAAGGGGGCTCCGCCGTTTGCGCCGCGGCGTCCGCCGCCTGACGGCGTCTGCTGTCTCCTCGTGACGCACGGCTGAATATCACCGGGTGCCGCTCACGTCGGATCGCGTGTGCGCTGCCGGCGACGGCAACGGGGAACTGCTGGTACCGACAGGGGAGATCACGACAATCGCATCCCACCCTGCCGGGAGATTTCGGTGCAGGTGTTGCCATTGCCGTGCCCTGCCGCACCTTCTTTCGCCACCGTCTTCTTCATCCTCGACATGCGCATTTGCACGCTCATTCCGTGAATAACAAGGGAAATCCGCCAGATCCCCCACACAGGGAGGTTCCGGCAAGCCGAAGGGCGATTTCAGGCCACCGCCCAACACGCCACCACACCAGCACATGACCCACAGGAGGCAGGTAAAACGCCACTACATCGACACACGGTTCACAAGAAACAGGCACATCTGCCGAGCGCGGTGACATCCTGTGCGTCGACGGTCGCATTCGGCGCGAGTTCCGCGATCCGCCGGGACGGGAGCGCCGTCTCGGCCGGACGCCGTGTACGTGCGGGACTCGAAGGCTGCGGGTGACGGGCCGGTTCCGCGCGTCCCCCGGGGCGAGTGGTCGGCGTTCATGACGCTCGCGGTCAAGTAGCGCCGAGCCCTCCACTCACGGCGAAGCAGAGCCGGGTCGGTCCGTCCTCGCCGGGCCGGCCTCCCGGTCGGACGCCGGCCACACATAGGGGAGGTCGTCCGGAACACGGGGGAACTTGCGTTCGTACGCTTCCCGGTCCTTGCGGACGAGCGCGGACCGGTGGCTGCGGTGGAAGGCCTCGTCACCGAGCCACGGCGGCAGTTCCCCGGCGGCGGCGAGAGCGGGCTGATCGCGTACGGGAGCGCCCGGACGGCATGCCGCGTATCCGGCGACCAGTGAGGCGGCGCAACTGTCCTGGTGCCCCTGCTCCCGCCACACCCGGCACACTTCCAGGCCGTAGCGGACCAGTGCCTCCTCGTATCCGCTCCACATGCGCACCGCCGGGTGCCTGCGCCAGCCGTATCCGGGGACGGTCAGGCCGCGGAGGACCTGGAGGGCCTCGACCCGCTGTTTGCCCAGGCGGCGGCGGTCCAGGAGGAGGGCCGAGCGCCGGAAGTCGGGATCGGGCAGGAACGTCTGCATGCACGCCGTCCTGTCATGGGTGCGGGGCTGCGGCTCACTTTGGGTGCGGGGCTGCGGCTCACTTCTTGCGGAGGGCCGACGGCTTGTGGACCGCCGTCCGGCCCGAAGTGGCGCTGCGGACCTCGTACTGGGGCTCGTCCGGCGAGGCGTCCACGGTGCGGCCGGCGGCCTCGGTGCGCCGGGTGATCTTGCGTTGCACCTCTCCTTCGGCAGTCGATCCGTGGCTGTTCCAGGCCACCTCCTCGCCTTCGGCGAGCTCCGCGTCGGGTCGGTCGTGCTGCTTCTTCCCGGCCATGGTCTCGCTCCCTTCTCCGGGGCTGCTCGACGGCGCAGTCCTCCGTGTCTCCGGAGGTCTGGATCGCCGGCCTCGTGTCCTGCCACTGTCTCTTCCCCGTCCGTCGGGCATCCGGATGCAGCGTCCCCTGAACGGCGTGTCCGGCGCCGGCGCCGGCCGCGCGGTCCGCCGACGGAGGCGGAGGCGTCGACCGCGCCCGGCTCGGGTGGCACCGGCCCGGACGGCACGCCAACTGGCGCCACAGCGCGCCGCGTTGACTCCAGCGCGCGGCACCTCTACCCCTGGTGACAGGTCATCCAGGACGGATTCCAGCCGACCATATGAGCAATATTGGACTTTTTTACGATTCCATCTCCCGGCTTCGGCCGTTCGTGCACGATGAGCGCCAACAGCCTCACAGTCTGTTCATAACGTCGAGGAGCGAATGTGGTCCAGCAGTTGGCAGGCGCTAAGGAGCCTGGCGATAGCGACGGCCAGAAGTCCGGCCGCAGGGTGCGATACCTCCAGGACGAGGCCGCGCCTTCCGCGACACGGATGGTGCTGGGCAGCGCCCTGCGCAAGCGGCGCGGACTGCGCGGCCTGAAACAGGAGCAGGTCGCCCGTCTGCTGGGCGGCTCCCCTTCGAAGGTCAGCCGGATCGAGAACGGCCAGCACAACTTCAAGGAGCACGACCTGCGGCAGTTCTTCGCCGTGTACGGGGTCGACGACCCGGCCGAGCAGGCGCAGCTGAGGGAACTGGCCGAAGCGGCCAACCAGCCGACCTGGTGGCAGTCGTGGTCAGGTGTGGCACAGAAGTACCTGCAGGCCGTGGTGAGCTTCGAGGACATGGCCCAACGCATCCGGTCCTACGAGTCCCAGCAGTTGCACGGCCTGCTGCAGACCCCCGACTACGCCCGCGCACTGATCAGCCGGGGAGGCGGCACGCAGCGGCAGCGCGAGGCCCTGGTGGAGCTGCGTGAGCAGCGCCAGGCCCGGTTCGCGGCCGCGGAGGACAAGACGCTGATCTGTGTGATCGACGAAGCCACCCTGCGCCGGCCGGTCGGGTCGCCGGAGATCATGCGCCGGCAGCTGGAGCATCTGATCGATCTCTCGTCCGACCCCCGCTACCGGTTCCGGCTCGCCGAGCTGGGCCGCTACGACCTGCCCGTAGAGCTGGGGACGACCACCATCTTCGACTTCTCGGGGCGCATCCTGCCCACCATCGTCTACACGGAATGCTTCGACGGCGGTCTGATCGTCCAGGACGAGGAGTCGGTGGACCGTCGGCAGAAGGCGTTCGACGCCCTGCTGGTGGCCTCACTGGCTCCGCGTCGGACCGTGCAGAAGATACGCGACCTGCTCTCGCTCAACTACTACCGCTGACCGCGCTCGCCACCGGCCCGGTCACGGCTTACGGGCAACACCGGCGTAGAGGGACACATGCTCGTCCCGCAGCTGCCCCGGCCCGCCATCCGGTTCCGGGTGCCAGCGGTGCGCGACGACGAGGCCGGGGTCCACCAGTTCCAGACCGTCGAAGAAGCGCAGTACCTCCGCCCTGGTGCGCACCTGGGCGGGGGTGCCGCGTTTCATGTACGTGTCGACTATGGCCTGCCACGCTTGCGGCTCGAAGTCGCCGGTGCAGTGCGACACGCTGAGGTAGGACCCCGCGGGAAGCCTGTCCAGGAAGCGGCCGACGACGCCGTACGGATCCTGATCGTCGGGGACGAAGTGCAACAGCGCGTGCAGGCTGAGGGCGACCGGGCGTTCGAAGTCGATGACGTCCTCGGCCTCCACGGCCGCGAGGACGTCGGCCGGCCGCGTGGCGTCCGCCTGCACGTAACAGGTCTTGCCTTCGCTCGTCCCGTCGAGGAGTTCGTCCGCGTAGACGAGCACGATGGGATCGTTGTCGACGTAGGCGATCCGGCATTCGGGGGCGACGCTCTGTACGACCTCGTGGAGATTGGGAGAGGTCGGTATCCCCGTCCCCACATCGATGAACTGCCGCACACCCTGCCGCGCCAGGTAGCGCATCGCGCGGTGCATGAAGGCCCGGTTGACCCGGGCCCCCGTCTCGACCGCGGGAAACAGCCGGATGACAGCCTGCGCGGCCTCACGGTCCACGGCGTAGTTGGTCTTTCCCCCGAGGTAGTAGTCGTACATCCGCGCACTGTGCGCCCGGTCCTGGCCTAAGTCCGCGTACCTGCCCCGTCCGGGTGCGGGCTGCTCCCCCACTGTCGCCCTCCCAGGCATCCGGCGATTTCCGCCCACGTCAGGGGCGGAATGCACTTGCATTGTGCCCATGCTTACTGGCCGGTCACCGGGGATGTCCAGCACTGAACGGTTTTCTCGACTTAACGCCACACTGGATTCCGGTCACGCCGGCCACCCCGGGTCCGGGCAGCGACGCAGAGGAGCAACCGGCCCACCGGACGCGCCGTTGCACATGCAGACGACGCGTCCGGCAGCGGTCGGCCGTCACCTCACAGGGCACCGCGGCCCACAGCGGTGATGAACGCCGCTGCGGTCCCCCTGGACACCGGGACGACATGCCCCTGCCGCACCTTGGAATCACGGAACAGCACCCGCCCGCCGGACGGCTCCGCGACTTCCACGCACGCCCCCTCCGGAGTGCTGTGCGAACTCTTTCGCCACACGACCTCGGCTCGCCGCCGACTTCCCGTCACTCCGCCCCGCACACACGTCGGTTTCCCCACCGGACGACCTCCTGCGGTGAACGAACTCCCCGTTGCCCGGATGCAATTGCATTCGGACCCGACCAGGGGAGGATCGCCGCCCACCGGGACTGGTATGCGTGCTTGGGGCAACAATGTCTCAATTCAACTGTTGCCGGGTGTGCAAGTGCGCGAGCACAGCCAACGCGTTAATCGCACAATCAGACAGGGGCTTTGAGTAGGTCTCCCCCGCACACGGCTGTCGTACGGCCCGTCGGGCCGACGGCTGAGTGCCTGCCCCGGCCGGAGCTCTCATCAGGGGAAACGGGACGCTCCCCCCGGCCCGTTCGGACGCACGGGATCGAACACACCGTTGTCCGCCGCCCCGAGCGCAGACCGCCGCGGGGCGTCCGTGAAGCTGACCGCCGCCCGCGCGGGGCGGCAAACGGCAAGATGTCCGGCCGTACCGCGCCTACCGTCGTTCGCGCTCGGCCACAGGGCCGAGCGGCAACAGGGCCCCGGCAACAGTGGTCGCAGCCTCCGCCGGGGCCCCGTGTCCACGACTCTCCAAGGAGAATCGCGATGGCCCCCTCCCCCTGGCGGCGGCGTCGTAAACCGCGGCATGCGAGACCCCGCACCGCACGCCTCGCCTGCCCATGTCTGCCCTGTCTCGCCGACTGGGTGGAGCTCGCGCTCGGCCCCGTCGGCCATCTGCTGGGCCCGCAGCAGCCAGGACACTGGCTGAACACCGCGGGGACCGTCGCCCTCCTCGGTCTGCGCACGGCCCTGCGGCACTCCGGCCACAACCCGAACGAGCAACGGAAGTAACCGAGTCGGGGCGTTGCTCGCAGCAGCGCCCCGAGCACGGGCAGCGGCGACCCGGCGGCTCCGGAGACACGGCACGTACGCTGAGACACCATGGTCGAGCATCGAATGATTGACGTGAACGGCATCCGGCTGCACATCGCCGAGCAGGGCGACGGCCCCCTGGTGGTACTCCTGCACGGCTTCCCCGAGTCGTGGCACTCCTGGCACCACCAGTTCGGCCCGCTGGCCGACGCCGGCTTCCGAGTCGTCGCCCCCGACCAGCGCGGATACGGGCGCAGCGACCATCCCGAGGACGTCGACGCGTACACCATCCTCCACCTGGTCGGCGACGTCGTCGGCCTCATCCACGCCCTCGGCGAGGAGAAGGCGTACGTCGTCGGCCACGACTGGGGGGCGCCGGTCGCCTGGCACACCGCCCTGCTGCGACCGGACATGGTGCTCGGGGTGGCCGGCCTCAGTGTGCCGCCCCCGTTCCGGGGGACACGGCCTCCGCTGGCCGCCATGGAGGAGAGGTTCGGCGGCCGGTTCTACTGGAACTACTTCAACCGCCCCGGTGTGGCCGACGCGGAGTTCGCCAGGGACGTACGCACCACCCTCCGCAAGTTCTTCTACTCGGCTTCCGGCTCCGCTTCCCCCGTCGGCGAGATCAAGCAGCGACTGGTCGAACCCGGACGGGGCTGGCTCGAGGACATGCCGGACCCCGAGGTCCTGCCGGAGTGGTTCACCGAGGAAGACCTCGACGCACTCACCGAGAGTTTTTCCCACGGCTTCACCGGGGCCCTCAACTGGTACCGCAACCTCGACCGCAACTGGGAGCTCACCGCGCCCTGGCACGGCGCCGTCGTCACCCGCCCCGCCCTGTACATCTACGGCGACCGCGACCTCGTGCCCGCCTTCCCCGGTACACCCGAACTCATCGAGAAGCTCCCCGACCTGATGCCCAGCCTGTGGCGCAGCCCCCTCGAACTGGCGGGCTGCGGACACTGGACCCAGCAAGAACGCCCGAACCAGGTGAACGCGGCGCTCATCGAATTCCTGACGGCCTGCGCCTGAACCCGGGCCGACCGGATGTCCTGTCCGCGACGCGGGATCAGACCACCGGGTCGAGAAACGTCAGCACGGAGGCGTCCTCCTCGATCAGCGGGACGAGAGCGGCGTTGAACGGGCCTCCGTACGGCGCCTCGAGGTGTGCCTGGAACGCTTCCTCGTCCCGGTAGACCTCGAAGATCCAGTAGGCGCGCGGGGCGGACGCCTTGGTGTAGACGTCGAAGGCGAGGTTGCCCGCCTCCTGGCGCACCTCGCGGGCGTAGTCCCGGATCAGGCGGGCGACTTCGTCCTCCGCACCCTCGCGGGCGGTGAACTCGGCGAGCAGGCTCTTGGTCACAGTGGTGTTTCCTCGGTTCTGGATTGCGGTCGTCTCGTCGGTCGACGGTGGGAACCACCGTGGTCCATGCCGTCCGGCAGTGGCGTCGCGACTATGTCATCGATGACATCGAGTGGCCCGATGATGGACGCAAGCCCTCCGAGACGTCAACGGTTGCGGTGTGACCATCCCGGCCGGGACCGGCTCCCCGTCAGACTCCGTCGGCGCCGACGAGCTGCCGCCGCCACGGCGGGTTGGGGCCGGCGACCGAGCAGGTCAGGCCTGCGACCCGGGTGGCGAACCGGCAGGCTTCCGCGACATCGTCGAGGGTGAGACCGGCCAGCCGGCCGCCGAGGAGTCCCCGGCTGCCGAGCTGGTGCAGCAACCCGGCGGTGAAGGAGTCCCCCGCACCGACCGTGTCGACCACCCGCGTCGCCGTCGCGGGCACCTGCCGGCGTTCTCCGTCGAGCGAGATCAGGGCCCCGTCGGCACCACGCGTGATCACGACGAGCCGTGCTCCTGCCGCGTGCCAGGTGTCGCACGCCTGCTCGGGCGAGGCGCCCGGCAGCAACTGC
This sequence comes from Streptomyces sp. NPDC001348, assembly GCF_053597535.1. Classification (NCBI taxonomy): domain Bacteria; kingdom Bacillati; phylum Actinomycetota; class Actinomycetes; order Kitasatosporales; family Streptomycetaceae; genus Streptomyces; species Streptomyces sp. NPDC001348. The sequence goes on along the minus strand of NZ_JBSFIK010000013.1, from coordinate 15,546 downwards.
TCCAGGTCGTCCTCGCTCAGCCGCAGGATGTCGGCGAGGCCGCACCAGTGCGCGAGCCGGGCTCGGTACACCTCGGGACGGACCAGCAACGGGCGGACGTTGGGGTCGATGCTGATGGTGGCCCGGGAGGCGGCGGCGGCCAGGAACTCCTCCACCACCGGGCCGCCGGGCTCACGGACCAGCGCCAGTGATCCGGTGTGCACGCAGGAGGTCCCGGACAGGTCCAGCCCGGCCAGCTCCGCCGGCGTCCACTGCCAGTCGGCCGTGTCCTGGGCGTGGAAGGAGAACGCGGCCTGCCCCTGGGCGTCCAGTTCCGCCACCGCGAGCGTGCTGGGTTCGCCGGCCGCGACGGCGCAGGACAGATCCACGCCGGAAGCCTCCAGATGGGCACGGAACAGGCGCCCGAAGACGTCCTGGGACAGCCGCGCGAGGAAGCGGGCCGGTGTGCCCAGCCGGGCCAGGGCGACGGCGGTGTTCGCGGGGCCGCCGCCGGGCAGCACACGCAGGGCGAGCTCGTTGGAGGCGCTCGCGGGTTCGGCGAAGGCGTCCGCGACGCACTCCCCCAGGACGGTGATCCGACACGAGCTCATGAGCTGCCCTTCTTTTCGGACAATACGGTCGAACAGGGGCGTATCCCTGTGCGGGGCCTCTGATCAGTCGTGGGTCAACAGCGGACCAACGTTGCCAATTTGTGACGAGTGAAAGGCATTGACGTTGCCGCGAACCGGAGTCCATCATCCTCGGCAAGCAGTGTCAACGATGACATAAGTCAACGATGACACCCCGGGGCGGCATGCTCTGATCCCGGTCCCGCGCCGCCCGCTATCCCGCAGGAGTCGTTCAATGTCTCGCACCACTCGTCTGTCCTCCTCCCTCCTCAGAGCCGCCGCGGTCACGGGCGTCGCGGCCCTCACCCTGACGGCCTGCGGATCCGGGTCCGGGTCCAGCACCGCGAGCTCCGGCTCGGGCAGCGTCAAGGTCGGTCTGATCACCAAGACCGAGACCAACCCGTTCTTCGTGAAGATGAAGGAGGGCGCGGAGAAGGCCGCCAAGCAGAACGGCGTCCAACTGGTCACCGCTGCGGGCAAGTTCGACGGAGACAACGCCGGACAGGTCACCGCCATCGAGAACATGGTCGCCTCCGGCGTGAAGGGCATCCTGATCACGCCGAGCGACTCGAAGGCCATCGTGCCCGCGATCGCGAAGGCCCGCGCCAAGGGCGTCCTGGTCATCGCCCTGGACACCCCGACCGAACCGCAGAGCGCGGTCGACGCCCTCTTCGCCACCAACAACCTGCACGCCGGCGAGCTGATCGGCGAGTACGCCAAGGCGGCCATGAAGGGCAAGTCGGCCAAGATAGCCGCCCTCGACCTCGCGCCGGGCGTCTCCGTCGGCGTCCAGCGGCACAACGGCTTCCTGAAGGGCTTCGGCGCCACCGACAAGGACGTCGTCTGCGCCCAGGACACGGGCGGCGACCAGGCCAAGGGGCAGACCGCGATGGAGAACTGCCTGCAGAAGAAACCCGGCATCAACCTCGTCTACACCATCAACGAACCGGCCGCCCTGGGCGCGTACACCGCCCTGAAGGCCAAGGGCCGCGAGAAGGACGTCCTGATCGTCTCCGTCGACGGCGGCTGCACCGGCACCCAGGCCGTCAAGGACGGCAAGATCGCCGCCACCTCCCAGCAGTACCCGCTGAAGATGGCCGCCGAGGGCGTCAAGGCCGTCGTGACCTACGCCAAGACCGGCAAGAAGGCGTCCGGTTACACCGACACCGGCGTCAACCTGATCACCGACAAGGCGCAGTCGGGCGTCACGTCGAAGAACACCGCGTTCGGCCTGGAGAACTGCTGGGGCTGACGCGCCTCGCAAGGACCGTACGACACCGCCGCCTCCTCAGCGGGGCGGCCGGCCCCACGACCTCCCCCGGGGCGGCCGCCCCCCTTGTCCTGGCGACAAGGACATCTGTCTTCCGACAAGGACTTCGCATGACAGCCACGACCACGCCGTACGCGGAGCTCAAGGCACCGACCACGGCCCGCAGACTGCTCACGGCACCGACCACCGGACCGCTGGTCGCCCTCCTCCTGGCCTGTGTCTTCTTCTCCCTCTCGACCGACCAGTTCCTCACCGGCGGGAACTTCTCCCTGATCGTGCAGCAGGTCATGGTCGTCGGCACCCTCGCCATCGGACAGACCCTGATCATCCTCACCGCGGGCATCGACCTGTCGTGCGGTGCGGTGATGGCGTTCGGCAGCATCATGATCGCCAAGATGGCGGCCGAGGGCACCCTGCCACCGCTGCTCGCCATCGCCCTGGGCATCGCCGTCTGCGCCGGCTTCGGCCTGCTCAACGGGCTGCTGGTGCAGAAGATCCCGCTGCCGCCGTTCATCGTCACCCTCGGCATGCTCAACGTGGCGTTCGCGCTGACGCACATCTACTCCGAGGAGCAGACCGTCACCAACCTGCCCGGCCCGCTCACGGCTCTCGGGCAGACCTTCCCGCTCGGCCACACCGACATCACCTACGGTTCCCTGGTCACCATCGCCCTGTTCCTGCTGCTCGCCTACGCGTTGAGCAGCACCGGCTGGGGCCGGCACGTCTACGCCCTCGGCAACAGCCAGGAGGCGGCCCGGCTGAACGGCATCCGCACCTCCCGGCTGACCATCGGCATCTACGCCACGGCCGGCCTGCTGTACGGCGTCGCCGCCCTGCTGCTCATCTCCCGCACCGGAGTGGGCGACCCGCAGGCCGGGCAGACCGACAACCTCGACAGCATCACCGCCGTGGTGCTCGGCGGCACCAGCCTCTTCGGTGGCCGCGGCTCGGTTCTGGGCACCTTCATCGGCGTCCTCATCGTCGGCGTGTTCCGCAACGGCCTGCAGCTGATGGGCGTCGCCTCCATCTACCAGACCCTGATCACCGGCGTTCTGGTGATCCTCGCGGTGACCGTCGACCAGATCTCCCGGAAGAAGGCCCGATGACCGCCACCAGCACCCCCACCCCCGTTCTGCAGGCCCGCGGCCTGGTCAAGCGGTACGGCCACGTCACCGCCATCGACGGCGCCGACTTCGATCTGCTGCCCGGCGAGGTCCTCGCCGTCATCGGCGACAACGGAGCCGGCAAGACGAGCCTGATCAAGGCGCTCACCGGTGCGGTGGCCCCCGACGAGGGCGAGATCCGGCTGAACGGTGAGCCGATGCAGTTCTCCGGTCCGCAGAGCGCCCGCGCCCACGGCATCGAGACGGTGTATCAGGACCTGGCCGTGGCCGCCTCCATGGACATCGCCTCGAACGTGTTCCTCGGGCGCGAACTGCGCCGGCCCGGCATCCTCGGCAGCGCCTTCCGCATGCTCGACAAGAAGCGGATGCGCCAGGAGGCCGCCGAGCACATGGCGGATCTGAAGATCGGCCTGCGCTCGCTGACGCAGGCGGTCGAGACCCTCTCCGGCGGACAGCGGCAGGCCGTCGCGGTCGCCCGCGCCGTCGCCTGGGCCCGCTCCGTCGTCGTCATGGACGAACCCACCGCCGCCCTCGGCGTGAAGGAGTCCGGCCAGGTCCTCGACCTCATCCGCCGTGTCCGTGACAAGGGGATGCCGGTGGTGCTGATCAGCCACAACATGCCCCACGTCTTCGAGATCGCGGACCGGATCCACGTCCACCGGCTGGGCCGGCGCGCCGCCCTCATCAAGCCCTCCGACTACTCGATGGCCGAGGTCGTCGCCATCATGACCGGTGCGCTCAGCGTCGACGCGGCCGGAGATACTGTCGTAGCTGACTCGGCGGCCGCGAAGGCCGCCGGAGTCCAGGCCACCTGACAACACGACCCAGCTCCCGTTGTTTCCGGCCGAGGCCGCGGCCGGAACCGAGAGCTCACAGGAGACGGTTTCCTCCATGGCAGCGAACCGCCGCCCCACCCTGGCCGATGTCGCCCAGGAAGTGGGCGTCAGCGCCAAGACGGTCTCCCGCGTCCTCAACGAGGACGGCCCCGTCTCGGCACGGACCAGGGAACAGGTACTCGCCGCAGTGGCCAAGCTCGGCTTCCAGCCGAACCTCATGGCCCGCAACATCCGCGTCGGCGGCCCGGACACCACCATCGGCCTGGTCATCCCCGACCTCGCCAACCCCTTCTTCGGAGCCGTGGCCCGCGCCATCGAGGACACCGTCCGCGAACGCGGACTGACCCTGCTCATGGGCTCCTCCGCCGACGATCCCCTGCGCGAACGGGCCCTGACGGACAAGTTCCTCGCCCGCCGCGTCAGCATCCTGATGGTCGTGCCGTCCGTCGGCGCCGACCACGCGCACCTCAAGTCCCACCGCACGGCGGGCCTGCCGGTGGTGTTCCTCGACCGTCCGGGAGTCGGACTGTCCACGGACAGCATCGTCAGCACCAACCGTGCGGGGGCCCACACCGGTGTCGCCCACCTGATCGCCCACGGGCACCGGCGCATCGGCTTCGTCGGCGACCTGCCCGTGAAGCTCTACACCCGCCGCGAACGTCTGGCAGGCTACCGCTCGGCCCTGCAGGAAGCCGACATCCCCTACGACCGCTCGCTCGTCATCAGCGCCCACGACCAGCAGGGGGCCGAGCGCGCGACCGCCGGGCTCCTCGACCTGGCCGATCCCCCCACCGCCCTGTTCGCCGGCAACAACATCATGGCGCTGGGCATAGTCGCCGAACTCGCCCGCAGCAAGCGCAAGGACATCGCCGTCGTCGCCTTCGACGACGTGGCGCTCGCCGAGGCACTCGAACCGGCCCTGACCGTCGTCGCCCAGGACCCCGAGGAGATCGGCAGAACGGCGGCGGCCACCGCCCTGAGCCGGCTCGACGGCGACCAGTCCCGCGCTCGCACCATCACCGTGCCCACCCGGCTGATGGTCCGCGGCTCGGGGGAACAGCCGGCCCCCGTCCTCCTGGAGGCGTGACCCGCCGGCCGTTCGACGGCCCGTCAGGAGTGGGTCACCCCCGCGGGAACCGCACCGTGGTCCATCAGGGCGGCAGCCGTGTCGCTCCACTTCAGCCGGCCCGAGAGCTCGTCGCGGACTCGGGCGGCGTGCTCGAGCGCGGTGGGCAGGTCCGCCAGGACGCGGCGTACGGCGGCACCCCACACGGCCGTGTCGTGCTCGAGGTCGTCACGCACTTCCACGATCATCGAGGCCCAGGTGGGCGCGTCGAGCAGCTCCCGCAGCAGCTCGGCGGCCCCGCTCCGGTCGCTGACCAGCACCGGCGTCCCCGCGGCGACCGCCTCCAGGGCCACCAGGCCGAAGCCCTCCGCACGTGAGGGCATGACGCACACGGCCGAGCGGACGAGATCGCGGCGCAGCTCGGCGGGATCGACGGTGTACGCGCGTACGTCGATGCGTTCCCGGGCCAGACCGGACAGCTTCACCAGCCTGGCGTGCAGGGCGTCGCACTGCTCCCGTGGCGCACCCCGGACGAGGAGCCCGGCGCTGGGGTCGTGCACCGCGGCCACCGCGACGGCCCTCGCGGCTATGTCCAGTCCCTTGAGGACCAGGTCGTCGGTCCGGCCGAGGACGAGGACGTGGTGCTTGGCCGGCGGGCGGCGCCGCGACGGGCCGGCGGACACGGACAGCCCCGGATCGAGGCGGATCACGTGTCCCGGGCCACTGTCGTCGGAGAGCACGTCGGCGGCGTACCGCTCCAGCCGCCGCCCGGGGGCGGCGACGACGTCGGCAGCCGCGGCCAGCCGACGCATGACCGCCTCGCGCTCGGCGATCACCTCCGCGGCCCTGCCCGACTCCTTGTACGGCTCTATCTCCTGCGGGGCGGTGTGCACCATGTGCACCAGCCGGGCACGGCCGAAATGGCGCGCGTAGGCCCATGCCGCCGGTCCCGTGAACCGGTCGTGGCCGATCACCAGGTCGGGTGCCGCCCCGAGCACCTGCGGCGCGGGCAGCATCAGTGACGGGCCGGCGGGGGTGCACACCGCGGACACCAGCCGGACCCCGTGGTCGCGGGCGTCCTCGAACTCCGCCTCGGTGGCCCGCTCGACCAGGCACATCACCGGGTACCGGGCCTGGGCCAGGGCGATGGCCAGGGACCGGTTGTAGGACGGCACCCCGCCGTTAGCGGGTGACCAGCTGGTGCTCACCAGCAACGGCCGCTGCAGCTCGGTCGGCTTCACCGTGGTGTCCTCTTCCGCTCATCCCGGTGCACGCAACCGATCCCCCACGGACGGGAATCCGCGTGCGGCGGCCATCGAACTACGGCTTTCGCCCTACGACGTTGATCACTTGAATGCGCGCCGGGAAAATCCCCGAACGAGCAGGTGAGCGCCACTGGGCGCCGTATGTTGGACTCCGTCGCACTTGAATTCCGTGGCAGCGCGAGGCACCTGGGGGCGGGGCATGCCGGAGCAGAACAAGCTGGCGTTCGGGCAGGAGCTCGCCCGGCTGCGCAAGGACGCCGGACTGACACAGAAGGACGTCGGCGACGAGATCGGCAGGACGGTCGCCCGCGTCTCGCAGATCGAACGGGGCGACTGGGCCGGCACTCCGGACAAGCCGCTGATCGAGAGCTACGTCAGGCACTGCCTCGAACACCTGGAGGCCTCCCAGGAGGCGAAACAGCGCCGCCGGACGCATCTGATGGGCCAGTACGCGGCCCTGGACGCCTTCGCCGACACGGCACTGAAACCGCCCCCGGCCAACCGACTGCCCAGGGACATCGACACGTTCACGGGACGGGCGGACGAACTGGCCGAGCTGCGCGCCCAGGTGAACCGCGCCGCCGGCACCGGAGCGGTGATCGCCGTCCACGCGGTCGACGGCCGGCCCGGGGTGGGCAAGTCCGCGTTCGTCACGCACGCCGCCCACCGGCTGGCGGGCAGGTTCCGCGACGCGCAGCTCTTCATCGACCTGCACGGCCACAGCGCCACCCAGGACCCGGTGCCCCCGGCCGAGGCGCTGGCCACGCTGCTGAAGGCGGTCGGTGTGCGGGGACGGGACCTGCCCGCCTCGACCGACGAGCGGGCGGCGCTGTGGCGGCAGCGGATGGCCGACCAGGCCGCCGTGCTGATCCTGGACAACGCCGTCGACGAGGAGCAGGTCACCCCGCTGCTGCCGCAGGCCCCCGGCTGTCTGGTACTGGTCACCAGCAGACGGCGGCTGTCGAACCTGAGCCCGGCACCGGTGACGATCGCCCTCGACGTGCTGCCGCCCGAGGACGCCGAGCGGATGCTCCGGGCCGGCGCGCGCCGTGACCTGCCCGAGGACAGTCCGGTGGGTGAACTCGTGGCGCTGTGCGGGTACTTGCCACTGGCCATCCACCTGGTCGCGGGCCGGCTGCGTACCCGGACCAGCCTCACGGTGGAACGTCTGGTGGCCGAACTCCGCGACGGCGTAGGCCGGCTCGCCGCCCTCCGGGTGCGCAACCACCATGTGGCAGCCGCCTTCGAACTGTCCTACCGGGCGTTGTCGACCCAGCGGCAGGCCTTCTTCCGTGCCCTCGGCCTGCATCCCGGGCCCGACACCGACGCCCATGCGTACGCCGCGCTCACCGCCAGCTCGCTGCGGGAGGCGAAGCGCCAGCTGGAGGGGCTGTTCGACGTCAACCTGGTGGACGAGCACGTGTACGGGCGGTTCAGGATGCACGACCTGATCGCCGAGTACGTCCGTGACCTGGTGTCCAGGGTCGACCCCGACGCGCTGCGGCGGTCACTGCCCCGGTTGCTGGACTACTACCAGGACGCCGCCTTCATGGCCGACACCCTCCTGGCCCCCGCACCGGGCACGCCCGCGGCCCGCGCCTACGACGGCCCGCTGCCCGTGCTCGACTCCCGCCGTGACGCACTGGCCTGGCTGTCCGACGAGCGGCAGAACCTGCTGGCCGGTCTGCGGGTGTCCGCCGGGGAGCCCGGCCGGATCCTGGCACTGACCTCGGCGATGACCCGCCATCTGAGGCTGACCGGTCCCTGGGACGTCGCGGCCGGACTGCACCGGCAGGCCCTCGACGCCGCGCGGGCCGTGCACGACCGGCCCGCTCAGGCCCGTGCCCTGCTGGAACTGGCCACGGCCCACCGCAACCACGGCGACTACGACCTCGCCGAGCGCCACGCCCGGGAAGCGCTGGAGGCGTCGATCGCGCTGCACGACGTGCCGGGGCAGGTGGAGGCGCTGGTCGAGCTGGCCTCGAAGCAATGGCTCACCGACGACTACGAAGCCTCCCGTGTCCTGCTCGACCAGGCCCTGGAGCTCAGCCGGTCGGTGGCGGACCGGTCGGGCGAGGCGAGCGTCCTGGTCGAACTGGGCACCCTCGCCTACTACCGCGACGAGTACGAGGACGCCGAACGGCACCTGACCGCGGCCCTGCTCATCCACGAGGAACTCGGCAACGAGCAGAGCCGCAGCAGAGTCCTCAAGAACCTGGGGAACACCTGGTACTACACCGACCGCTACCCCGAGGCGGAGACGGCCCTGAACCAGGCCCTCACCCTGGCCCGGGACCTGGGCGACTCCCTGGTCGAAGCCCAGGCGCTGACCAAGCTCGGCAGCGTGGCGCGGCTCACGGGCCGTCACAAGGAGGCCGCGGAACACCTGGAGAGCGCGCGGAGCATCGCACGCCGGCTCGCGGACCGGTCCGTGGAGGCCGAAGTACTCATCGAACTCGCCGTCACCCTGCACCGGCTGGGCCGGGGCGAGGAGGCCACGCGTGCGTTCGAGGACTCACTCGATCTCTACGTCGACATCAACGAGCAGATCGGCCGGGCCTGTGTGCTGAAGGAGTGGGGAGAGGTGCTGGTGAAGGACGGCCGTCTGGAGGAGGCACGCGACCGGTTGGGCCAGGCACTGGAGTTGAACGAGCGGCTGGACGAGCGCATGGGAACGGCGGCCGTGTGGAACGCGTTCGGGCGACTCGAGCTCGCGGCGGGAGATCCGGCCGCGGCGCTGACCGCGCACGGCAGGGCGCTGGTGGTGGCCCGGGACATCGGCAACCCGCTGGAGGAGGCGTGCGCGCTGTTCGGGCTCGGCGACGCCGCACGGCGCACCGGTGACACGGCCGCCGCCCGTACTCACCTGGACGCCTCGGTCACCATCTTCCGGCGGATCGGCGCGGAGGAGACGACGGAAGCCGCCGCCCTCCTGGCGGCGGTGGAGGGCGAGGACGCGGGGGTATCCGGCGCCGCACCGGGGAATGACGACTGACGGGGAAGCCACGGGCTGCCACGGGGGGGGAGAAAGCCGTGTGGACGGGTGCGGTCGCGAACATCGTCTTCGGCCTGTTGACCAGTTGCCTCAGCGGATCGGCGGTGTGGCTCTGGCAGCAGAGCGGACGGACCCGGCGATTACGCCTCAGGGCCCGGGTCGTCGGTGCGCGGCCCGGCGAGACCTGCCTGATCGTGATGAACAACAAGGCCGGTGCGCCGGGCAGCACCCACCACAGGGACGTCCAGGCCATGATCGAAGTGGCCGTGCTGGTCCATGAGCTGCGCTGCCAGGTGGTCGTGGCACGCAGCGACGACTTTCACGGCAGCAACGAGGACCGGGTCGAGTTCTGCGTCGGCGGCCCCCTGGGCTCGAACGTCAGGACCGCCGGGCATCTGGCCCACAGCCTGCCCGGCATCACCTTCCGTCCCTACACGGACCCCGACCATCCGCTGGCCATCGAGGTCGGCGGGGAGGTGTATCCCTGGGTGCGCGGTGACAGCGGATACGCGCTCGTCGCCCGGTTCATGGCCCCCGGGGGCGTACGTCCGGTCGTCCTCATCTGCGGCCAGAGCGCCGTCCACAACCATGCCGCCGCGTACTGGCTGCGCCGTTCCTGCGCCGAGGTGGCGGCGACGGTCGCCTCGACCGAGCGCTTCTGCCTCCTGCTCAGGGTGCACGACATCGCCACGTACGGCCATCAGGGCGTGCGGCTCCACCGCGACGTCACATGGGCCGCCTTCGGCTGAGCACACCCGGCGTGCCTATTTCGCGGTGGCAGGCGCGCCGGACCGCCACCGGATCCGCAGGCCGCACAGGGAGACGAGCAGGGCGGAGGCGGCGACCGCGGCCATGCCCAGGGTGAGGCCGCCGCTGCCCGCGACAAAGCCGATCAGGGCCGGCCCGGCCAGCAGGCCGGTGGTGCCCATCGCCGCGACCAGGGCCAGTGCTTCCGGTCCGCGCGCGGCCGCGGCCACGTACACACAGGGGGTGATCGCCGCCGCCCCCAGTCCCACGCAGGCGAACCCGGCCAGCGTGGGCAGCACCCCGCCGACCGTCAGGGCGAGGGCCAGCCCGAGTCCGGCGACGGCGCCGCCGACTCGGACGACGTGTCCGTCGCCCCGGCGGCCGCGCCAGCGGTCGGCGCGCACGCGCGCCAGCAGCATCGTGACCGAGACGACGGCGATGCCCAGCGGCGCCACGGTCGCCGAGGCCTTGACGACGTCCTCGAGGTAGAGCGCCGACCAGTCGTTCATGGCGCCCTCGGTGATGGTGCCGAACGCCATGGCGCAGCCCAGCCACAGGGTCGTGCGGGACGGGAGGGTGAGTGCGGGACGCCGTCCTCCCGGCTTGTCCCCTGCCGTCCGCGGTGAGCCGGTACCGGCTTCACCGGCGGCCCGGTCCCCGTCCGTCAGCAGGCGCGGGCGTGCCCGGGCGAGCAGTGTGGACAGCAGGACGGCGGCCACCGCGAAGTGCGCCGGGACGGACGGTGTCAGCGTGTTGACAGCGGAGGCCAGGAGTGCGGCGCCCAGCAGTCCGGCGCTGAACGTCGCGTGCAGCTGGGACATGGCGGTGCGCCCGTGCCGGGTCTCCAGTGCGGCGCCCTGTGCGTTCATGGCGACGTTGAGGCAGCCGACGGCCACGCCGTCGCAGCAGACCACCAGCAGCGCCCACGGGTAGTCCGGCACCACGGACAGGGCCAGGAGCAGCGCGGTCAGGCACCCGGCGGAGACGAGCGCCAGACGCCGTGCGCCCAGTCGCCGGGTCAGGAACGCGACGAGCGGGAAGGAGGCGGCGGCGCCCGCGCCGCATGCCATCAGCAGCAGCCCCAGTTCCTGCTCGGTGAGGTCGAGCCGGGACTTCAGCGCCGGGAGGCGGGAGGCCCAGGTGGCGTACTGGAAGCCGAGGAAGCAGAACAGGGCCGCGATCGCCCGTTTCTCGTGGCGGAACGAATCGTGGACGGGTGGAGTGCGCATCAGTCCGTGTCCTCCCCGTGGCGGGGCCTGCCGGTCCGCACCCTGGTGGACATGTACACCGCATCCCTGCCATAGCCCGGCGGCGAGCCGGCCTCGCGGTGCGACCGGTAGCCGTGGGCCTGCCAGTAGCCCTCCGTGCCGTCGACCGCGACCAGTGAGATGTGCTCGAAACCCTGCGCCCCGGCGGTGGCCGTCAGGTGGCGCAGCAGCCGTGCGCCCAGGCCGCGGCCCCGCAGGTGCTCGGCGACGACGAGGTCGTGCAGATGGAGGTTGCGGGACCGGAACACGGTCTCTTCCGGGCGGGTGAGCTCCGGGTGGCGGAACCTCGGGTAGGGCAGGGCGAGTACGTAGCCGGCGATCCGGCCGCCGAGTTGCAGGACGAAGCAGGTGTCCGGCGAGCTGCGGCCCCTGGACTCCAGTGCGGCCCGGCCCTCCGAGAGCGAGCGGTGCGCGTAGGCGGCGGCTTCCAGGGCGGCCACGGCCGGCCAGTCGGCGTCGGCGACCGGGCGGACGCGTACGACGTCGTGGCGCAGCGGACGGAAGCCGTTGAACCGCTGGGTCATGTAGCTGGTGGCGTAGGCGCCGGCGGAAAGGATCCAGACCGGGTCGCCGGAGGCCACGTCGCTGGGCACGGGCACCCGGTGGCGGCCGGCCCCGAAGGTGTCCTCGCTGTCGCAGGTCGGGCCCGCGACGACGGCGGGGACGTACTCCGCGTCCGGCAGGCCGGGGCGGTTCGGGAAGACCAGCCGGAAGTTCAGCCGGTCCGTCTCGTAGAGCCCGTTGAACTTCCCGACGCTGAGGTACAGCCAGCGTTCGGACACACCGTCCGGGCTCCGGCGCGCGGTCATCCGGTACACGTGGGCCCGGACCGCGCCGTGGTCCGCCACCAGATGGCGGCCGGGTTCCATGACGAAGCCGAGCGGCGCGGCGTTCACCTCCCGCAGCCTCTCCATGCCCTCGCGGATGACGGTGAACATCTTGTCCAGCGGAGGTTCGAGTCTGCGCCCCCACCGGTCGAGGCAGCCGAGCGCGGGCAGGCCGCCGCCGAGGTTGACGTGGTCCGGCACGATCCCCGTGCGGCGCAGCGCCACGATCACCTCGGCGAGGGAGTCGAACGCGTCCTGCCAGGCCTCGGCCGTCATCTGCTGGGAGCCGACGTGCACGGACAGCCCGGCCGGGGTCAGGCCGGCCGCCCGGGCCGCGGTGAGCACCCGTACCGCGTCCTGGTGCGAACAGCCGAACTTCCGGCTCAGTCCCCACAGGGCCCCGTCCCCGCTGGTGGCGAGGCGGCAGAAGACCCGGGCGCCCGGGGCATGGGCGGCGATCGCGGCCACGTCCTGCACGCTGTCGGTGGCGAAGGTCCGGATGCCCATCCGGTGGGCCTCGGCGATCGTCTCGTCGGACTTGACGGTGTTGCCGTAGTGGACGCGGTCGGCGGGCACGCCGGTCCGCAGGGCCTGCGCCATCTCGGCGGGGCTCGCCGCGTCGAAGCCCGCGCCCCGGCCGGCGAGGCAGGACAGCACCTCGTCCACGGGGCAGGCCTTGACGGCGAAGCGGACCGCCAGGCCGGGCAATTCGCGCAGCAGGGTGTCGTACTGCGCCTCGATGCCCAGGATGTCGAAGATCACGGCGTCTTCGGACGCGGACGCCAGCGCGGCGGACAGCGGTGCGGACATGTCCCCGCTCACCGGAGCCTCCCCGGTCCGCTCTCCCGGGCGGCGTCCACCAGCGCGGGCCAGGCCTCGGTGAGCAGCGCGAAGTCCTCGACGTCCCGCCGGGCCTCGTCCAGCAGCCGTTCCCGGCGTGCCGCCAGCAGGTCGGCGAAGGCCGCGTACCTGCCGCCGAGTTTGCGGTAGGCACTGTCGAGGCGGTCCAGCCGCCACACGTTCTCGGACGGGTCCAGGCAGGTGCTCTCCCGCAGGAGGCCCACGACGACGTCGGCCCTGACATGCTGCCGGTCGTCCAGCAGGGCGGGGCCCGCGGCGGCCATCCGGTCGTAGACGTGGTGGAGGTGGAGCATCGAGAGCAGGAACTTCACGAACCGCGTCTGGTAGGCGAGGAAGCCGCTGTCCGTACGCCGTTCGGGGGTGTGGAAGTTCACGATGTGGCGGTTGTGCAGGATGCCGGGGAGCGTGGCGGCGCGGACGAGGTGGAGGAGGAAGTAGTCGCTGCCGATGGTGTCGGTGGCCGGTGGCAGCGGCACCCGCTCGTACACGTCGTGGTGGAGCGCGATGTTGCACATGTCCACCCGCATGGGGTCGACCAGGGTCAGTGTCGAGTGGTCGCCGGTGAACGGGGCGGTGCCCGCTCCCTTGAAGGACTCGGTGACGAGGTCCCGCTTCAGCTCCTCGGACCAGTTCCCGGGAGCCCACAGGCTCACCACCTCGTGGTGGACGTCCTCGTCGAGGCGCTGGATCTCACCGATGTCCACGGAGGGTTCGCCGATGAAGGAGGCGCCGGCGAGTGACACCGGCCGGTGGAGGTGTGCGGGGTCGAGGTCCGTGTCGGACACCCGGGCCGCCGCCCGGGCGGCGCGCATGCCGAGGGACGGGAGTTCGTGTCGCACGGGGAAGACCGGCTCGCCGTCCGTCGTCTGGTAGGCGCTGTCGGAGTCCCTGCGGTGCACCGACCGGCAGCCGAGCGCGCTCGCCACCAGGAACGCCCGGTTGGTGCAGGCGCCGTAGGAGACAGCGGCCGGGAGCATGAGGGTGAGCAGCCGCTCGGGGTCGGCGGGGCGTGCCCGGTGGAGCACGTCCCGCAGGAAGTCCGCCTGGCGTGCCTCGTCGAGGTGATGGACGGTCAGGCCGTGCACCGGGGGCAGTCCGGCCAGGACGCCGGCGTGTTCGGACCGGGTGGGCCCGTCGCAGGAGTCGAGGACCAGCAGGTGCACCTCGGCGCCGAGGCGGCGGGTCGCGTGGGCCGCCTCCGCGGCGACGGCGGCCAGGGTCGGGGCGCAGGCGCGGTTGGTGGGGAGGGTGAGGCAGATCCGGTGCGTGCCGGTGTCCCGGCTCACCGCTCTTCCGTCCGTCCGTGCCAGGAGTCGGCTCCGAGGAGCCGGCGGCCCAGACCGTCGAGTACGGCGGGGCCGTATCTGAGGGCCTCGGGCCTCAGCGCGTCGCCGAGCAGGGTCGGGTTCCAGTCGGGGGTGCTGAGGGTGCGCCAGGACTCGACGCGGGAGCGGCGCAGGGCCGTGTGCTCCTCCAGCGCGGGCATCATCGACAGGTACTGGACGGCTCTGACACCGTTGTCGGAGGTGTTGGGTGCCACTCCGTGCGCCAGCAGCCCGTTGAAGATCAGCAGGTCGCCGGCGCGCAGTTCGGGGCGTACCACGGGGAATTCGGTGCGGTCGATCGCCGGGCGGACCGGGTCACGGCCAGCGGGCTGGGCGGCCCGCCACTCGTCGAACCGGCGGAAGAGTTCGGGTGCGCACTGGAAGCCGCCGAGTTCCGGGCGGGTGTCGGTGAGCGCGATGATGCCCTGGACGCGCTGCGGAAGGACCGCGAGGGTGGTGTCGACGTCCCAGTGCAGTTCGATGTCGAAGCCCTCGTCGGTGGATTCGATCAGGGAACGCGCACGGGTGCCGCGGTTGGGCGGGTTGAGGTTGAGCCGGTCCAGTGTGACCCACAGCTCCTCGCAGTCCCACACGTCGACGAAGGCGTCGTGGACGCGCTCGGTCTGGCGGCTGTTCCAGATGAGCTGGTGGTGGTAGGCCTCGACGAAGCCGTACACGTGCAGGTCACGGTCGAGGTCCGAGCGGAACTCCCGCTCCTGGTACCAGCTCTCGGGGCGGTCGGGGTCGAGTCCCTGGAAATCCCAGGCGAATTCCAGCAGGCTCTTCGCGGCGCCCGGGGAGACGGCGTCCCGGACGACGACATGGCCGTACGTCTGCCAGTGGGCGAGGTCCGCGTCCGAGAGCACACGCAGCGGCAGGGACTTCTGGATGTCTCTCAGCGGCGTCGGGGCGAGGTAGTTCTCGGCGTCCGTGCTGAAGTAGGGGCGGTCCGATGCCGCTCGGAAGAGGCGGGAGTGGCGGTCGGGCGTCGGCATGCGGCGACTCCGGGTTGATCGGGCTGACGTGCCCTCACCCTGGACCAGACCAGTTTCCGATTCAACGGATCACGGCCGAAACTGCCGCCAACTGCCTGTCAGATGCCGGTCGTTGCAGATGAGCAGGCGCCGACGGGCACGAGGTCCCGTCGGCGCTGGTGGCACTGTTCCGTCAGCCGGCGACTACGCGCTCCGCCGCCGCCACCGCGCAGACACGGGCCGCGCCGTGCGTGGCGAGGTGCAGGGCACCGCGCGGCGGGGCCTGCGGTACGCCCATCTCGACCACGACGGTGTCCGGGCGGGCGGCGAGGAGGACGTCCAGGGCCGCACGCATCCAGTCGTGCCGGTGCTCGTCACGG
>NZ_JBSFIK010000012.1:98493-191888 GCF_053597535.1 Streptomyces sp. NPDC001348 | reverse complement strand
AAACGCCCGGTTACATTCCGAACCCGGAAGCTAAGCCTCACAGCGCCGATGGTACTGCAGGGGGGACCCTGTGGGAGAGTAGGACACCGCCGAACTCCCTTTGAAGCTCCGGCTCCTGGGCACCAGCCCAGGAGCCGGAGCTTTTTTGCGTTGGGGTAGGGTCAGGGGGCATCGTCGGCACGTTTCGCACAGGAGGCCCCCGGGTGGAGGTCCAGGAGACCCGCGTCCAGACAGACCGGG
The DNA here is from genome assembly GCF_053597535.1 of Streptomyces sp. NPDC001348. NCBI lineage: Bacteria > Bacillati > Actinomycetota > Actinomycetes > Kitasatosporales > Streptomycetaceae > Streptomyces > Streptomyces sp. NPDC001348. The sequence goes on along the minus strand of NZ_JBSFIK010000012.1, from coordinate 191,648 downwards.
TCCTCACCATCCCGAACATCCTCAGCATGGCACGGCTCCTCGGCGTACCGCTCTTCCTGTGGCTGATCCTCAGGCCCGAGTTCGGGGGACCCAAGAGCGACACCTGGGCGCTGCTCGTGCTGGCGCTGAGCGGGATCAGCGACTATCTGGACGGCAAGCTGGCGCGACGCTGGAACCAGATCAGCAGCCTCGGCCGGTTGCTCGATCCCGCGGCCGACCGGCTCTACGTCCTGTCGACGCTGCTGGGGCTCACCTGGCGCGAGATCCTGCCGGCGTGGCTGACCGCGGTACTCCTGGCTCGAGAGCTGGTCCTCCTGGTGATGGTGGGCATCCTCAGACGGCACGGCTATCCGCCGCCGCAGGTGAACTTCCTGGGGAAGGCGGCGACCTTCAACCTGATGTATGCCTTCCCCTTGTTGTTGCTCAGTGACGGAAGCGGATGGATCTCGTCACTCGCTGCTATTTTCGGATGGGCGTTCGCAGTTTGGGGTACAACCCTCTATTGGTGGGCAGGAGTGCTCTACGTGGTCCAAGTCCGACGCCTGGTTCGCGCGGACGCCGTGGCCGGTTGAACCCGCCGATTGTCCGGACGTAGTGGCTTGCGATGGCCCGTGGCGGAAAAGTGCGGGACAATCTGGACGGGTGAAGTCGGCTGGACCGTCGTCTCTTAGAGGAGGACGCTTCCGACATGAAGGCCGTCGTGATGGCCGGTGGCGAAGGCACTCGCCTTCGCCCTATGACCTCGAGCATGCCCAAGCCGCTCCTGCCCGTGGCGAACCGCCCGATCATGGAGCATGTGCTACGGCTGCTCAAAAGGCATGGGCTCAGCGAGACCGTTGTTACCGTGCAGTTCCTGGCATCGCTCGTCAAGAACTACTTCGGTGACGGCGAGGAGCTCGGAATGGAGCTCACGTATGCCAATGAGGAGAAGCCACTCGGTACCGCCGGAAGCGTCAAGAACGCCGAAGAGGCGTTGAAGGACGATGCCTTCCTTGTCATCTCCGGCGATGCCCTGACCGACTTCGACCTCACCGAACTGATCAATTTCCACAAGGAAAAGGGCGCGCTGGTCACCGTCTGTCTGACGCGTGTGCCCAATCCGCTGGAGTTCGGCATCACCATCGTCGACGAGGAAGGCAAGGTCGAGCGGTTCCTCGAGAAGCCGACCTGGGGACAGGTCTTCTCGGACACCGTGAACACGGGCATCTACGTCATGGAGCCCGAAGTGTTCGACTACGTCGAGCCGGACGTCCCCGTCGACTGGTCCGGTGATGTCTTCCCGCAGCTCATGAAGGACGGCAAGCCGATCTACGGCTTCGTCGCCGAGGGCTACTGGGAGGACGTCGGTACCCACGAGAGCTACGTCAAGGCGCAGGCCGACGTCCTCGAGGGCAAGGTCGACGTGGACATCGACGGGTTCGAGATCTCCCCGGGCGTATGGGTGGCCGAGGGTGCCGAGGTGCACCCCGACGCCGTGCTCCGTGGACCGCTCTACATCGGCGACTACGCAAAGGTCGAGGCCGGCGCGGAAATCCGCGAGCACACCGTCGTCGGGTCGAACGTGGTCGTCAAGAGCGGAGCCTTCCTGCACAAGGCCGTCGTGCACGACAACGTCTACGTCGGCCAGCACAGCAACCTGCGGGGCTGCGTCGTCGGGAAGAACACCGACATCATGCGTGCGGCCCGGATCGAGGACGGCGCCGTCATCGGTGACGAGTGCCTGATCGGCGAAGAATCGATCGTCCAGGGCAATGTGCGGGTCTACCCGTTCAAGACCATCGAAGCCGGTGCCTTCGTCAACACCTCGGTCATCTGGGAGTCCAGGGGCCAGGCGCACCTCTTCGGAGCCCGCGGCGTCACCGGAATCCTGAACGTCGAGATCACACCCGAACTCGCCGTGCGGCTGGCCGGCGCCTACGCCACCACCCTCAAGAAGGGCTCCACCGTCACCACGGCCCGCGACCACTCCCGTGGTGCCCGTGCGCTCAAGCGAGCCGTGATCTCCGCGCTCCAGGCCAGCGCCATCGACGTACGCGACCTGGAGAACGTACCGCTGCCCGTGGCCCGGCAGCAGACCGCGCGGGGCAGCGCCGGCGGCATCATGATCCGGACGTCGCCCGGTGTGCCGGACTCCGTCGACATCATGTTCTTCGACGGCAACGGGGCGGACCTCTCCCAGGGAAGCCAGCGGAAGCTCGACCGGGTGTTCGCGCGGCAGGAGTACCGGCGCGCGTTCCCGGGTGAGATCGGTGACCTGCACTTCCCGGCGAGCGTCTTCGACTCGTACACCGGATCGCTGCTGCGAAACGTCGACACCACGGGGATCGCCGAGTCGGGGCTCAAGGTGGTCGTGGACGCCTCGAACGGCAGTGCCGGACTTGTTCTGCCCAGCCTGCTCGGCAAGCTCGGTGTGGACTCGCTGACCATCAACCCGGGCCTCGACGAGTCGAGGCCGACGGAGACCGGCGAGGTGCGGCGGTCCGGCCTGAAGCGCCTCGGAGAGATCGTGGCGTCCTCCGGGGCGGCGTTCGGCGTCCGGTTCGACCCGGTGGGCGAGCGGCTGTCGCTCGTCGACGAGAAGGGCCGGATCATCGAGGATGACCGGGCACTGCTGGTGATGCTGGACCTCGTAGCCGCCGAGCGGCGCAGCGGCCGTGTCGCACTCCCGGTCACGACGACCAGGATCGCCGAGCAGGTCGCCGCCTACCACGGAACCCAGGTGGAGTGGACCACCACGTCCCCCGACGACCTCACGCGCGTGGGAGGCGAGGAAGGGACCATCTTCGGCGGTGACGGCAAGGGCGGGTTCATCGTCCCCGAGTTCAGCAGCGTCTACGACGGTACGGCCGCCTTCGTGCGGCTGATCGGGCTGGTGGCGCGGACGCAGCTCACCCTCAGCCAGATCGACGCCCGTATTCCGCGCGCGCACGTCCTGAAGCGGGACCTGGCCACTCCCTGGGCCGTCAAGGGTCTCGTCATGCGGCGGGTCGTCGAGGCCGCCGGAGACCGCTACGTGGACACGACCGACGGCGTACGGGTCGTCGAGACCGACGGACGCTGGGTGATGGTGCTGCCCGACCCGGCCGAGGCGGTCACCCACCTGTGGGCGGAAGGGCCGGACGACGCGTCCGCGCAGGCCCTGCTCGACGAGTGGTCGGCTGTCGTGGACAGCGCCGGAAGGTAAATACCGCCGCACGCACGCGTGCCGGACAAGTGTTCCGCAAGGGGGCCTGTCCGGCACGTCGGAGGGGGCGTTCGTAGCTACTGGTCGCGACATGCGACGATGTGCGGCATGCCGCAGCAATCCCCCGTTCGGAGCACCTCCTCGCGGCCCGCGCGTCCGGATGCCTCCATGTCGTTGATCACCAACGTCATGGACCACAGCCTGGACGACGGGTACGCCGAGGCCGCGGCCAGGCGGAAGGCCCACGGAGAGGCCGGCGGCGTGCCGAAGACGCTCCGGGCCAAGCTGGGCCTCGCCGCCGGCCTGGTCCTCGCCGCGCTCGTGGTGACGGTGGGGGCGGCACAGGCGCACGTGGCGGCGCCCGTCGTCGCCAAGGAGCGCCAGGAGCTGATCGACCGCATCGACAGCGAGACATCGTCGGCGGACCGGCTCGAGGGCGACGTGGACAAGCTGCGCGACGACGTGAGCGCCCGCCAGCGGGCGGCTCTGAAGAAGAGCGGCGGCAGCGGGCAGGCGGATCTGGTGGGCGTCCTCTCGGGTGCCACGGCGGTGCACGGACCCGGCGTCAAGCTCGTCGTCGACGACGCCAAGGAAGCCTCGAGCGGCCAGGCGGGCAATCCGCGTGAGACCTCGGGGTTCTCCGACACCGGCCGGGTCCGGGACCGCGACATGCAGCGCGTGGCGAACGGGTTGTGGGCCTCGGGCGCGGAGGCGATCTCCATCAACGGACAGCGGCTGACCACCCTGTCGGCGATCAGGGCCGCGGGGGACGCGATACTGGTCGACAACAAGCCGCTGGTGCCGCCCTACACGGTCCTGGCGGTGGGGGACGGGAAGAAGTTGAGCACCAGGTTCCAGAACAGCGACGACGGCCTGTATCTGCACGCCCTGGAACAGAACTACGGCATCCGGACCGGCATCTCCACCGAGAGTGACCTCCGGTTGCCCGCAGCACCGAGTGTGATCGTACGTACAGCACAGCCGAGCACTGAGAAAGGCACATCGTGATCGCCGTACTGGGCCTCGTCGTGGGAGTCGTGGCCGGCCTGTTGGTCCGTCCTGAGGTTCCGGCGGTCGTCGAGCCTTATCTGCCGATCGCCGTGGTCGCGGCGCTCGACGCCGTCTTCGGTGGCCTGCGGGCCATGCTCGACGGCATCTTCGACGACAAGGTCTTCGTGGTGTCGTTCCTGTCCAACGTGGTCGTGGCCGCGCTGATCGTGTTCCTCGGCGACAAGCTGGGCGTGGGTGCGCAGTTGTCCACCGGTGTCGTGGTGGTCCTCGGCATCCGCATCTTCTCCAACGCCGCGGCGATCCGGCGGCACGTGTTCCGGGCGTGACGGCGATGAGCAACCAGGACGAGCAGCCGGAGACGGGGCTGCGCAAGGAACTGCCCGCCGAAGTGCCGGCCGAGGCGCCCGCCGAGGTGCCGTCTTCGGCGCCCGAGCCCGAGGGGGCCGCCGAGCAGCGGCCCGAGCAGGCGCTGACCGGCCGGCAGCGCCTGGTCCAGGGCCTGTGGCCGCCACGCGTCAGCCGAGCCCAACTGATCGTCGCGGTGCTGCTGTTCGGTCTCGGCTTCGGACTCGCCGTGCAGGTGGCGTCGAACAGCGACAGCGACAGCGCCCTGCGCGGAGCCCGCCAGGAGGATCTCGTTCGCATCCTCGATGAACTGGACGACCGTACTCAGCGTCTTGAGGACGAGAAGCAGGGACTGGAGAAGCAGCGGCAGGAGCTGCAGAGCAGCTCCGACCAGGCTGCCGAGGCGCGCAAGCAGACCGCCGAGAAGGAGAAGCAACTCGGTATCCTCGCGGGCACCGTGGCGGCCGAGGGTCCCGGCATCACGATGACGATCGACGACACGAAGGGGACGGTCCAGGCGGACATGCTGCTCGACGCGATCCAGGAACTGCGCGCGGCCGGCGCGGAGGCGATCCAGGTGAACGGTGTGCGGGTCGTCGCCGGGACCTACCTCACCGACTCCGGCAAGAGGGTGAGCGTCGACGGGAACAAGATCAACGCTCCGTATCGTTTCAAGGTCATCGGCAAGCCGCAGGACCTTGAACCGGCGCTCAACATCCCCGGGGGCGTGGTGCAGACTCTCGAGAAGGAGCAGGCCACCGTGACCGTCGACCGGTCGAACAAGATCGTCGTGGATGCCTTGCGACCGGCGAAGCAGCCTGACTACGCTCGGTCGTCCTCATAGTGAACCGAGAGTGCATGGGGGGCGTCCGACAAGGGCATGAGGTTGCGGGGGGTCGGCGTACCGAAGGGGTGGTGCGTGGTGGAAACTGTCTGGTGGCCACGGACGTTGTGAGGGTGTCCGGGTCGGCCGGTGTAGGCAATCAGGGTTCGTCCTGCCCCACGGGCGGGTCTGTTTCGGTCAAGGGGAATCGCCCGTGAAGTTGTTTGCGAAGTTGTTCGGCAAGAGCGCGCGAGAGGGCAGCGACAACGCGACCGCCCGTCATCGCGCACAGCCTGACGCAGAGGGTCAGCGCCCGCTGTTCCGTGACCAGCTCGCTGGTCCGGGTGGTGACATTTCCGGAGGTCAGGGCGCGCCGTCTGTTGACCCTGCCCAGTCCGGCGGCATAGGTTTCGGGCAACCGTCAACCTCAGGTACGGGTGGAGGGTTTGCCTCCGGCCCGTACGCGTCCAGCGCTCCGGCGGGGCAGGAGGATCCGTCCATGTCGGCAGTGGTGTGTACGAGGTGCGGAAACCGCAACGCGGACAACGCCCGCTTCTGTTCCAACTGCGGTGCGCCGCTGCGCCCCGGGGCCGTGCCGGAGCGTGCGTCCGAGACGACGTCCACGATCTCCATCTCCGGCCTGGAGGCCTACGACGCCGAGGTGACCGGGCAGACGCCGATGCTCTCCCCGGAGGCGCAGGCGGCCGTCGACGCGCTGCCGCTGGGCTCGGCGCTGCTGGTGGTGCGCCGTGGGCCGAACTCGGGCAGCCGTTTCCTGCTGGACAGCGAGCTGACCACGGCCGGGCGCCATCCGCAGAGCGACATCTTCCTGGACGACGTCACGGTGTCGCGCCGGCACGTGGAGTTCCGGCGCTCCCCGGACGGTTCCTTCACGGTGGCCGACGTCGGCAGTCTGAACGGTACGTACGTCAACCGGGAGCGGATCGACCAGGTCGCTCTGTCCAACGGTGACGAAGTGCAGATCGGCAAGTACCGGCTGGTGTTCTACGCGAGCCGGCAGGGCATCTGACCTCCCCCGGACGCCGTCCGGGGGAACCTCCAGGGAAGGTCCATGCTTCGAACACCGAGCGGCGGTGCCGGGCACGGCACCGCCGCCACGGACAGTGGGCTGATGAGCATCGGCACGGTGCTGAACGCGCTGCGCGGCGAGTTCCCCGAAGTCACGATCTCCAAGATCCGGTTCCTGGAGTCGGAAGGGCTGGTCGAGCCGCAGCGGACCCCCTCGGGGTACCGGAAGTTCAGCGCCGGGGACGTCGAGCGCCTCGGCCACGTCCTGAGGATGCAGCGGGACCACTATCTGCCGCTCAAGGTGATCCGGGAGCACCTGGACGCCATGGAGCGCGGTGAGGCCGTGCAGCTGCCGGTCGTCGGGCGCCAGCGGGACGGAGAGTCCGTACTCGAGCCCGCCGAGGGGCCCACCGTGGCGCGGATCGGGCGGGCCGAGCTGCTGGCCGCCGCCGGGATCGACGAGAAGGACCTGGAGGAGTGGGAGTCGTACGGGCTCCTCACTCCCCTGGAGGGCGGGGTGTACGACGCGGAGGCCGTCACCGTGGCCTCACTGGTGGCGGAACTGGGTCGGTTCGGTATCGAGCCCCGCCATCTGCGGGTGATGAAGGCCGCCGCCGACCGTGAGGCCGGGCTGGTGGACCAGGTGGTGGCCCCGCTCAAGCGCCACCGGAATCCGCAGACCAGGGCGCACGCGGAGGCTCGTACGAAGGAGCTGGCAGCGCTCACGGTGAGGCTGCACGCGGCTCTGGTGCAGACCGCGCTCGGGGTACGGCTGCCTTGACTGGTACTGGTGTACGGGGGCCGGATCGGGCACCCGTTCCCGGCCCGACTACCCAAACGTCCCGGGCACGGCCTAGGGTTGCTGTGTGAACGAGCTCGATGTCGTAGGTGTCCGGGTCGAAATGCCCTCCAACCAACCGATCGTGCTCCTGCGTGAAGTGGGCGGCGACCGGTACCTCCCCATCTGGATCGGACCGGGGGAGGCCACGGCGATCGCCTTCGCCCAGCAGGGCATGGCCCCCGCACGACCGCTGACCCACGACCTGTTCAAGGACGTGCTGGAGGCCGTCGGTCAGGAGCTCACCGAAGTACGCATCACCGATCTGCGTGAGGGCGTCTTCTACGCGGAGCTGGTCTTCGCCAGCGGCGTCGAGGTGAGCGCCCGCCCGTCCGACGCCATAGCGCTGGCTCTGCGCACCGGAACGCCGATCTACGGCAGTGACACGGTGCTCGACGACGCGGGCATCGCGATCCCGGACGAGCAGGAGGACGAGGTGGAGAAGTTCCGCGAGTTCCTCGACCAGATCTCGCCCGAGGACTTCGGCACCAGCAGCCAGTGAGCGCGGGGGGCGGCAGACGGCGGACACGCGGTCCGTGACGGGTCCTTCGACGGCGTGTGACCGCTGGTGGCGGCGGCGCCCGGCCGGGGCCGACCAGAGCGTGCTGACGTTCCCCGCCAGCGCATTCGGCTAGCCTTTCCCCGCGGTGGGGCACGGGAAACCACTCTTAGGGTGATTATCACTCGGCGTGCCGAGTGTGGCGATCGTTGACGCACCCCTGGTGACTGCCTACCGTCGAGAAGGCAGGTCAAGGACGGAGGTCGGCGTGAGAAGCAGCGGCGACGGTACGGCTGGGGGTGCCCCCGGACGCGGTTTCGGGGAGAGCGGTCCGTACCCTTCCCCAAGCTCTCGGCTCCGCTCGGGCAGGGGGTACCCCCCTCATGCCGACGCGGCAGATCCCGTCCGGCAGCGGCCGACACCCGTGCCGAGCGGTGGAGGGGCGGCGTCCATGGCGTCCGAGCAGATCGGCTATCGCGGACCGACGGCCTGCGCGGCCGCCGGCATCACTTACCGGCAACTCGACTACTGGGCTCGCACCGGTCTGGTCGAGCCGAGCGTGCGGCCGGCCTACGGGTCGGGCACGCAGCGTCTGTACAGCTTCCGCGACGTGGTCGTCCTCAAGATCGTGAAGCGCTTTCTGGACACCGGAGTCTCGCTGCAGAACATCCGCACCGCCGTCCAGCACCTCAGGGAACGCGGCTTCAGCGACCTGGAACGCATGACGCTGATGAGCGACGGCGCCACGGTGTACGAATGCACCTCCCCCGACGAGGTCCACGCCCTGCTGCAGGGCGGCCAGGGGATCTTCGGGATCGCCGTGGGCGTGGTGTGGCGAGACGTGGAAAGCGCCCTCTCCCAACTGCACGGAGAACGCATCGACACCGGTGAGACCCTCGTCGGCCAGAATCCCGCGGACGAGCTGGCGCGGCGGCGCAACCGGGCGGTCTGAGCGCGGCTGCCGTTCGCCGGCGACGGGCGCGCCGGCGCCGGTGCGCCGGCCGACGGGGCGAGTGGCTTTGTCAGTGGCGTGGTGCAGCATCGGAGATGTGAGAAACGCGCCCACGATCCTGCACCTCGACATGGACGCCTTCTTCGCCTCGGTGGAGCAGGCGTCCAAGCCGAGCCTGCGCGGCAAGGCCGTCGTCGTGGGCGGTCTCGGGCCGCGGGGAGTGGTCGCCACCGCGTCGTACGAGGCGCGGGTCTTCGGAGTCCATTCGGCGATGCCGATGGCGCAGGCGCGACGGCTCGCCCCGAACGCGGCCTATCTCGTTCCCCGCTTCGGGCTGTACCGCTCGATCAGTGAGCAGGTCATGGCGTTGCTGCGGGCGCTGTCCCCGCTCGTGGAGCCGTTGAGCCTGGACGAGGCGTTCGTGGACCTGGAGGCCGGAGGAGCGGCCTGGGACGAGCAGTCGGCGCGCCTGGCTGGGGCGAGGCTGCGCTCGGACATCCGGGTGGTCACGGGGCTCACGGGGTCGGTGGGCCTCGCCGCCTCCAAGATGCTCGCGAAGATCGCCTCCGAACAGGCCAAGCCGGACGGGCTCGTGGTCATCGAGCCGGGCACGGAGCGGGCCATGCTCGGGCCCATGCCGGTGCGCACCCTGCCCGGGGTGGGCCCGGCGACCGGGGACCATCTGCGGCGGGCCGGGATCACCACGGTCGACGAACTCGCCGAGGCGGGCGAGGACGAGCTCGTCCGGCTGCTGGGGAAAGCCCATGGCCACGCCCTGTACGCCATGGCGCTGGCACACGACGAACGCCCGGTCGTGGCGGAGCGGGAGGCCAAGTCGGTGTCGGTCGAGGACACCTACGACGTGGACATCCACGACCGGCTCCGGGTCGGTCTGGAGGTGCAGCGGCTGGCCGACCGGTGCGTGCGGCGGCTGCGCGGGGCCGGGCTGTCCGGACGGACCATCGTGCTGAAGGTGCGGCGGTACGACTTCTCGACGCTGACCCGGTCCGAGACCCTGCGCGGGCCCACCGACGATCCGGCGGTGGTGCGGGAGGCCGCGGCCCGGCTGCTGGACTCCGTCGACACGACCGGCGGCGTACGGCTGCTCGGTGTGGGGGTGTCCGGGCTCGCCGACTACACGCAGGAGGACCTGTTCGCGCAGGCGGCGGGCGAGCTGACGGAAACCGCGGCGGAGGAGGCGGTGACCGAACCCGTCGAGCACCAGCCGACGCCGGCCGAACGGCGCTGGCCCGCGGGGCACGATGTACGGCACACCGAGTTCGGCCACGGCTGGGTGCAGGGCAGCGGGCTCGGGCGGGTCACCGTGCGCTTCGAGACCCCCGACTCGGAGCCCGGCCGGGTGCGGACCTTCCGGGTCGAGGACCCGGCCCTGGAACCGGCGGATCCGCTGCCGCTGACCGCCGGGGCGGCCGCGGGCGGTCATCGGGACCGTGCGGGGGACGAGGAGGCCCGGGGCGCGGCGAGCGGTTCCCCAGGGGGCTGGTGACGGGTCTCCGCGGCGTCGCGGCGATCCATCGGCGGCCCCTGGCGACAGGCCCCGGAGGGATGTGGATGAGCCGGGCAGAGCGGTCGGCCGGATGGCGGACCGGGGCGACGCGTCCGGTGCGCTACGTCGGTCCGGCCGTCTCGTCCGTGCCCGCGAGATCGCCGAAATCGTGGTTCGGGAGCGGGGGAGAGGGGGTCACGTCGAGGCCGTAGTGGTGGTAGAGCTGGAGTTCCTGCTCCGGGGAGAGATGGCGGCCGACGCCGAAGTCGGGTGCGTCCTTGATGAGGGACCGGTCGAAGGGGACCTGAAGGGCGCCGTCGATCAGCTCGCTGGGCTCCAGAGGGACGAAGGCGTCCCTGGAGAACAGTCCGGTGCGTATGGCCGCCCACTCCGGCTCGCCGGTCGCGTCGTCGAGGTAGACCTCGTCGATCGTGCCGATCTTGTCGCCGTTCCGGTCGAACGCCTTGCGGCCGATCAGGTGGCGCGGATCGATATCGGTTCGCACGGTCCCTCCTCTTGGTCGCAACTCATCCGTAAGCACTACGAAAGAGCACATTCAGGGAGGCGGCCACTCGAGGCTCGCGCGTCGACCTCGCTGGTACGCTGGCAAGCGGCTGCTGACCCCGTGCGGGAGAGTCCTCCGGACACCATCGGAGGCGCCGAAGGAGCAAATCCTCCCCGGAATCTCTCAGGCCCACGTACCGCACGGACGAGGTCACTCTGGAAAGCAGGGCGGGTGTCTCGACGGCTTCCGCTCTCACCGACGGTGAAAGCCGGGGCCTTCGGGCGACCCGGTGAAGCTCTCAGGTCGAGATGACAGAGGGGGAGGCCGTCGGGGTATCCGTACCGGGGTGCCCCTCGAAGGTCGCGTCAGACCAGGAGGCCTCCGCAATGACCGCCCACCGCACTCCGCTCTCCGAGCTCGAACAGGGCATTCCGTTCGAGCAGCGCCACATCGGCCCCGACCAGGAGGCGCGGGCCAAGATGCTCGCGCACGTCGGCTACGGCTCACTCGGCGAACTGACCGCCGCCGCGGTACCGGACGTGATCAAGAACGCCGACGCCCTGGACCTGCCGGGCGCCCGCACCGAGGCCGAGGTGCTCGCCGAACTGCGTTCCCTCGCCGACCGCAACCAGGTGCTCGGCTCGATGATCGGCCTGGGCTACTACGGGACCTTCACGCCGCCCGTCATCCTGCGCAACGTCATGGAGAACCCGGCCTGGTACACGGCCTACACGCCGTACCAGCCGGAGATCTCCCAAGGGCGGCTCGAGGCCCTGCTGAACTTCCAGACGATGGTCGCCGAGCTCACCGGGCTGCCGACCTCCGGTGCCTCGCTGCTGGACGAGGGCACCGCCGCGGCCGAGGCGATGGCGCTCTCCCGGCGCATGGGCAGGAACAAGAAGGGCCTCTTCCTGGTCGACGCCGACGCGTTGCCCCAGACCGTCGCCGTGATCCGGACCCGTGCCGAACCGGCCGGCGTGGAGGTCGTGGTCGCCGACCTCAGCGAGGGCATCCCGGCCGAGGTCGCCGAGCGTGAGATCAACGGCGTGCTGGTCCAGTACCCCGGCGCCTCCGGGGCCGTACGCGACATCAGGCCCGTGATCGAGCAGGCCCACGGGCTCGGGGCGCTCGTCACCGTCGCCGCCGACCTGCTGGCGCTGACCCTGCTGACCTCCCCGGGCGAGCTCGGCGCGGACATCGCGGTCGGTACGACCCAGCGCTTCGGTGTGCCGATGGGCTTCGGCGGCCCGCACGCCGGTTACATGGCGGTGCGCGAGAAGTTCGCCCGCAGCCTGCCGGGCCGTCTTGTGGGCGTGTCCGTGGACGCGGACGGGCACAAGGCCTACCGGCTGGCGCTGCAGACCCGTGAGCAGCACATCCGCCGGGAGAAGGCCACCAGCAACATCTGCACCGCTCAGGTGCTGCTCGCCGTCATGGCCGGCATGTACGCCGTCTACCACGGCCCCGAGGGCCTGCGGAGCATCGCCCGGCGCACCCACCGCTACGCCACCCTCCTGGCCGAGGGTCTGAGGGCGGCCGGGGTCGAGGTGGTGCACGGCGCGTTCTTCGACACGGTCACCGCGCGCGTGCCGGGCAGGGCCGCCGAGGTGGTGGCCGCGGCCCGGGAGAACGGGGTCAACCTGCGGCTCGTCGACGCCGACCATGTCTCGGCCGCCTGCGACGAGACCACGACCCGGGACCGGCTGGCCGCCGTGTGGTCGGCCTTCGGGACCGACGCGGACATCGAGGCACTGGACGCGGCGACCGGGGACGCGCTGCCCGAGTCCCTGCTGCGCACCGACGAATACCTCACCCACCCGGTCTTCCACCAGCACCGCTCCGAGACGGCGATGCTGCGCTACCTCCGCCGGCTGGCCGACCGCGACTACGCGCTCGACCGCGGCATGATCCCGCTGGGCTCCTGCACCATGAAGCTCAACGCGACCACCGAGATGGAGCCGGTCACCTGGCCGGAGTTCGGGCAGCTTCACCCCTTCGCGCCCGGGGAGCAGGCGCAGGGTTACCTCACGCTCATCCGTGAGCTGGAGGAACGTCTCGCCGAGGTCACCGGCTACGACAAGGTGTCGCTGCAGCCCAACGCCGGCTCGCAGGGTGAGTTCGCCGGCCTGCTCGCCGTGCGCGGCTACCACCGCGCCAACGGCGACGACCAGCGGACCGTGTGCCTCATCCCGTCCTCCGCGCACGGCACCAACGCCGCCAGCGCGGTGATGGCCGGCATGAAGGTCGTCGTCGTCAGGACCGCCGGGGACGGCGAGATCGACGTCGAGGACCTGCGCGCGAAGATCGAGCAGTACCGCGACGAGCTGGCCGTGCTCATGATCACGTACCCCTCGACGCACGGTGTGTTCGAGGAGCACGTCGCCGACATCTGCGCGCAGGTGCACGAGGCCGGCGGCCAGGTGTACGTCGACGGCGCCAACCTCAACGCCCTGGTCGGTCTCGCCAAGCCGGGCCACTTCGGCGGTGACGTCTCGCACCTCAACCTGCACAAGACGTTCTGCATCCCGCACGGCGGCGGCGGCCCCGGCGTCGGCCCGGTGGCCGTGCGTGAGCACCTCGCGCCGTACCTGCCGAACCACCCCCTCCAGCCGGCGGCCGGCCCCGAGACGGGCGTCGGCCCCATCTCGGCCGCGCCCTGGGGCTCGGCGGGCATCCTGCCGATCTCGTGGGCGTACGTCCGCCTGATGGGCGGCGAGGGCCTCAAGCGGGCCACCCAGGTGGCCGTGCTCTCCGCCAACTACATCGCCAAGCGCCTCGAGCCGCACTACCCGGTGCTCTACACCGGCCCCGGCGGCCTGGTCGCGCACGAGTGCATCATCGACCTGCGGCCGCTGACCAAGGCGACCGGAGTGTCCGTGGACGACGTGGCCAAGCGGCTCATCGACTACGGTTTCCACGCGCCGACGATGTCCTTCCCGGTGGCCGGCACGCTGATGATCGAGCCGACCGAATCGGAGGACCTGGCCGAGCTGGACCGTTTCTGCGAGGCGATGATCGCGATCCGCGCGGAGATCGAGAAGGTCGGCACGGGCGAGTGGCCCGTCGACGACAACCCGCTGCGCAACGCTCCGCACACCGCCGGTGCGCTGGGCGGCGAGTGGGACCACGTCTACAGCCGGGCGGAGGCCGTGTTCCCGGCGGGGGCCTCGGCCGCCGACAAGTACTGGCCGCCGGTGCGCCGTATCGACCAGGCCTTCGGCGACCGGAACCTGGTCTGCTCCTGCCCGCCGCTGGACGCCTACGAGGACTGACAGAGCGTGTGGGGCCCCGTCCGTGTCCGGACGGGGCCCCTTCGCGTTCACGCCGTCGCCAGCGACACCTCGGTCGACTTGATCAGGGCGACCACGTCGGAGCCCACGAAGAGGCCGAGGTCGATGGCCGCCTCCTTCGTGATCGCCGCGGTGATCCTGCCGCCGTCCACGGTGATCTTCACATGGGCCATGACCTCGCCGAGCTCCAGGTGGGTGATCGTTCCGGAGAGCCTGTTGCGGATCGAGAGGCCCTCGACCCTGCTGGTGGCCAGGGAGACCTCCGTCGACTTCACCAGGGCGCGGACGGAGACCCCGGGGGCCAGGGCCAGTTGCTCGACGGCCTCCGAAGTGATGGCCGCGGTGAGGTCCTGGCCGCCGTCCAGGCGGATCTTGACCGCGGCCATCACGTCGCCGGGATGGACGGCGGTGACGGTGCCGGGGAGCTGGTTGCGGATGCTCAGGGTCATGGCTCATCACCGTAGTGCGAGAGCACCTTCAGTCAGGGTATGCGCGGGTTTGCGTCGCCTTGGCCGCCATCGGACCGATCACACACGGTCGATATGTACATTCGTCGACTTCACTCGTGCGGTGGCCTCCATGCCGACCTCCAGGCCCAGTTCCTCGACGGCCTCCCGGGTGAGGAGGGAGACGAGCCTGTGGGGGCCGGCCTGGATCTCCACCTGGGCGGCGACGTCGCCGAGCTTGATCGCCGTGACGATGCCGGGGAAGGCGTTGCGGACGGAGGTGTAGGAGCCGGCGGAGTCCTCGTCGTTGCCGCCCGCCTTCGCGAGTTCCACGGAGAACGCGGCGAGGTCCTTGCCGTCGACGAGCCGTCGCCCCGCCTCGTCGCGGTGGGTGGCCACCCGGCCGGCGTCCGCCCAGCGGCGGGCGGTGTCCGGGCTCACGCCGAGCAGCCGTGCTGCCTGGCCGATCGTGTAGGACTGCATGCCGGTCACGATAGGGCGCGCACGGTGGACCCGCGGACCAGGGGGGTGGGGCGTTCACCGCCGCGGATCTCAGTCCCGGGTGAGGGCTCGCGCGCCGACGGGACGCACAACTCGGCGGACGACCGGGGAAGTTGTCACGGGCCCCCGCCCGGAACCCGCCGTCTTCGAACTGGTTCGACCACCGGCGGACTACCTGATGCACGACACCTTGACGCCTCTGAGCGGCCTTTCTAGAGTCGCGGTTCGGAACGTTCGATGATATCGCCGAATGTTTCGGCTCTTCCATGTGTACTGCTGCACGTCCCGCGGCGGCACTTCTGGCCAGGGGATGCCGATTTCGCCGCAACAAGCGTCGCCCGAAGGGTTGCCACCCGGCAAGAGCGGTCTCTAGGGTGCGGCGCAGCTTTCCGGCGTAGTTCCGAAAGTTTCGAAGAGAAGGAGCGCATCATGGGCGACCCGGCACTCTCCCGCCGCGGCTTCCTGGCGGCCTCCGCCGCGGCCGGTCTGGGCATGACGGCACTGAGCGGCTGCGGCGGCGACTCGGGCGGAGGGTCGTCGAACGGCACGACCACGATCGAGTGGTGGAACATCTCCACCACCCAGCCGACGAAGACGGTCTGGGCCGGTCTGGCCAAGAAGTTCGAGGCGCAGAACCCCAAGGTCAAGGTAAAGATCGTTCAGATGGAGAACGACGCCTACAAGTCGAAGATGACGGCGCTGATCGCCTCCGGGAAGCTGCCGGACATCTTCCACACATGGGGCGGCGGAGTGCTCCAGCAGCAGGTCGACGCGGGCCTCGTCGAGGACCTCACCGACAGGACCAAGCCCTGGTCCGACGGAATGCTGTCCGTCGCCAAGCAGCCGTACCTCCTCGGCGGCAAGCTGTACGGCATACCCTTCGACATCGGCATGATCGGCTTCTGGTACAACAAGGCGCTCTTCAAGCAGGCCGGCATCAGCACCCCGCCCACCACCTGGAGCGGCTTCCTCGACGCCGTGCGCAAGCTGAAGGCGAAGAACATCACGCCGATCGCCGTGGCCGGCAAGGAGAAGTGGCCCGAGATGTACTACTGGGCCTACCTCGCCATGCGCACGGCCGGAATCGACGCGCTGAAGAAGGCCGACCAGAGCAAGGACTTCACCGACCCCGGGATCGTGCAGGCCGGACAGCACCTCAAGGACCTGGTCGACCTCCAGCCGTTCCAGAAGGGGTTCCTGGGCGCCGGGTACTCCACCCCGACCGGCCAGGCGGCCACCGTGGGCAACGGCAAGGCGGCCATGGAGCTCATGGGGCAGTGGGCCCCGGTCGTCGAGGCCGACTCGGGCAAGGGACTCGGCTCGAACCTCGGCTTCTTCCCCTTCCCGGCCGTCGAGGGCGGAAAGGGCGCGATCACCGAGGTGTTCGGCGGTGGCGGCGGGCACGCCCTGCGCAAGGGTGCCCCGCAGGCGGCCGTCGACTTCCTGAAGTTCTTCGCCTCCGAGACCACCGACCTGGAACTCGTGAAGAAGACCAACACCCTTCCGGTGGTCCCCGGCGCCGAGAAGGCGCTCTCCGACCCCAACACCAAGGCGGTGCAGGCCCAGTTGAAGGGTGCCACCGGCTTCCAGCTCTACCTGGACCAGGCGTACGCGCCCGCCGTCGGCCAGGAGGTCAACGACAGCGTCGCCGCGCTGATCGCCGGTTCGAAGTCACCCGAGCAGGTCGCCCAGTCGATCAGCAAGGCCGCGAAGGAAGCGTAGTAGCCGGCGATGACCTCGACCTTCCTCCCGGACAAGCGGACGGACCCCGGCGTCGCCCCCTCCTCCCCGGCGGCGACGTCGGCCCGGGGACGGGCGCGCCGGCGCCTGGTGCACTGGCTCACCGCGGTCGCCTTCCAGGTGCCCGCGCTGGTGCTGTTCATCGGGCTGGTGCTGCTCCCGATGCTGTTCGCGCTGTACGCCGCGTTCTTCCGCTGGGGCGGCTTCGGCATGCCCTCCGACTACATCGGCACGGACAACTTCACCCAGCTCTTCAAGGACGACGTCTTCCTGGGCGACCTGTGGCGCTGTCTGCTCCTGGTGGTCCTGTCCCTCGCCCTGCAACTGCCGTTCGCGCTCGCCATGGCCGTCGCGCTCAACCAGCGGCTGCGCGGGCGCGCCTTGTACCGGATGCTGTTCTTCGCTCCCTACGTCCTGTCCGAGGCGATCACCGGCGTGCTGTTCAGCATGATCTTCGCCCCGGACGACGGGCTCGCCGACCACGTCCTGGGCGCCGTCGGGCTGGGCGGCGTCGGCGGGGAGTGGTTCGCCGACCCCTCCTACGTCATGGCGACGCTGTTCCTCGTCATGACCTGGAAGTACTTCGGCTTCCACATGATGCTCTACCTCGCGGGGCTGCAGGCGATCCCGGCCGAGCTGACCGAGGCGGCGCTGATCGACGGCGCGAACCCGTGGCAGCGGTTCCGCAACGTGACCCTGCCGCTGCTCGCGCCCACCCTGCGCATCAGCATCTTCCTGTCCGTCATCGGGGCCATCCAGCTCTTCGACCTGGTCTGGGTGATCACCCAGGGCGGGCCCGACCACCACTCCGAGACGATGGCCGTGACGATGTTCCAGTACGGCTTCAAGCGCTACCAGATCGGCTACGCCAGCGCGATCACCGTGGTCATGTTCGGCATCTGCCTCGTCTTCGCCCTCGCCTACCAGCGGTTCGTGCTCCGCCGCGACCTCGAAGGGGCCACCACGACGATGAGGGGAGACGGCAAGTGACCCGCAGGACCAAGGCCGTACGTGAACTGCCGCTCCACCTGCTGCTCGTCGCGGTCGGCGCGGTGATGGTCGTACCGCTGCTGTACGCCGTCCTGTCCGGCTTCAAATCCACCGCCGAGCTCTCCCGCAATCCCTTCGGACTGCCCGAGCACTGGCTCACCGGCAACTACACGGACATCCTCGGCTCGGGCGACTTCTGGCGTCTGGTGGGCAACAGCACGCTGGTCGCCGTGGCGACGACCGTCCTCGTGGTCGCCGCGTCCGCGCTGGCGGCCTTCTCCTTCGCGCGGTTCGCCTTCCGCGGGCGTGAACTGCTGTTCACCCTCTTCACCATGGGGCTGATGTTCCCCTTCGCGGTGGCCGCGCTGCCCCTCTTCCTGCTGCTGCGCTACCTCGGCCTGCTGGACAACCCGCTCGGCGTGATCCTCCCGCAGGCCGCCTTCGGGCTGCCGATGACCATCATCATCCTGCGCGGCTTCTTCCGGCAGATACCCGGCGAGCTGGAGGAGGCAGCCACGCTCGACGGGTGCAGCGCCTTCGGGTTCTTCTGGCGGGTGCTGCTGCCCATGGCGCGGCCTGCGCTCGGCACGGTGTCGGTGCTGGCCGTCGTCACCAGCTGGAACAACTTCATGCTGCCGCTGCTGGTGTTCACCGACTCGAAGTGGTGGACGCTGCCCCTCGGCGTCGCGCAGTTCCAGGGCCAGTACTCGGCGGAGTACGCCCGTGTCTTCGCCTACCTGGTGCTGGCGATGGTCCCCGCCCTCGCCTTCTACTCCGTCGCCGAGCGCCAGCTCGTCGGCGGCCTGACCGCCGGCGCGACGAAGGGATGACCCGCGCCGACGTGCGTAAGGCCCCGTCCGCACCCGAGTACGACACCACTCGCACCCGACCGTGAGGAGTCGCACCATGCCCAGGCCCCGTACACGCCTCAGACTCGCCGGCGCCCTCGCCGCAGTCCTGGTGGCCGCGGGCGTCGCCACCGGCCCGGCCGCCCAGGCGCAGGCACGGCAGCCCACGCTCGCCGAACTCGCCCACCGGCACGGACGCTATTTCGGCAGCGCCACCGACAACCCCGAGCTCACCGACAGCGCGTACACGAAGATCCTCGGCACCCAGTTCGACATGATCACGCCGGGCAACGGCATGAAGTGGTACGCCACCGAACCCCAGCAGGGGGTCTTCGACTGGACGAACGGCGACGAGATCGTCGCTCTCGCCCGCAAGAACCACCAGCGCGTCCGCGCCCACACCCTGGTCTGGCACAGCCAGCTGCCCGACTGGCTCACCTCGCGTGAATGGACCGCCCCCGAGCTGCGGGCCGTCCTGAAGAAGCACATCCTCGCCGAGGTCCGCCACTACCGGGGCAAGGTCTACTCCTGGGACGTCGTCAACGAGGCGTTCAACGAGGACGGCACCTACCGCGAGACCATCTGGTACAAGACGCTCGGCCCCGGCTACATCGCCGACGCGCTGCGCTGGGCCCATCGGGCCGACCCGCACGCCAAGCTGTACCTCAACGACTACAACATCGAGGCGACCGGCCCGAAGAGCGACGCCTACTACGCGCTGGCCAAGGACCTCAAGAGGCGGGGCGTGCCCCTGGACGGCATCGGCTTCCAGGCCCACCTGGCCCTCCAGTACGGCTATCCCACCACCGTGGAGGACAACCTCCGCCGCTTCTCCCGGCTGGGGCTGGACACCGCCCTCACCGAGGTCGACGTCCGTATGCAACTGCCTGCCACCGACGCCAAGCTGGCCGAGCAGGCGACCTGGTACCGGGACCTGACCAAGGCCTGCCTCGCCGTGCGCCGGTGCGTGGGGGTGACGGTGTGGGACTACACCGACAAGTACTCGTGGATCCCGGCGGTCTTCCCCGGCGAGGGGGCCGCTCTGCCGTGGGACGAGCAACTGAAGCCGAAGCCCGCCTACGAGGCGCTGCGCGAAGCCCTCGGCTGACGGCCGGCCACGGTCGGTAGTCGTCCCCGTGCATGCGTCGGGGCCGGTGCGCACCCGGTGGTGCGAGCCGGCCCCTCAGGTGTGCCTAGGCGGCCGTCATCACCCGGCTGGTGCCCAGCGGCCGGTGCGGGGCGATGATCTGGCCGTCGGGCAGAAGCTCACCGGTGTCCTCGAAGAGCAGAACACCGTTGCACAGCAGGCTCCAGCCCTGCTCCGGGTGGTGCGCCACGAGGCGGGCGGACTCCCGGTCGGCGGATTCGGCTGTCGGGCACGGTGGCTGGTGCTGGCACATGGGTGGGATCTCTCGCTCTGTCGTGGTCATGTCCGCCCCCCGTGGTCATAAGTCGGTCGGAACCCAGTGTTGCCCTCCGGGCGTCAATCCGCAGGTATTTCGCAGCACCGCTTCTCACAGGTTCATGACGCATCGTCCACGCCCTCGGTTCATCTCCTTCGCACTGTCTTTTCGGGTGGTTCTCGGTGGCCGGATAGGGCTAGTCAGGATGGGCACAGACGGTTTTGCCGGCTCTTAGGAGCGGTTGAATGCTCTTACGAGCGAAACGCTCTGGAATGCATGCGCGTACCCCGCCACCGGAGGGGGCGGGGTACGAAAGCGGGACCGGGGAAGAAGGGTCGGGAGGGGGGTGTCAGGCGGGCGAGCCGAGCAGTGGGACGGGAGTCATCCGGTGGGTCAGCACGGGAAGCAGTTCCGCGACCGGATGCGGCCGGTGGGCCGCTATGCCGGGCGGTGCCGGGGCCAGCGGGACGAGCAGGTCGGTGGCGGCCGGATGGCCCTCGGCCCCGTCCGCGGAGCAGTCGCCGTGCAGCCAGAGCGTGAGCATGTACAGGGCCGGCACGGACAGCAGGCGCACCTGGTAGGACTGCTGCATGGTCTCGGCCTGGCGCAGGGCGCGTTCGGTGGAGGCGATGTAGGGGCCCTCGAAGAAGTGCGAGAACGCCCAGCCGTCGGGGGTCAGCCGGGTCTCGGCCGCGGCCACGGCACGGCCGCCGCAGTGGATGAGGAACCGCCAGCCGGTCAGCCGGGTCGCGGACACGCCTTCAGCGGTGATCCGGTCGAGTACGTGCACCGGGAGGGGCAGTTCGGGGGTGGCCGGTCCCTGTGCGGCGCGCAGGGACGGTGTCCGGGCCTCACGGACGGCGGTGGGCGAACCGAGGGCCGTGAGCACGGAGCGCAGGGCGGGCGCGGGGGCAGGGGGAACGTGGAGGGGCATGGTGGGTCGCCTCTCATTCGACAGGCGCGATGGCGCGAGGGCGGGGCGGGCGGACGGCGCTGTCAGCTCATGGGGTCAGAGAGGCGGGGGCCCGTGGCGGTGAACGAGAGGTGCGGACGCGGCCTGCCGCACGTCGCCTGGACGGCGGGAACCAGAACGGTGGGCGCCAACCTTCTGCCTTCTGCGCGGAGTTTATACGACTTAAGTTCGGAAGATGTTTCGCCTAGCCGTTTCCGGTGAGTAAAACAAGTTTGTATTCGGTCGGCGATTTGTGTGAATCATCCCGATTCAGAGGTTGGGCGGCCCGTCCTGGCCTCGGAATACGCCGCCGTAGCGGTCGGCCCATTCTCGTCGGCGTTTTTCACGAGGACGGCGGGGCACACGAAGGTGCGCGCTGCCTCATGCCCCGTGAATGTGCCGCCGGACACATTCCAACAGAGTAGCGGGGACAGGGCTCGCGCGAGACGTTATCGATCGCGTCGGGTGGGCATCATCCCACCTGACCCTGGACCCCGGCGGCCGGATCTTCCGCCCGCCCATCCGAGGAGGGACGCTTCGATGGGGGAGAAGGTCGTGGCAGGGCCGTTCGACCTGTCCGATCCGCAGCGCTACCGGGAGAAGCTCGGCAAGTGCCTGACGGGACTGGAGCGGCTGCTGGCCCAGAAGCGGTTCGATCGGCCCAAGAACCTGATGGGCGTGGAGATCGAGCTGAATCTCGTCGGGCCCGACGGGCTGCCGAAAATGCTGAACGGGCAGGTGCTCGAACGGATCGCGAGCCGCGATTTCCAAACAGAACTCGCCATGTTCAATCTGGAAGTGAACATAGCCCCACACAGGCTGGGCGGGCGGGTATTCGACCAGCTTGCCGAGGAACTCCGTACGTCGCTGGCGTACGCCGACCGCAAGGCGGGTGAGCTCGACGCCGGAATCGTGATGATCGGCATTCTGCCCACCCTGGACCGGGACGACCTGGTCTCCTCCAACCTTTCCGAGGTCGACCGCTACACCCTGCTCAACGACCAGATCGTGGCCGCCCGGGGCGAGGACTTCCGGCTCGACATCGACGGGGTCGAGCACCTGACCTGCACGTCCCGCTCCATCGTCCCCGAGGCCGCCTGCACGTCCGTGCAGCTGCACCTCCAGGTCACGCCGGGCCGTTTCGCCGATGTGTGGAACGCCGCCCAGGTGGCCAGTGCGCCGCAGATCGCCGTCGGCGCCAACTCGCCGTTCCTCTTCGGCCACGAACTGTGGCGCGAGTCCCGCCCTCCGCTCTTCCTGCAGGCCACCGACACCCGTCCGCCCGAGCTGCAGGCCCAGGGCGTGCGGCCGCGCACCTGGTTCGGGGAGCGGTGGATCTCCTCGGCGTACGACCTGTTCGAGGAGAACCTTCGCTACTTCCCGGCGCTGCTGCCGATCTGCGACGACGAGGACCCGCTGGAGGTCCTCGACGCGGGCGGCGTGCCGAAGCTCGCCGAACTCGTCCTGCACAACGGCACGGTGTACCGCTGGAACCGCCCGGTGTACGACGTCGCCGACGGAGTGCCGCACCTCAGGGTGGAGAACCGCGTCCTGCCGGCCGGGCCCACCATCACCGACGTCATCGCCAACGCGGCCTTCTACTACGGCCTGGTGCGCTCCCTCGCCGAGGAGTCCCGGCCGGTGTGGACCCGTATGCCGTTCGAGACGGCCGCCGCCAACTTCGACGCCGCGTGCCGGTACGGCATCGACGCGCGTCTGGAGTGGCCGCGGCGCGGGCGGCACGGCGGTACCAGCGAGGTCGACGCGGTGACACTGGTGCGCGACGAACTGCTGCCGCTCGCCGAGGCGGGGCTCGCGGCGTGGGGCGTCGAGGCCGCCGACCGGGACCTCTACCTCGGCGTCATCGAGGAACGGTGTCGGCGGCGTGCCAACGGGGCGTCCTGGCAGGCGGCCACCTTCCACCGCGCCCTCGAACAGGGCCTTCCCCGGGACGTGGCCCTGGCGGCCACGACCCGCCGCTACGGCGAGCTCATGCACCTCGGAGAACCGGTGCACACCTGGCCGGTGGGCCTGCCGGAGCCGGTGCCGCTCGGATAGGGGCCGCCGGTACCCGGTCCGCCCCTCGGCGCGGGGGCGATGTCCGGGGAGACGCCCGGATGGGGCAAGCTGTGACCTCCGATGAGGATGGTGCCCCTTCCGGTCCCGACGGCCTGCGGCGCACGATCTTCGCGATCGAAGGCAGGTGTGCAGGTGGAGGCGGGATTGGAGGCCGGTACCGCTTCGCGGGAGCGGCCCTCGCGGCGGATCTTCCGGGACGAGACACTGCTCGTTCTGGGGCTCTCGCTCGGAGCGAGCGGAGTGTCCGCTCTGATCAGCTTCATCGGATCGGTCACCAAACCCGGAGGCCTCAAGGACCAGGCGGCCACCCTCAACGCCTCGGCCGCGCCGGGCCGTCCCTGGCTCGACCTGGCCTGGCAGCTGTTCGGCATCGCCACGGCCCTGGTGCCGGTGGCACTGGTCGCGCACTTCCTGATGCGCGAGGGCGAGAGCCTGCGCACCCTCGGCTTCGACCGGACCCGTCCCTGGCCCGACCTCGGCCGCGGGGCCGGCATCGCCGCGGTGATCGGCAGCACCGGCATCGCCTTCTACCTGGCCGCGCGGGGACTGGGTTTCAACCTCACGGTGGTGCCCGAGGCGCTGCCCGACGTGTGGTGGAAGTTCCCCGTGCTGATCCTCTCGGCGGTGCAGAACGCCGTCCTCGAAGAAGTGATCGTCGTCGGATACCTGCTGCGCCGGCTGGGCGGGCTGGGCTGGACCCCGGG
This sequence comes from Streptomyces sp. NPDC001348, assembly GCF_053597535.1. Taxonomy (NCBI): domain Bacteria; kingdom Bacillati; phylum Actinomycetota; class Actinomycetes; order Kitasatosporales; family Streptomycetaceae; genus Streptomyces; species Streptomyces sp. NPDC001348. The sequence continues at coordinate 168,002 of NZ_JBSFIK010000012.1, read as the reverse complement.
TACCGCACTGGTGGCCAGTGCCGTACTGCGCGGCTCCTACCACCTGTACCAGGGCATCGGCGGGTTCGTCGGCAACATGGTCATGGGCGTGGTGTTCGTGTACCTGTACCGGCGCTGGGGCCGGGTCGGTCCCCTGGTGGTGGCACACTCCCTGCTCGACATCGGGGCGTTCGTGGGATACGCGGTGCTGGCGGGAAAGGTGGGCTGGCTGCCGACCGCATAGCGGCGGCCTGCCGAGAAGGGGGCTGCTCGCGGCGGGGCGTACGAGGCTGTCGTACGCCCCGTCGTGTTGCCTGCGTGCGTAGTGCTCAGACGAGCAGTCGGCCCTCGACGACCGTGACCGCGCGACCGGTGAGCAGGACCCGGTCGTCGCGCACGCCGGTGCGCACCAGGCCGGTGCGGCGGGAGGCCTGCAGACCGGTGAGGTCGGGGCGGCCGAGGCGCTCGGACCAGTAGGGCGCCAGCGCGGTGTGGGCGCTGCCGGTGACCGGGTCCTCGTCGATGCCGACGTTCGGGAAGAAGCAACGGGAGACGAAGTCGTGGCCCCGGGCCGGGTCCTCGGTGCGGGCGGTGACGATGACCCCGCGCTCGGAGTGGGCGGCGAGTGCTCTGTGGTCGGGGGACAGCTCGAGGACGGTCTCCTCGTCCTTCAGCTCCAGCAGCAGGTCGCCGATGTTCGGTCCGGTGTCGAAGGCGCTCACGGGTTCCGCGCCGAGCGCCCGGGCGAGCCCGGCCGGGACGTCCACCGGGGTGAGCGGGGCGGCCGGGAAGTCCAGGGTGATCGAGCCGTCCTCGCCGGGCGTGGCCATGAGTACCCCGCTGCGGGTGGCGAACCGGACCGGCCCTTCGTGGGCGGCGGTGGTGAACAGGACGTGGGCCGTGGCGAGCGTCGCGTGGCCGCACATGGCCACCTCGGTGAGGGGCGTGAACCACCGCAGCGCCCAGTCGGCGTCCGAGCCCTCGGGCAGGCGGTGGGCGAACGCCGTCTCGGAGAGATTGAGCTCCATGGCGACCTTCTGCAGCCGGTCTTCGTCCGGGAAGGCGTCGAGCAGCAGGACCCCGGCGGGGTTGCCGGCGAAGGGGCGGTCGGCGAAGGCGTCGACGATTAGGATGGGCATGTGCCGACGGTAGGGGCCACGGCTGCCCCCCGGCCAAGGCCAATTCCGGGACGCTGGACCGGTCGTGCCGCGGCGGCCCGCCCGGGTGGGCACGTTCGCGCTGTCCTGTCTGTGATCGGAGGCGCCGCTCACGAGTCAGCTCGTAGGTGGTTGACGGGATCCCTGCGTTCCGCCGGACGGGCGGCAGGCACCCCTGGCGGGTGGTGCTCGTATTCCGCTGTTCACCGCCTCCTTCGCGAGCAAGAATCGTCCGCATGTCTGCGATCCCCGGTGGCACGACCGCCTTCCACGACCTGCCCGCGTTCCTCGCCCAGCCTCGCGTCAACTCCCTTGCGCTGTCCGCCGACGGTGGCCGTCTCGTCGCCACCGTGCAGACGCTGTCGGAGGACCGGACCAGATTCGTGTCCGGGCTGTGGGAGATCGATCCGGCCGGGGAGCGCGAGGCGCTGCGCCTGACCCGGTCGGGGAAGGGCGAGTCCGGGCCCGCGTTCGGCCCGGACGGGGTGCTGTACTTCCTGTCGGAACGCGAGGACGACAGTGCGGAGGACAAGCACGAGGGTGCCGCGCTGTGGGCGCTGCCCGGGCGTGGTGAGGCCGCCGTCGTGGCCCGGCACCCGGGCGGGATCACCGCGTTCACCGTCGCCCGGGACTCCGGCGCGCTGGCCCACACCGCCGGGCTGCTGCCCGGGGCCGCCGACGCCGACGCGCACGGCAGGCTGCGCACGGCACGCAAGGACGCGAAGGTCACCGCGATCCTGTACGAGGCCGGGCCGACCCGCGCCTGGGACCGCGATCTCGGCCCCGAGGAACAGCACACCTTCGTGCGCGCGGGGGCCGAGGGCGCCGTGGTCGACGCCGGCGGGCAGGGCGTCGGCCTCGAGAACCCCGGGGACGTGGCGTTGTCGCCCGACGGGACGCGAGTGGCCTACACCCGGTTCGTACCCGGCCGGGTGCCCGCCGAGAACCGCACCGCCGTGGTGGTGGCACACGCGGCCACCGGCGAGGAGGTCTTCGTCCTGGGCGATGTGGAGCACCTCTACGAGGCGCCGGTGTTCACGCACGACGGCTCGGCGGTCGTGTGCTCGCGGATGACGTGGCCGACTTACGACGAGTCGATGGACATGACGCTCGTCCGGGTCGGCGTGGACGGCGGCGAGGCCGTCGATCTGCTGCCCAGGTTCGACAACTGGCCTGCCGGCGCCGTCTGTTCGACGGTCGACGACGCCCTCTTCTTCGTGGCCGATGTGGAGGGTCACGCGCCCGTCTTCCGGCGGGACGCGGACGGCACCGTGACCCGGCTCACCGCCTCGGGCGCGTACGGCTCGCTCTGCGTGGCCCCAGACGGGCGGACGCTGTACGCACTGCGCAACGCGATCGACTCGCCGCCGCGGCCGGTCAGGTTCGAGGCCGGCGTCGCCGACCAGACGCCGGTCGAGCTGCCCGCTCCCGGTGCGTTCGACGCGCTGCCGGGCACCCTCACCGAGGTGCACGCCACCGCGGCGGACGGGTACCGGCTGCGCGGCTGGCTCGTGCTGCCTGAGGGCGCGTCGGCCGAGAACCCCGCGCCGCTGCTCGTCGCCGTGCACGGCGGGCCGCAGGGCAGCTGGAACGGCTGGACCTGGCGGTGGAACCCGTGGCCGTTCGCGGCCCGCGGCTACGCGGTGCTGCTGCCCGACCCGGCCCTGTCGACCGGCTACGGTCAGCAGGGCCACCGGCGCGGCTGGGGGCAGTGGGGTGGGGTCCCGTACACGGACGTGATGGCGCTGACCGACGCCACCGAGGCCCGTGACGACATCGACGGCGCGCGCACCGCGCTCGGGGGCGGCTCCTACGGCGGCTACATGGCCAACCGGGTCGCCACGAGCACCGATCGGTTCAAGGCGATCGTGAGCCACGCGGGCCTGTGGGACCTGCGGTCCTTCCAGGGCGACACCGACGCGCCCTGGTACTTCCAGTGCATCTTCGGGGACCCGGTGACCCGGCCCGAGCGGTACGAGGCGCACTCCCCGTACCTGGACGCCGCGAAGATCCGTACGCCGATGCTGGTCATCCACGGCGCGAAGGACTACCGCGTGCCGGTCGGCCAGGGCGCCGCGCTCTTCCAGGATCTGCAGCGGTTCGAGGTGCCTGCGAAGTACCTGTACTTCCCGGACGAGAACCACTGGATCCTCTCCCCGGGCCACATCCAGATCTGGTACGAGGCTTTCCTGAACTTCCTCGACCACCACGTCCTTGGTGACGAGTGGCAGCGGCCCGGACTGCTGTGAGCGGGGGGCGCCGGCCTTCGACGAGGTGGGACCCCTGCTTCTGGGCAGGAACGGACGCCGGCTCACCGCGGCCGACGTGGCCGGTGATGGGCCGACTGCTTGCTTCGGGCGCTGCTAGCGCTGGCGCCGCTGCTTGATTCCGCTGGCTGACACCTGGTGCCCGGCTGCCGTCAGCTCCGCAGCCTTGGCCCGCTCGCGCTGGGCCGGCGAGTGTTTCCGGATCGCACTCCGGCCGCGGCTCGGCCCCGTCCGGAGCATCTGGCGGCAGGCCGTGCAAGACCTCCAGGATGTGTCTGTCCCACCAGCGGGCCCGGTCAGCGGCGGCCTCGGGAAACTCCGCGATGCGGGACGTCCGCGGCACCCGCCTCTTCCCGGTCACCGGCCGGCTCCGTTGGCCAATGGCTGCGAGCTGATCCCCACCACGCCCACGCAGTCCCGTAGCGGACGCCGTCGGCGTCCGTGCACCGCGTCCCGAAGCCCGAACGACTCGGTTCGTTGAGAAAACGACTCGATTGAGTGAGACAGGACAGCGCCGCCCGGACGGGACTCTTGTCATGCGATCGGTTCCGATATATCGTTGACGCATCGCGACAGATCAACGATGGATGGAGTGATTGCGATGCGCACCCACGGATTCGAGCGTGGACACCGACAGCACGGCCGCGAGGGGCTGCGGGCCGCCTTCGGGCCCTTCGGGCCGGGCGGTCCGGGGTTCGGGCCCGGCGGGCCCGGTTTCGGGCCGGGACCCTGGGGGCCGCGGGGCCGTGGCGGCCCCAGGGGGCGGGCGCGGCGCGGCGACGTACGGGCATCGATCCTGGCTCTGCTCAAGGAGCGGCCCATGCACGGCTACGAGATGATCCAGGAGATCGCCGAGCGCAGCGGCGGCGCGTGGAAGCCCAGCCCCGGCTCGGTCTACCCCACACTGCAGCTGCTGGAGGACGAGGGTCTGATCGTCAGTGAGAGCGAGGGCGGCAAGAAGCTGTTCGCGCTCACCGACGAGGGCCGGGCCGCGGCCGAGGCCGGCTCCGACGCCCCTTGGGAGGAGGCGTCCCGGGGGGTCGACTGGGAGGCCCTCGGTGAGATCCGCCAGGCCGGGTTCGGGCTGATGGAGGCCTTCGGCCAGGTCTGGAAGACCGGCAGCAAGGAGCAGCGTGAGAAGGCGCTGGGCGTGATCAACGACGCCCGGAAGAAGCTGTATCTGATCCTTGCCGACGAGGACTGACGCCGGTGCGGTCCGGGAGGCGTCCCGTCGGGTGATCCGCGGGGCGCCGTCCGGGTCCGGGGTGTGTCCCCGGGGGCGTGTGCGGGGTTGTGCGGCCGGGTTCAGGCCACCAGGCCGTCCAGCTTGCGCAGTGATTCGTTGAGGGCCGCCGTCGCCGAGTCCTTGAGCTTGCCGGCCATGAGGGAGACGGCCGCGCCGGTGAACTCGCCGTCGATGCGGACCGTCGTGCCGTCGCCGTCGGGGGTGAGCGTGTAACGCGTGGCGACGTTCACCGCCATCGGACCCTTGCCGCGAATGGCGAACACCCGGGCAGGCTCCAGTTCCTCGATGGTCCACTCGACCTCGGCCGGGAAGCCCATGAGCTTCATGTTCTCCTGGAAGGTTCCGCCCACCCGCAGGGTCTCGGGGCCGCCCTTGGGGAAGCTGGTGTGGGTCGCGTTCCACTCCCCGTACGCCGACCAGTCGGTGAGCTTCTCCCACACCTTCTCCGCCGGCGCCTGGATGCGTGTCTCCGCGCTGACTTCGGCCATGCGACCACCCCTTCGTGTCGGGCTACGGTGTCGCGGAACGTAGTCGCAGCGCCCTGAACATTCAATACTGACGAACCGTCAGGATGTGTGGAGGGCAGTACCGCCCCTCGCGGTGCGGGCCGCTCTCCTCCGTAAGGATGAGATGCCGAACGCCCGAGTCCACTCTCCGTGGGAGGTCGAAATGCTCCCTTTCGTCGATGACGCGTGCCGTCGGCGGCTGATGAGGTAGGGGACGTGCAACCGCGTACTCCCCGCCGGCCCGTCCACGACCAGGGCGTCCGCCGTGCGGACGACGAAGCCGGGCTCGGCCCGGAGCTCGCGGCGGTGATCGACCGTGCCCGCCGCAGGGCCGTCCGGGACGGGGACCGGCAGATCGACACCGCCCATCTGCTGCACTCGCTCCTGGAGACCGACGCCGAGGCGCGCGCCGCCGTCGGTGACCCCCGGAAGGCCGTCCGTCTGCTCGGCTACCTGGTGCAGCGCAGCATCGGTTACGGCCTGCGCTGGCAGAGCGGAGTGGAGGATTCCGGCGCGCTGTACGTCCTGCGTGACGCCGGGGACTGGTCACCGGTGGCCGCGGCCGCCATGCGCTCCGCCCGCGAGCGCGCCGCACGGCGAGGAGAGGACCGGGTCCGCGGCACCGACCTGCTGGCGGCGCTGGCCGCCGACCCCAGGGCCCGGGCCGTCGAGGTGCTCGAGCGCGCCGGTGTCGGGGTGCCCGACCTCCTCGCGCAGATCGACCGCGCCACGGCGGAGTGCGTGGGCGACTGCGGAACGGCGCGCTGAGCGGGGCCTGACGGCCCGGCTCCGTCCAGACGTTGAGACAGGTGTCAACTGGGGTGACGCTCATGTCATTGCCTGCCATCATGTGCCGGTGTGTATCTCTGAGAGCAGTCACGGCGGGGGCGGGAAGAGCCTCGGGCTCGGTCTGGCGTTCGGCTCCGCGCTCGCCTTCGGAGGGTCCGGGGTCGCCGCGAAGCCGCTGATCGAGGCGGGGCTCGACCCGCTCCACGTGGTGTGGCTGCGGGTGACGGGCGCCGCGCTCGTGATGCTGCCGTTCGCGGTGCGTCACCGCTCCCTGCCGCGCCGCCGTCCCGCGCTCCTCGCCGGGTTCGGGCTGCTCGCGGTCGCCGGGGTCCAAGCCTGCTATTTCGCGGCGCTGTCCCGGATCCCGGTGGGTGTCGCGCTGCTGGTCGAGTACCTCGCACCCGCGCTCGTGCTCGGCTGGGTGCGGTTCGTGCAGCGACGGCCGGTGACGAGGGCGGCCGCGCTCGGGGTGGTCCTCGCGGTCGGCGGTCTCGCCTGCGTGGTGGAGGTGTGGTCGGGTCTCGCCTTCGACGCGCTGGGGCTGCTGCTGGCGCTCGGTGCGGCCGGCTGCCAGGTCGGCTATTTCATACTGTCCGACCATGGTGCCGGGACGGGAGAGGAGGCACCGGACCCTCTGGGCGTCATCGCCTACGGACTTCTCGTCGGGGCCGTGGTGCTGACCTCCGTCGCCCGTCCCTGGACCATGGACTGGTCGGTCCTGTCCGGCACCGCGCGCATGAACGGCGGCGAAGTCCCGGCCGCCGTCCTGCTGGCCTGGATCGTGCTCGTCGCCACGGTTGCCGCCTACATCACCGGGGTGCTGTCCGTGCGCCGGCTGTCCCCGCAGGTCGCGGGCGTAGTGGCCTGTCTCGAAGCGGTGCTGGCGACCGTGCTGGCGTGGGTGCTGCTCGGCGAGCACCTCTCGGCGCCGCAGGTGGTCGGCGGTGCCGTCGTCCTGCTCGGCGCGTACATCGCGCAGTCGTCGACGCCGGCCGAGGGCGCCGTGGAGCCGGTGGCCGGCGGCGGTCCGGAAAGGCAGTTGTCCACCCGCGGAACGGCCGCCTAGGGTGGCGGCCATGCCGATGAACGCACTCGTCCTTCCGCCCCCGGCCGCCTGAGGCGGGCCTCCGGGAACGCGCCCGGCTTGTCGCCGGGCGGGACGGTGCTGCCCGCAGACGAAGTCCGTGGGTCCTGCTGACGCGGGGCCGTTGCCGAACTTCCACCTCTGCGGAGACCACTCGTGTCGCATGGTTTCTCTGGCCTGCCCGTCGGGCGTGGCCTGCTCTGTCTGATCGTCGCCGGTGCCGCCTGGGGCACCGCCGGCGCCGCCGCCTCGCTGGTCCACCGGACCAGTGACATCGGGGCCGTCACCCTCTCCTTCTGGCGCTGCGCGGCCGGGCTCGCGCTGCTGCTCGCCGGCCGGCTCCTGCGCCGCCGTCCGCGTCCCGCTGTCACCCAGCCGCTCGGCCACCGTGTCCTGCAGGCCCTGGCGAACGGCGTCGGCCTCGCCGTGTTCCAGACCGCCTACTTCGCGGCCGTGTCCGCCACCGGACTCGCCGTCGCCACCGTGGTCACCCTCGGCGCCGGTCCCGTGCTCATCGCGCTCGGCGCCCGCGTCGCCCTGGGGGAGCGGCTCGGCGCGGCCGGTGCCGCCGCTGTCGGCGGAGCCCTCGCCGGACTCGCCGTGCTGACGTTCGGCGGCGCGGGTGCGACCGTACGCCCCTGGGGCGTCCTGCTCGCGCTCGTGTCGGCGGCCGGCTACTCCCTGATGACCCTGCTCACCCGCTGGTGGGGGCAGCGCGGCGGGAACGACGCCTCGGACGCCGCGGTGTGGGCGTTCGGGGTGACCAGTCTCTGCCTGCTGCCGTTCGCCCTGACCGAGGGGCTGCTGCCGCACACCGCCCATCCCCTGCGGGTGCTCTGGCTGCTGGGATACATCGCGGCGGTCCCCACGGCCCTCGCGTACGCCCTCTACTTCGCGGGCGCCGCCGTGGTACGGGCGGCCACCGTCTCCGTGATCATGCTGCTGGAACCGGTGAGCGCCGCCGTACTGGCCGTCGCCCTCCTCGGCGAGCACCTGACCGCGTCCACCGTGGCCGGAACGGTGCTGATGCTCGGCTCGGTCACCGGGCTCGCGGTGGCGGAGGCGCGCGGGGCGCGGCGGGCACGCGGGGAGGGACGGCCCGTGCTGGTGTGAGACCCTGCCGTGCCGGCCGTCAGAAAGGGGCCGAGCGCTACGGGCGGGGACGCGACGGGCGCGGACCGGCGGGGGCTGCCAGTCACAGCCCCCGCCGCACCAGATGCTCCCGCGCCGCCGCGTCGCGCGGGCCGTTGCGGGTCGTCAGGGCCGCCGTCATCTGCTGCCGGACCTCTTCCGCCTTCTTGCCCGCGTACTTGAACTTGGCCCGGACGTCGGTCACCTCCAGCCGCAGGACGCGGATGCCGGACAGCAGGCGGCCGTACGGTGCTTCGCCGGCGGCCGCCCGGGCCGAGCCGCCCTCCGGCTGGAAGTGGCCGACCTGGCGGTTGAGGAGGGCGGCCTTGGCCACCGGGTCGTCCACGACGTGTGCGGTGCAGCTCAGCTGGACGGCCGCGTAGAAGCTGGTGGGCACGCCGTGCTCGGGCGGGGTGCCCGGGGCGGCCTGCCACGGGCCGGGGACGTACACGTAGTCGTCGACCACGCTCAGCAGCACCCGCCGGTTCGCCTCCAGTGCACGCCACAACGGGTTGGGACGGGCGAGGTGGGTGACGGCCTCCCCGCGCCCGGGATCGTAGGCGAAGTGCAGCGGCTGGACGAGCGGGGGTTCGCCGGGCGGGCCGTTGACCGCCAGTTGGCCGAAGTCGTGGGCGGCCAGCCAGGTCTGCCACTCGGTGTCGTCGTGGGGTGCGTCCCAGGGGTGTATCAGCATCACAGGTCCGCCAGGTAGCCGGGCAGGGCCGTGCCGGGGAGCAGATCCCCCTCGGGGAGCGGAGCGCCGTACCCCTTGCGCAGCGGTACCACGCCGGCCCAGTGGGGGAGCGCGAGATCCTCGGGCTCGTCGTTCACCCCGCCGGTGCGGAGCTTGGCGGAGACCTCGTTCAGGTCGAGGCGGATCACGGAGGTGGCGGCCAGTTCCTTCTTGTTGGCGGGCCGGGAGTCGGCGGCGCGGCCCGGGACCACGTGGTCGACCAGTGCGTCCAGGGCGAGCCTCTTCTCCTCCGGGTCCGTGACCTGGTACGCGGTGCCGTGCACCACCACGGAGCGGTAGTTGATCGAGTGGTGGAACGCGGAGCGGGCCAGCACCAGGCCGTCGACATGGGTGACCGTCAGGCACACGGGCAGACCCGGATCAGCCTCGCCGGTCATGCGCAGCGGGCGCGAACCCGTGGAGCCGTGCACGTACAGGCGCTCACCGACCCGGCCGTAGAGCGTGGGCAGTACCACGGGCGCGCCGTCGCGGACGAAGCCGAGGTGGCAGACGTAGCCCTCGTCGAGTATCGCGTGCACCAGGTCCCGGTCGTACGAGGCCCGGTCGGCGGAGCGGGTGGGGACGGTGCGGTCGGTGGGGGAGTAGGCGGACGGAGGCGGCGTCTGGGTGCCCTGCATGGCGGCTTCCCTTGCGTGTGAATTGCACTAGTGCATAATTGTCTTTGTGCTAGGAGAATATCGGATCACAGGGCGTGGCGCAGCGGAGATTGCCGCGAGCATCGAGGGCGCGGTCGGGACGGGTGCCCTCGAGCCCGGCCGGCTTCTGCCGCCCATGCGGGAGTTGGCCGTCAGCCTGGGGGTGAACCCCAATACCGTCGCGGCCGCCTACCGCACCCTGCGCGAGCGCGGGGTCATCGAGACCGCCGGGCGCCGGGGAAGCCGGATCAGGCCGAAGCCGGCCACCACCGGGCGGGAGAAGGTGCGCGTGGACGTACCGGCCGGAGTGCGCGACCTGTCCGACGGCAACCCCGACCCGGCACTGCTGCCGCCGCTCGCCCCCACGCTGGCCGCCGTGGCCGAGGAGATGGACCGCGAGCCGGTGCTGTACGGCGACGACCCGGTGGAGCCGGAACTGGCGCGCGGTGCACGCGCAGAACTCGACGCCGACCACGTGCCCGACGGTCCCCTGGCCGTGCTCTCCGGGGCGCTCGACGCCGTCGAACGGGTTCTCACCGCCCACCTGCGGCCGGGAGACGCCGTCGCCGTCGAGGACCCCGGCTGGGGCCGCACCCTCGACCTCGTTCCCGCACTCGGACTGCGTACGACGCCCGTGGGCGTCGACGACGAGGGGCCACGGCCCGAGGATCTGCGCGCCGCCCTGCGCTCCGGCGCACGCGCCCTCATCGTCACCGACCGTGCCCAGAACCCCACCGGTGCCGCGGTGAGCGCGCCACGCGCCCGTGCCCTGCGCGCGGTCCTGCGCGAGTACCCGGGGACCCTGCTGGTCGAGGACGACCACGGTCACGGCATCGTCGACCTGCCGCTGCATCCCCTCGCGGGCGTCACCCGCCACTGGGCGTTCGTCCGCTCCGCGGCCAAGGCCTACGGCCCCGACCTCAGGCTCGCGGTGCTCACGGGTGACCCGGTCACCGTCGACAGGGTCCGTGGCCGCCAGCGGCTGGGCCCGGGCTGGGTGAGTCTGCTGCTGCAACGGGCGGTGTTCCGGCTGCGGGCGGACGGGGTGGTGGACGGGCCGGCGGTGGCCGCGGCGTACCGGACCCGGCGGGAGCTGCTCATCGACGCGCTCGCCGAGCGCGGTGTCCGCGCCCACGGCCGCAGCGGCATGAACGTCTGGGTGCCCGTGCCCGACGAGACCGGTGCGGTCGCCCGTCTGCTGCACGCGGGCTGGGCCGTCTCGCCCGGCGCACGCTTCCGTCTCGACGCCCCACCCGGCATCCGGATCACCGTCTCCACCCTGGACCCGGCCGAGGCCGGCCCACTGGCGGACGCGGTCGCCTCCGCCGTGAGCCCGACTCCGCTGCGCGGTTACGTCTAGTGCTGCGACCGAAAAGGTTCACCGGCTCGCGACGCCCGGCACGGCACCTCGCCGCGTTGTCGCACCACCCGAGTACATCCAGTACGCGGGTGATGCTCCGCCTTGCGAGGCACCGCACCGGACGCCGCGAGCTTCCAGGCAAACCTTTCCGGTCGCAGCACTAGGCGGACCGGGACCGCCGGCCCCGAGCCTGGGTCAGTGCCGCACCCGCCAGCACTATCGCGGCGCCCACCGGTGTCGTCCAGCGCAGCGTCTCGCCCAGGACGGCCACGCCGGCGGCCGTGGCGATGACCGGGATGAAGTAGGTGACCATCTGGGCCGTCGTCGGGCCGACCTCGGCGACCAGGCCGTACTGGATGAGGACGGCGAGGCCGGTGCCGAGGGCGCCGAGCGCGGCGACGGCGAGCAGCGGCATGACGGGGAAGCGGTCAGGAAGGCTGGTGAACACGGGTGTTACGACCGCCAGTTGGAGCGTGGCCAGGAGCAGCTGGGCGCCGGTCATGGACAGGTGCGAGTGGCCGGTACCGGCGAGGGTGCGGCGCACGTAGATCCAGCCGACCGGGTAGCTGAGCGAGGCCAGCAGGGCCAGTGCCGTGCCCGTGGTGTCCAGGCCGTTGAACCCCTGCCAGGCGCCGAGGACCGTCAGGACGCCGAGGAAGCCCAGGCCGAGCCCGGCGACCCGCAGCCGCGTCGGCCGGTCCTCGGAGAGCGCGACCAGGGACAGGGCCATGCCCCACAGCGGGGAGGTGGCGTTGCAGATGCCGGCCAGTGTGGACGGGATCGTCAGTTCCGAGTAGGCGAAGAGGGAGAAGGGCAGGGCGTTGAGCAGGAAGGCGGCCACCGTCAGGTGGCCCCAGGTCCGGGCCCCGCGGGGGAGCCGCTGCCGCTTCACCGCCATCGCGGCCCCCAGCACCGCCGTGCCGAAGACCAGCCGCCCGAGCGTGACCTGGAACGGCGCATAGCCGTCGGTGCCCACTTTGATGAGCAGGAAACTGAAGCCCCATATCAGGGACAGGGCGCCGAAGCGAAGGCGCCAGTCGAGGCGGACACGGGGGCGCGGGGTGGTACGGGATTCCGTCCGGGCGGCTGTGGCGGTGGTCATGGCTTCCACGATGCTGCAGCGGACCTCGTAGCACAATTGAGATTTCCACAGGTGTACGTCTTAGTATTACTTACATGTTGAACCTGGAGCGCCTGCGCACCCTCGACGCCCTCGCCCGGCACGGCTCGGTCAGCGGCGCGGCCGAGGCGCTGCACGTCACGACGTCCGCGGTCTCCCAGCAGCTGGGCAAACTGGAGCGGGAGGTCGGTCAGCAACTGCTCGCCAAGAACGGGCGCGGCGTCCGGCTCACCGACGGTGGCCGGCTGCTCGCCGAGCACGCGGCACGCATCCTCTCCCAGGTCGAGCTCGCCCAGTCCGACCTCGAGGCGCACCGGGGCCAGGTCGCCGGAGAGCTGCGACTGTCCGCCTTCCCGACCGCCGCACGGGGCCTGTTCCCCACCGCCCTCGCCGGTCTGCGCGCCCTGCACCCCGCGCTACGGGTGCGCTCCTGCGAACTGGAGCCGGAGAACGGCGTCGCCGGGGTGGTGCGCGGCGATCTGGACCTCGCGGTCGTCCTCGACTGGTACAACAAGCCGATGCCGGTGCCCGACGGCCTCGTCAAGGCGCCCCTCCTGGACGACCCCGCCGATGTGGCCATGCCGGCCGGCCACCCGCTGGCGGGCCGGGACGAGGTGGACCTCGGGGAGTTCGCCGAGGACGAGTGGATCACCTGGGGCGAGGGCGAGTTCTGCCACGAGTGGCTGATGTTCACACTGCGCTCGCGCGGCGTCGAGCCGATCGTCGGCCACCGGGCGGCCGAGACCCACACCCAACTCGGTCTGGTGGCAGCCGGTCTGGGCGTCTGCATCGCACCGCTGCTGGGGCGCCATCCGGTGCCCCCCGGCGTCGTCACGGTTCCTCTCCGGCAGCGGGTACGCCGCCATGTGTACGTCGTCTGGCGTGCGGACGCCGACCGCCGCCCGTCGATCCGTGCGGCGGTCGACTCCCTGCGGGCGGCGGCCGAGAAGGTCGGCTGAGCCGTCCCGGCCGTCCTACGCGGGCCCCAGTTTGCTGAAGTCCCAGGAGACGATCTTGTCGGGCGTCAGCCGGGCCCAGGCGTGCCGCCCGTCGTGGGGCATCTCGTCCAGGCCGAAGTTCTTCCGGGCGAACAGCATCTCGGCGGTGTCCAGTTCGGCGCACAACTCGCCGATCCGGGGAACCTCGCCCACGAACTCGATCGTGCCGGTCAGTTCGACACCGCGCAGCTGCTCGTACTCCTCACCCGAGTCGACCACGATCGCCACCCGCGGATCGCGGCCGAGGTCCGTCCAGCGCTTGCTGCGCACCACGGAGTACAGCCACAGCGACACGCCGTCCCAGGCGTACCACAGGGCGCTCACGTGCGGAGCGCCGTTCGCCGACACGGTGGCGACCCGGCAGGTGCGCTGGGTGGTGAGGAACTCGTCCACCTCACCCGGTGTCATCATGATTTTGCGGCCCCGGCGCTGCGTGGCGGTCATGCGTCCCCCTCTTCTCCCACGTCGTGCCAGAGGAGACGGTCCGGGTCCTGTCCGGCGTCTAGATCCTCTGACATCACGTCAGAAAAGAATGGGTAGTCTTCCCCTCGTACGCAATGGCCGTTAGTCTCGCCCGCCCCGTCACCCGGCGAAAGAGGACATCATGGCGTCCCGCGAGCGGCTCGGTGGACTCCTCGACCCCCCGAGCACCGCGCTGCTCACCGTGGAGTGCCAGCAGGGCGTGGTGGGCCCCGGCAGCGCGCTGCCCGAACTGGCCGCTCAGGCCCGCTCCTCCGGCGCCCTGGACAACATCGCCCGGCTGGTCGCCGCCGCGCACGACAGTGGTGTCCAGGTGATCCACGCCGTCGCCGAGCGCCGTCCCGACGGCCGGGGCGCCGGCCGCAACGCCCGGCTGTTCCGCGCCGCCGAACGGTTGCCGGTCCAGCAGCTGTCCGGCACCGCGGCGGTGCGTGTCGCGGCTCCCATCGAGGTGGCCGACGAGGACATCGTCGTACGACGGCTGCACGGTCTGTCGCCCGTGCAGGGCACCGAGGTCGACGCGCTGCTGCGCAACCTGGGCTGCCGCACGCTGGTCGTCACCGGGGTGTCGGCCAACGTGGCGATCCCCAACGCCGTCTTCGACGCAGTGAACCTCGGCTACACCGCCGTCGTGCCCGGCGACGCCATCGCCGGGGTGCCCCCCGAGTACACCCCGGTGATGATCCGCAACACCCTCGCGCTGGTCGCCACGGTCACGACGACGAACGAGGTGCTCGGCTGCCTCGAGCGGCCGCGCCGCCGGGGCTGACGCCCGCGTTCACGCCAGCTTGATCTCGTCCCCGGAGACGGTGATGTTAGCGGCGGCCAGCGGCTGGGTCGCCGGCCCCTGCTTCACGCTGCCGTCGGCGGCGGAGAAGTGGCTGTTGTGGCACGGGCAGACGATCACACCGTTGGCGACGCTGCCCACCGCACACCCCGCGTGGGTGCACTTGGACGAGAAAGCCTTGTACGTTCCGGCGGTCGGCTGGGTGACCACCACGCCCTGGTCCTTGAAGACCTTGCCGCCGCCCTCGGGGATGTCCGCGGTCTTGGCGAGCGCCGTGCCGCCGGCACCGCCGTTGCCCGCCTGCGCGCTGGGCGCGGTGCCGGAGCCGGCGGCTCCCGCCGTGCCTGCGGAGGTGCCGGCTCCGGCCGCGCCGGAGGCGTTCGACGAATCGTCTTCCGAGCCGCAGGCGGCCAGCGCGGCGGCGAGTCCCGCCGCTCCGGCCGCGGCCACGACGGTACGGCGGGCCGGTCCGGCTGCGGGAGTGGGCGATGCGCTGGTCATGAGGGGTTCCCTTCCGCGGAGCTTTTCGTGATCCGTCCAGGGGTACGGTCCCGGGGCACCACCTGTTCAGACGGCATCGAGATCTTGTCCCCCCGGAGATGAGGCGGGCGTGAACCGGAGCTGTGGCCGCGCTGCCGGTCCGGCCGTCGGCGCAGGCCAGTAACCTGGGGCGATGCTCAAGGAAGTCATCGCGACCCGCTACATCACGCCCCTGCGTGAAGGCGGCTCGCTGCCGGGGCTCGTCGAGGCCGACGACCTCGGGACGTACGTCATGAAGTTCACCGGCGCCGGCCAGGGCCGCAAGACACTGGTCGCCGAGGTCGTCTGCGGCGAACTGGCCCGCCGGCTCGGCTTCCGGATGCCCCGGCTGGTGGCGATCGGGCTCGACCCGGTCCTGGGGCTCGGCGAGCCCGACCAGCAGGTGCAGGAACTGCTCAGGTCCAGCGGCGGCACCAATCTCGGCATGGACTTCCTCTCCGGAGCCCTCGGCTTCGACCCGCTCGCCTTCACGGTCAGCCGTGAGGAGGCCGGGCGGATCGTCTGGTTCGACGCGCTGGTGAACAACGTCGACCGCTCCTGGCGCAACCCGAACCTGCTGGTGCACAGGGGGGAGCTGTGGCTCATCGACCACGGCGCCACCATGATCTGGCACCACAACTGGCCCTCCGCGGAGACCTCCGCGACCCGCCCGTACGACGCCTCGGACCATGCCCTCGCGCGTTTCGCGCCCGATGTCCGCTCGGCCGCCACCGAGTTGGCGCCCCTGGTCACCGAGGACCTCCTCGCCGAGGTCACCGCCGAGATCCCGGACGCCTGGCTGGCCGACGAGCCGGGCTTCGCGACCCCGGACGACCTGCGCCGGGCCTACGCGCGGCCGCTGCTCGCGCGAGCCGCCGTCATCCATGAGCGCGTCGAAGGCATCGCAAGCACCGAGGGGCACAAATGACCGAGCGCCACATCACCAGGGCGGGCCAGGGCGGCGACCGCGACGTCTTCGAGTACGCGTTGCTCAGGGTCGTGCCCCGCGTCGAGCGGGGCGAGTGCATCAACGCCGGTGTGGTCGTCTACTGCCGTGCGAAGGCGTACGTCGGCGCCCGCACCCACCTGGACGAGGCCCGGCTGCTGGCGCTGGACCCCGGCGCGGACGTGGCCGGCGTCCGGGCCGCGCTCGGGGCCGTGGAGGGGGTGTGCGCCGGCGGGGAAGCGGCCGGGCAGGCGGCGGGCGACGACGCCGGGCGGCGCTTCCGCTGGCTGATCGCGCCCCGCTCCACGGTCGTGCAGCCCGGCCCGGTGCACACCGGGCTCACCACCGATCCGGCGGGCGAGGCTGCGCGATTGCTGGAGCTCCTGGTGAGGTAATGGATCACACGCACCGGGTGGGCCGTTGACACCGGGTGCCACGGCTTCTAGCGTCACGTGTACTGAAGGTACTAAGCGGTCGCTCACCAAACGGGCGCACCTTCTCTAGGGCGAGGAGAACCAGCAATGTCCACCACTGAGCAGCGGGTCGCCGTGGTCACCGGCGCGGCACGCGGCATCGGCGCCGCCACCGCCGTACGGCTGGCCGCCGAGGGCCGCGCGGTCGCAGTGATCGACCTCGACGAGGCCGCCTGCAAGGACACCGTGGAGAAGATCACCGCGGCCGGCGGCAAGGCCATCGCGGTCGGCGCCGACGTCTCCGACGAGGCGCAGGTCGAGGCGGCCGTGGCGCGCATCGTCGAGGAGCTCGGCGCGCCCACCATCCTCGTGAACAACGCGGGCGTGCTCCGTGACAACCTGCTGTTCAAGATGAGCGTCTCCGACTGGGACACCGTCCTGAACGTGCACCTGCGCGGCTCCTTCCTGATGACCAAGGCCGTCCAGAAGCACATGGTCGACGCGGGCTTCGGCCGCGTCGTCAACCTGTCCTCCTCCTCCGCGCTGGGCAACCGCGGCCAGGCCAACTACTCCGCCGCCAAGGCGGGCCTGCAGGGCTTCACCAAGACCCTCGCCATCGAGCTGGGCAAGTTCGGCATCACCGCCAACGCCGTCGCCCCCGGCTTCATCGCCACCGAGATGACCAAGGCCACGGCCGAGCGCGTGAAGATGGGCTTCGAGGAGTTCAAGGCCGCCGCCGCCACCCAGATCCCCGTCCAGCGCGTCGGTGAGCCCGAGGACATCGCCAACGCCATCGCGTTCTTCACGGGCGAGGCCGCCGGCTTCGTCTCCGGCCAGGTGCTGTACGTGGCCGGCGGACCGCTCGACTAGGACCTGGGGATCCCGGACATGACTGAACTTCCCGAACTCTCCGGCAAGGTCGCCCTCGTCACGGGCGCCAGCCGCGGCATCGGCCACGGCATCGCCGAGGCACTGGTCGCGCGCGGCGACCGGGTGTGCATCACCGGCCGCAACGAGGGTGCCCTGAAGGAGGCCGTCGAGCAGCTCGGCGCCGAGCGGGTCATCGGCGTCGCCGGCAAGGCGCACGACCTCGCCCACCAGGCCGAGGCCGTCGAGCGCACCATGGAGGCCTTCGGCCGCGTCGACTTCCTGGTCAACAACGCCGGTACGAACCCGGTGTTCGGGCCGATCGCCGACCTCGACCTGGACGTCGCGCGCAAGGTGTTCGAGACCAACGTGATCTCGGCGCTCGGCTTCGCGCAGAAGACCTGGCACGCCTGGCAGAAGGACAACGGGGGCGCGATCGTCAACATCGCCTCGGTCGCCGGCCTCGCGCCCTCGCCGTTCATCGGCGCCTACGGCGTCAGCAAGGCCGCGATGATCAACCTGACCCAGCAGCTGGCGCACGAGTTCGCCCCCAAGGTGCGGGTCAACGCCATCGCCCCGGCCGTCGTGAAGACCAAGTTCGCGCAGGCCCTGTACGAGGGCCGGGAGGAGGAGGCCGCCGCCGCCTACCCGCTCGCCCGGCTCGGGGTGCCGTCCGACATAGGCGGCGCCGCCGCGTTCCTCACCTCCGCCCAGTCGGACTGGATCACCGGGCAGACGCTCGTGGTCGACGGCGGCATCTTCCTGAACGCCGGCGTGAGCTGACGGCACGGTCGGCACAGCGCTTCGGGCGTCGTTCCCCGCGGGGGCGGCGCCCGTTTTGCGTGGTACCGGACCCGCACGGTCCGGTGACAACGTCGTCAAAGCGCAGTTGATCAAGGGCGCTGGTCACAGGGTGGTTCAGGGCGCCAGACGCTGCGGTAAGGTCTGCCGACCCTTGGTATGGCGGATCGAGGAGCGTGCGCGTGTTCAACCGGAAGCGATGCCTGAGACGAGTGGCGGCTGTCGCCTCCATGTGCCTGACGGCCGGGTGCAGTGTCTTCTCCGCGAGCGACCCGAGCAGCGGGGGGCCGATCGTGGTGGGGACCACCAGCGCACCCAGCACGCTGGACCCGGCCGCGTCCTGGGACGGCTCCTGGGAGCTGTTCCGGAACATCTACCAGACGCTCCTCGCCTACCCCAACGGTGCCATCACCCCTCAGCCCGACGCCGCCAAGAGCTGCAAGTTCACGGACTCCGGCTACCGCACCTACAGCTGCGAGATACGCCCCGGCGTGAAGTTCTCGAACGGCGACGCGCTCACCGCCCAGGCCGTCAAGTACTCCATCGACCGCATCCGCACCATCAACGCCAAGACCGGCCCCGCCGGACTGCTCGGCAGCCTCGACCGGGTGCAGGTGCTCGGCGACCGCCAGGTGGTCTTCCACCTGAACAAGCCCGACGCGACCTTCCCCTTCGTGCTCGCCACCCCGGCCATGTCCATCGTCGACCCCGACGACTACCCCGCCAAATCACTGCGCAAGGACGGCAAGGTC
This sequence comes from Streptomyces sp. NPDC001348, assembly GCF_053597535.1. Taxonomy (NCBI): domain Bacteria; kingdom Bacillati; phylum Actinomycetota; class Actinomycetes; order Kitasatosporales; family Streptomycetaceae; genus Streptomyces; species Streptomyces sp. NPDC001348. The sequence continues at coordinate 149,411 of NZ_JBSFIK010000012.1, read as the reverse complement.
GACGGATCCGGGCCCTACGAGCTCCAGTCGTACCAGGAGGGCGAGAAGGCCGTACTCGTCAGCAACGACCACTACCAGGGCTTCGCCCGGCGCCAGAACGACGCGGTGACCATCCGCTACTTCCGGGACTCCGGCACCATGGTCAGGGCGCTCAAGGACAAGCAGATCGACGTCACCTACCGAGGCCTCGCCGCCGACGACATCGTCGCCCTGCAGAGCCACGGTTCCAGCGACCTCCAGTTGGTGGACGGCGCCGGCACGGACATCAACTACCTGGTGTTCAACCCCAAGGATCCGTGGGCCAAGAACCCGGCCGTCCGCAAGGCCGTCGCACAGGTCGTCGACCGCGCCGCCATCGCGCACAAGGTGTACAAGGACACCGTCGACCCGCTGTACTCCATGGTCCCCGCGGGCCTGACGGGTCACACCACCGGCTTCTTCGACGACTACGGCGACCCCAGCGTCCCCAAGGCCCGTCAGATCCTCACCAAGGCGGGCCTCCACCAGCGGGTCCCGCTCACGCTCTGGTACACCACCGACCGCTACGGCTCGGAGACCGCCAAGGAGTTCCAGGAGCTCAAGCGGCAGCTGGACGGCTCCGGCCTGTTCACGATCACGCTGAAGAGCCGTCCGTGGAAGACGTACGTGCAGGGGTACGAGAACGGTGAGTACCCGGTGTTCGGGCGCGGCTGGTTCCCGGACTTCCCGGACGCGGACAACTTCATCGCCCCGTTCGTGGGCGAGCGGAACGCGCTGGGCACGCCCTACCCGGCGCCGAAGATCACCCAGACGCTGCTGCCCGAGTCGCGTCGCGAGAGCGACCGCGCCAAGGTCGTGAAGGAGTTCCAGGAGGCACAGCAGATCCTGGTCGACGACGCCCGGCTGCTGCCGCTGTGGCAGGGCCGCCAGTACGTGGCGGCCAGCGACGACATCTCCGGCGGAGAGCAGGCGCTGGACCCCTCCACGATCATGATGATGTGGGAGCTGCACCGCAAGACCAGCTGGTAGCCGGAGGTGTTTTCGCCGGGCGGGCTCCTGGTGTCAGTGGTCGCCTGTAGGTTCTGAGACCTGGAAGTGACCGCACATCGTGAGGACGTTGACGTGACCGACATCGCCATGCTGCCCGAGTCCTGGCGCGGGGTTCTGGGCGACGAACTGCAGCAGCCCTATTTCAAGGAGCTGACCGAGTTCGTCGAGGAAGAGCGGTCGAAGGGTCCCGTTTATCCGCCCCGCGAGGAGGTCTTCGCCGCGCTGGACGCCACGCCGTACGAGAGCGTGAAGGTCCTCGTCCTCGGTCAGGACCCCTACCACGGCGAGGGCCAGGGGCACGGCCTGTGCTTCTCGGTCCGTCCGGGGGTGCGGGTCCCGCCGTCGCTGCGCAACATCTACAAGGAGATGCACGAGGAACTGGGCACCCCGATCCCGGACAACGGCTATCTGATGCCGTGGGCCCGGCAGGGCGTCCTGCTGCTGAACGCGGTGCTCACGGTGCGGGGCGGCGAGGCCAACTCGCACAAGGGCCGGGGCTGGGAGCGGTTCACGGACGCGGTGATCCGGGCCGTGGCCGACCGGCCCGACCCGGCGGTCTTCGTGCTGTGGGGCAACTACGCGCAGAAGAAGCTCCCGCTGATCGACGCCGAGCGGCACGCCGTGGTGAAGGGCGCGCACCCCTCTCCGCTGTCGGCCAAGAAGTTCTTCGGCTCCCGCCCGTTCACACAGATCAACGAGGCGGTGGCCGCGCAGGGCCACGAGCCGATCGACTGGACGATCCCCGACGTCGGCTGACCGCGTCCCGGCGGTCCCGTGTCGTACGGGGCCGCCTGACCGGGTTTGCCGGTGCCGCCGGTTAGCGTCGTCCGGTACAGGCCCCTAGTGTGCCCGGAGGACGCGGTGGCGGAGCGGCAGGAGCAGGCGGCGCCCGACGCCGTGCTGACCCGGATCGGTCAGGTCGTGATGCTGCACCACGGCGGGGACCGTGAGGAGGCCCGGCGCCGGTTCCTGGACCTGTGGGTGGAGCTGGGAACGGACGGGCACCCGCTGCACCGCTGTACGCTGGCCCACTACCTGGCCGACACCCAGGACGACCCCTCGGACGAACTCGCGTGGGACCTGAGGGCGTTGTCGGCTGCGGAGGAGCTGGCCGAGGACCGCGCACCCGGGGACGAGAGTCCGGCGGCGATGCGCGCCTTCTACCCCAGCCTGCATCTGAACCTCGCCGCCGACTATGTGAAGCTCGGCCACCGGGAGGCGGCCCGTATCCATCTGCGCCAGGCCCGCGGGGCGGCCCGCGCACTCGGCGACGACGGCTACGGGAACGGGGTGCGGGCGGCGATCAGCCGGCTGGAGGTGCGGCTCGCGGAGGAGGGCTCCGCCGACGGGGGAGCCTGGGGGCCGCCGAGACAGCGTCCGACCTAGGGCGAACGCCCCCGTCAGCGCCGATAGGCCTGCTCGCAGATGGTCGCCTCGGGGCTGTCCGGGCGCCAGCCGCCGTACTTCCTGCCGAGGGCGCAGACGTCCGTGGACTTCGGCGCCGTCCGGGAGAAGTCCGGGACCTCGATGTGCGGCTGCTCCGGGGGCCTGCGCCGGTGGGGGCGGGGATGCGGGTGCGGAGGTGGCTGCACGCGGAGCGGTGGCTGCCGGGGCGCCGGCGGGTCCACCGGCGGATGCGGGGCCGGTGACGTGCGCTGTTGCGGGTGGCGGGACGGGCCGACCATCTCCAGTGCCTCCCGTGCCGGTGCCTGCACGGCACGCGGCTGGGCGCTGCCGTCCGGCCGGGGCACCGGCGTCTGCGACGGGGCGGAGCCCGGCGGCGGGCCGGGGGCCGGCGGGCGCTGGACCGTCACACAGCCGGAGAGGGCCGAGACGGCCACGGTGGCCAGGAGCGCTGCGGTGGTCGTCGTACGATGCACGCGCGCAACTCTGGTGGGTGGGGCCCGGGTTGGAAACGGTACGGGAGCCGATGATGCCCCGCACGGGTGATCTCGTACCCCGTACGGGGAGTGCGGGCGGGCCGCGGTTGACGTCAGTCGCCGGTCGCGCCGTCCAGTCGTTCCCGGACCAGGTCGGCGTGGCCGTTGTGGCGGGCGTACTCCTCGATCATGTGGGTGTAGATCCAGCGGAGGTTGAAGGGCTCCCCGGTCGTCCTGCCCCGCATCTTGGAGAAGTCGTCGAGCGTCAGGGCCGCGGTGTGGCGCCGGGACGTCTCGATCGCGGCTTCCCAGGCGGCTCGGGTCTCGTCCCAGGTCTCCGTCCCGGTGAGGTGGAAATCGCCGTCCGGGTCGTCCTCGGTGCAGTAGAGCACCCCGGGGTCCTCGCCCAGCAGCACCTCGTGGAACCACCACCGCTCCACCTCGGTCATGTGCCGCACCAATCCCATCAGTGACAGCTCGGACGGCTCCACCGACGCGGTCCGCAGCTGCTCGTCGGTCAGGCCCTCGCACTTCCAGGCCAGCGTCCCGCGGTGGTAGTCCAGCCAGCCCTCCAGCATGGAGCGTTCGTCGGCGTTCTGGGCGGGCTCTTCACGTGTGATCGTCATGCCCGCATCCTGGCCCACCCCGACGCCCTCCACCACGGGTTTTCCCGGCCGAGGACGCTGGTCCCCGTCAGCCACCGAGCATCCCCCGCAGCAGCTCCCGCACCCCCGCCCGCACGTCCGCCAGGCTCGGCACCTCGGCGTTGAACGACCCGGCCACGCAGCTGAACATCAAGCCGTCCGCCCAGGCGACCAGTGACAACACGTGCCGGGCGGGGTCGGCCGAGCCGGCGGCGTCGAGCATGGCGGTCAGCTGCTCGCGGAAGACGGCGCCCGTGGCGTCGTAGAAGGCGCGCAGTTCCGGGCGGCGGGTCGCCTCCAGGGCCAGTTCGTAGCGGGCCACGAGCAGCTCGCGGTGTCGGGTGATCGAGCGGTGTGCGGCGAGGGCCAGGGCGTCGGCCAGCGCGTCCGGGCCGCCGCGCGGATCGGGCAGCTCCTCCAGGGCGAGGATCCGCGCCTCCCGCTCGGCGTGCCTGCGCACCGCCAGCTCCAGCAGCGACTGCCGGGTCCTCGCCAGATTCGACGTCGAGCCCTGCGGCAGTCCCGCGGCCTCGTCGACGGCCCGGTGCGTCAGCCCGCGCATGCCGCGTTCGGCGAGCAGGGCGAGGGCGGTGTCGGCGACGAGATCGGCGCGGGAGGCGCTCGTGGGGTGTACGGACATGCCGGTCAACCTACCTCTTCGACTACACGTGTAGTACCGTCGAAGCGTTGCCGAACTACACTTGTAGTGAGCAGGTCGTTCCGCACCTGAGGAGGAGCCATGGCACAGTCGTCGCGCGCCGTCGTCATCGGGGGAGGCATCGGAGGCCTGACCGCCGCCGCGGCTCTGCACGGGCAGGGATGGCAGGTCACCGTGCTGGAGCGGACGCGCTCCCTGGAGCCGGTCGGCGCGGCCATCTCCCTGGCTCCGAACGCACTGCGCGCCCTGGACGTCCTCGGCATCGGCGAGGAGATACGCGACCTGGCCGCCTGGCAGGGCGACGGCGGACTGCGCACGCCGCGCGGCCGCTGGCTGTCCCGCTCCAGCGCCGAGGCCGCCGCCGCCCGCTTCGGCGGCCCCCTCGTCCTGCTGCACCGGGCCACCCTGGTCGACACCCTGGCCGCCCTGCTGCCACCGGACACCGTCCGCACCGCCACCGCGGCGACCCTCGCCGACCCCGGCGACCGCGACCGGCCCGCCCGCGTGACCACCACCGACGATGACCTGGAGGCCGACCTGGTGGTGGCCGCGGACGGCGTCCGCTCCCGTGTGCGGAGCCTGCTGTTCCCCGGACACCCGGGCGCCGTCTACGCCGGGTTCACCACCTGGCGGGTCGTGCTCCCGGTGCCCGGTGCGCGGTTCGCCTCGCACGAGACCTGGGGCCGGGGCAGCCTGTGGGGCACACACCCGCTCAAGGACGGCCGGGTGTACGCCTACGCCGCCGCCACCGCCCCGGCGGGCGAGCGCGCCCCGGACGGTGAACGGGCCGAACTTCTGCGCCGGTTCGGCGACTGGCACGACCCGATCCCGGCCGTCCTCGCGGCCGCCCGCCCCGAGGACGTGCTCCGCCACGACGTCCACCACCTCGCCGAGCCGCTGCCCGCCTTCCACCGCGGCCGGACCGCGCTGCTCGGCGACGCCGCGCACGCCATGCCGCCCACCCTCGGCCAGGGCGGCAACCAGGCCATCGAGGACGCCGTCGTCCTCGTGGCGCTCGCCGGCGGCCTCCCCGCCTACACGGCGGCCAGGCTGCACCGTACGACCGCCATCGCCCGGCAGGCCGTCAGGGCGGCCCGGATGAGCATGGCCGGCAACCGGGCCGCCGTCGCCCTGCGCGACACCGCGCTCTCCGCGCTGTCGAAGGCCGCCCCGGCGCTGCTGCTGCGCAGCTTCGACGGGATCGCCGACTGGAGCCCCCCGTATGCTGCCGGGAGGACACCAGCACCCAATCGCTAGGGGAACGCTCGTGAAGGTCGGCTGCATCGGGCTCGGCGACATCGCGCAGAAGGCCTACCTGCCGGTGCTGGCCGTACAGCCGGGCGTCGACCTGCACCTGCACACCCGCACGCCCGCGACCCTGGCCCGGGTCGCCGACGGCCTCCACCTCCCGGCCGGACACCGGCACCCCACCCTGGACTCGCTGCTCGCCCAGGACCTCGACGCCGCGTTCGTGCACGCGCCCACCGTCGTGCACCCCGAGATCGCCGGCCGGCTGCTCGAGGCGGGCGTACCGACATACGTCGACAAGCCGCTGGCCTACGAACTCGCCGACTCCCAGCGGCTGGTGGCGCTCGCCGAGCGGCGCGGCGTCTCGCTCGCCGTCGGCTTCAACCGGCGCCACGCCCCCGGATACGCGCAGTGCGCCGACCATCCGCGCGAGCTGATCGTCATGCAGAAGAACCGGATCGGGCTGCCGGAGGAGCCGCGTTCGATGATCCTCGACGACTTCATCCATGTCGTGGACACCTTGCGGTTCCTGGTGCCGGGACCGATCGAGGACGTGACCGTCCGCGCCCGCACGGAGGGTGGCCTGCTGCACCACGTGGTCCTGCAGCTCGCCGGGGACGGTTTCACCGCGCTCGGCATCATGAACCGGCTCAGCGGCTCGGCGGAGGAGATCCTCGAGGTCTCCGGGCAGGACACCAAGCGCCAGGTGGTCAACCTCGCCGAGATAGTCGACCACAAGGGCCAGCCGACGGTGCGGCGGCGCGGCGACTGGGTGCCGGTGGCCCGCCAGCGCGGCATCGAGCAGGCCGTGCTGGCCTTCCTCGGGGCCGTACGCGAGGGCAAGGTGCTCAGCGCCCGTGACGCACTGGCGACCCATGAACTGTGCGAACGGGTGGTACGTGCGGTCCGGGAGTCCTCCTCCGGCGCCGCCTGACCGTCCGCGTCCCCTCGCCGGCACACAGGGCGGCGAGCACCAGCAGCGCGACGTGCACCGGCCAGTCGCCGTAGCGGACGTACGGGGTGACGCCGTGCGCCAGCGGCACGTCGTACACATGGGTCGAGCTCGCGCCCGTGCCGAGCCACGGGCCGATGCGCTGCCCGCCGGGCCCGTACACCGCGGAGACACCGGTCAGGGTCGCGTGCACCATCGGGCGGCCGGTCTCGGCGGCCCGCAGCGCGGCCAGCGAGGCGTGCTGCTCCGGGGCCCAGCTGTCCTGGAACGACGACGTCGAGGACTGGCCGAGCAGCAGGTCCGCGCCGTCCTCGGCGAGATGGCGGCTCATGTCGGGGAACGCGGTCTCGAAGCACACCAGCGGGCCGACCCGCAGCCCGTGCCCGACGTTCATCACCACCTGCTCGCTGCCGCGCCGCCGGTCCTCCCCGGCCGCCTTGCCCACCGAGGTGACCCAGCCGAGCAGCGAGCGGGCGGGTATGTACTCGCCGAACGGCACGAGCCGCATCTTGTCGTACCGGGCGCCGGTCGGCCCGCCCGGGCCGATCAGCATCGAGCTCTTGTAGATGCCGGGCCGGTCGGAGCGCCGGGCGTCGACGTTGACCAGCACGTCGGCGCCGGTGGAACGGGACAGCGCGGCGAGCCGGCGGGTCAGGTCCGGGCGGTCGTCGAGGTCGTAGCCGACGCTGCTCTCGCCCCATACGACCAGGTCGACGCCCTTCCCGGCGAGCTGTCGGGTGAGGGTCTCCTCGCGGTCGAAGCGTGCCGTCGGTCCCTTGATCACGCCGGGCTGGACCACCGCGATCCGCACCCCGCCGTCGACGTCGGGCCGCGGCGCCCACATCCAGGCCGCGGAGACCGCGGCGGCGGTCGCCACCAGCGAGGCCACGGCGGGCACCCGGGAGGCGCGCACCGACGCCAGCACGGCGACCGCGACGTTCACCGCCACCACCAGGAAGCTGAGCAGCCACACCCCGCCCACCGAGGCGAGCCGCAGCGCCGGGGCCACCTGCCACTGGGTGGAGCCGAGCATGCCCCAGGGGCCGCCCAGCCCCTGCCAGGAACGGACCAGCTCCGCCGCCAGCCACGCCGACGGCAGCACCAGCAGCGCGGCGCTCACCCGCCCGGGCCCGGGGGAGCCGCCGACCGCTCGGACGCCCGCCGGACCGAAGCCCACCGGTCCGAAGCCCGCCGGTCGGACGCCGAGGAACCGGCGGGCCAGCCAGCCCCAGGGCGCCCACAGCGCACCCAGCAGCGCGGCCAGCAGGAAGATGAAGACGTTCAGACTCGGCAGCAGCCAGTGGTGCACCGCCACCATGAACCCGAACCCGCCGCACCAGCCGTCGTACACCGCCCGCCGGCCGGTGGGCGCGGCGCGCGCGAGCAGGATCCACGGGACCAGCGCGACGAAGGCGAACCACCACAGGGAGGGCTCGGGGAAGGCGAACACGGGAAGGGCACCCGCGAGGGCGGCGATGAGGGATCGCCGCCACGGGGAGGCGAGCCAGCGGTCGAACGTATTCATACGTCGCCTCTCTACCCTGCGAGCGCCGGCCTGTGCATACCGATTTCCCGGTGGACGCTTCCAGTGTGCGCACCGGACGTCCTTCCGCACAGGGCGCATCGGCCGGGCACCGGTCAGGAGCTGGACTTCCCCCGCCACCGGCGCCGGTCGGAACCCGGGTTCACCCCGCCACCGGAGCCGGGCGCGAGCCGGGGAGACGGCGCCATTTCTCCTGGACGACCACCTCGCGCAGCCGCCAGCCGTCGGCCGTGCGCAGCAGACCGAAGGAGTAACGTCCGCCGCACACCAGATCCGGCGCGGTGGAGCCGCCGTCGCCGCCCGCGAACCGCATCGGATTGAGGTAGTCGGCCTGCACCCGGGCGGTGTCCCCGGTGTCCTGCTCCAGGAGACCGAACCGGACCCGCCGGTTGACGATCAGATGCTGGCGCATCGCGAACAGTCCCAGACTCTCCGCGAGCCATCCGGCGACCTGCCCCACATCTCCCTCGATGCCGCCCGCGCCGCGGTAGTCGGCCCGCCCGTCCGCCGTGAACAGCCCCCGGTACGCCGCCCAGTCGCCGTCGTCCACGGCCACCGCGTAGTCGGTCACCACCCCGTCCACGGCCAGCCGGTCCATCACCGTCGCGAGCTCCACACGCTGCGTCATCGGCACAGTGTTGGGCACCCGGCGCACGGATCCAAGAGGCGTGCCGGGGGTATTCGGTGGAGCGGGCCGACGCTTCCTCACGCCCCTTCTTCGTGGTGCCGCGAGTGACCACTCTGGAGCAACGACACCGCCGGTTCGAACCGTGAACCGGCGGCGGACGGCGAGGGGGTGGGGATGCGCGACACAGGAGGACATCGCTGGAGGCGACGGGCTCGTGGCGGCCGACTTCTGGGGGTGGTCACCGCCGTCTGGGCGGCGCTCATGATGAGCGCCGCGGGGTCGCAGGCCGCACAGCACCGGAACGCCAACGAGTACGCGTTGTGGAACATGCACGGTGCCAACGGGTTCTGGAACATCGACCAGCGTGTGCAGATCACGCGGAAGGCGAACCATTCGTACTGGGCCATGGTGTGGGACTTCACGGCCACGCCCGGCAAGGGCGGTTACACCGGCCTGCAGACCGACGGTGTGCGTTTCGACCACACGACCGGTGAGACGGCGATCTTCTCGCTGTGGAACGCGAACGGCAGCAGGGGGAGCGGTTGCGGGGGCTTCGGCGGCGAAGGGTCGGGTCGCAGTTGCAGGATTCCGTACGCCATCGATCCACAGACCGGCTACCGGCTCCGCGTATGGCGTCTGGAAACGGACTCCGGCGGTCAGTGGTGGGGCGCGTGGGTTCAGAACATGAGGACCGGCGTCGACACGCCCATCGGGAGTCTCCGAGTACCGCGCGATCGGAGCCTGCTCGGCACACCGTCCAACTTCAGCGAGTACTTCGGCAAAGCCGTCGCCTGCGACAAGGTGCCCCGATCGGTTGCCTACTTCACACAGCCCGCGGCCAACGCTCTTGGCGGCGGCCGCTACCAGTACGGCTCGACCTACGCGTCGTCCACCCGGGGCAATTGCACCCGGGGTTTAGTGAAACTGGTGAATCTGGGGTGGACGAAAGCCGCCAGGGTGGTCCTCGGCGGGCGGTGAGACGGCAGGACGCTCGCCCGGGCGCCCGCCTGACGGCCGGCGTGGCTCCTCCGGCTCAGGCCGCCTCGATCACCCCGTCCCGGATCGCCTCGGCCCACTCGATCACCAACAGCTCGTACTCCTCCCGCTCCTGCGCCGAGAGGGACCCGCCCGCGCGCAGCCACAGGGCGCGGATCTGCTCGTTCAGCTCGGCAGCAGACCGCACGGAACCAGGGGTCGTGAAATCGGGGGACACGCGGACAAGCCTAGGGCCAAGCACTGACAGTCCGCTACCGCACGGCTACGCAGACCGTATGTGGTTGGTCACGGGTAGGTGGCCGAGTGGGACCTCAGCTCGCCGACTCGGCCGCGTGCGGGCTCAGCGCACCCGCCGTGACCAGGGCGATGATGGCGATGCCGAGGGCGACTCGGTACCAGACGAAGGGCATGAAGCTCTTCGAGGAGATGTATTTCATGAACCAGGCGATCACCGCGTACCCCGAGGCGAAGGCGATCACCGTGGCGAAGAGGGTCGGCCCCCACGCCACATGCCCGCTGCCCACCGCGTCCTTCACCTCGAAGGCGCCGGAGGCGAGCACGGCCGGGACGGCGAGCAGGAAGGAGTAGCGGGCGGCCGCCTCGCGCTTGTAGCCCATGAACAGGCCGCCGCTGATCGTGGCGCCGGAGCGGGACACGCCGGGGACCAGGGCGCAGGCCTGGCAGAGGCCGTAGACCAGGCCGTCCCTGACGCCGAGGTCCGCCAGGGTCTTGCGCTGCTTGGGCGCCCGGTGCCGTCCGCCGGTCTCGTCGCGGGCCGCCAGCCGGTCGGCGATGCCGATGACCACACCGATCACGATCAGCATGGTCGCGGTGACCCGCAGGTCACGGAAGGGTCCCTCGATCTGGTCCTTGAGCGTCAGACCCAGCACCCCGATGGGTATGGAGCCCACGATCACCAGCCAGCCCATCCGGGCGTCGTGGTCCCGGCGCATCTCCTTGTCGGCCAGTGACCGGAACCAGGCGGAGACGATCCGCCCGATGTCCCTGCGGAAGTAGATCAGCACCGCGGCCTCCGTGCCGATCTGGGTGATGGCCGTGAACGCCGCGCCCGGGTCCTTCCAGCCGGAGAAGGCCGCCGTCAGCCGCAGGTGCGCGCTGGAGGAGACGGGGAGGAACTCGGTCAGCCCCTGGACGAGTCCGAGGACGAGCGATTCAAACCAAGACATGAAGGTGTGGCGTCCAAGTGCTGAGAAGGCCGAGGGGGTTGAGCGCGATCCGGCGGTCGTCCGGCGGTGATCTTGTATCGCGGTGGGCAGCGTACCGTCCCGCCGTGACGGCCCGGACGCAGGGGTTCACCTGGTCGGCCGGGCCGGAGGTGTTGACCGGCCGCGTTGTCGCCACATACGTTGCAGCGGAAAGGGAAAGCGCTTGCTGGGCTTGTCCGCGCGCGTCCGCCGTCCGGAGAGGTGCTGATCTCGCCCATGTCCCGTCCCACACCCCCACTCACCGGCCGGCGCATCAGGGCCGCCGTCATCGGCACCGGCGCCATCGGGCGCGGATCCCATCTGCCCGCCCTGGCGCAGCTCGCCGAGGAGGGCGAGACCGAGGTCGTCGCGGCCGTGGACATCGACGCGGACGCCGTCGAGGCGTTCTGCGCCGAGACCGGCATCCCGCACGCGTACACCGACCTGGACCGGATGCTCGAGGAACAGCGGCCCGACCTGGTCTGCGTCTGCACCCCGCCGACGCTGCACCGCGAGCAGACCGTGGCCGCGCTGCGCGCCGGGGCCTGGGTGTGGTGCGAGAAGCCGCCGGTGCCGACCCTCGCCGACTACGACGCCGTGGAGGCGGAGGAAGGCACCGAGGGCGGCCCGTACGCGTCGATCGTCTTCCAGCACCGTTTCGGCTCGGGCTCCCGGCACGTGCGCCGGCTGATCGCCGAACGGGCGATGGGGCGTCCGCTGGTGGCGCACTGCCAGACCACCTGGTACCGCGACACCGCGTACTACGCGGTGCCCTGGCGGGGCCGCTGGCACACCGAGGGCGGCGGGCCCGCCATGGGCCACGGCATCCACCAGATGGATCTGCTCCTCGACCTGCTCGGCCCATGGAGCGAGGTGCGTGCCATGGCCGGCCGGCTGGTCCACGACGTGGAGACCGAGGACGTCTCCACCGCGCTGGTCCGCTTCGAGAGCGGAGCGATGGCCACGATCGTCAACAGCGTCCTGAGCCCCGACGAGGTGAGCCGCATCCGCATCGACTGCGAGCGGGCCACCGTCGAGCTCACCCACCTCTACGGCCACAGCAACGCGAACTGGCGGGTCACCCCGGCCCGGGACGTGCCGGCCGCCGAGGCCGCCGCCTGGCAGGACTTCGGCGCCGACGTGCCCAGTTCGCACCTGGAGCAGCTGCGGGAGCTGGTCGCCAGCATGCGCGCGGGCCGACGGCCGCGCAGCAGCGGGGCGGACGGGCGCACCAGCCTGGAGCTGATCACCGCGCTGTACAAGTCGGCGTTCACGGACACCACGGTGCGGGCGGGTGAGATCGGGCCGGGCGACCCGTTCTACACGGCGATGCACGGGGGAGCGCCCGGCTGGGCGCCCGCCGTCGGGGAGGGGGTGCCCGCGTGACCCGTACGAGCCGACTGCGCCTCGTCCATGCCCACGGTGACCGCATCACCGTCACCGAGCCGGACACCGGCGTCGAGCTCCTCGCCTACGTGTACCGCCCGGAGGCCGCGTGGGAGTCGCCGAAGCCGTACCTCCACCCGGTGCGGACGCTGGCGGGTGACGTCGTCACCGACTACCGGCCGAACGACCACCGCTGGCACAAGGGCCTGCAGCTGACGGCCTCGCACCTGTCCGGCGCCAACCTGTGGGGCGGCAACTCCTACGTCCACGGCCAGGGGTACCTCGAACTCCCCGAGCGGGTCGGCTCGATGGCGCACGTCGCCTTCGACGAGGTCGCCACGCACGACGACCGCGTGGTCATCGCCGAGCGGCTGACCTGGCACCCGTACACCGGAGAACTGTGGGCGGAGGAGGAGCGCCGGATCGAGGTGCACGACGTCGACCCGGCCTCGGGTTCCTGGGCGCTGACCTGGACCAGCGCCATCACCAACCGGCGGGCCGAGCCGCTGCGCTTCGGCAGCCCGACGACCGCCGGTCGTGAGATGGCCGGGTACACGGGCCTGTTCTGGCGCGGCCCGCGGGCCTTCCGCGACGGCCGGATCATCGGTCCCGGGACCGATGGCCCCGGCCTGATGGGGGCCCAGGCGCCCTGGCTGGCCTTCTCCGGCGAACACGACGGCACCGACGGCCACGCGACGCTCGTCTTCGCGCACGCCCCCGAGAACGACCACCTCGGCGCCGAAGGGGCCCACCCCGCCCACTGGTTCGTGCGCAACGACCCGTTCGCCGCCGTCGCGCCCTCCTGGGCGTTCTTCGACGAGCTGGAACTCGCGCCCGATGACACGCTGCGCCGGCGCTACCGGGTCGTCGTGGCGGACGGGGCCTGGGAGCGGGCGGAGATCGCCGAGTACCTGGAGGCGCATCCGTGGTGAGCGGCGGGGAGTTCACGGGGCTGCCGGGCGGCGTGGCCGTCTCCCGGCTCTGCGTGTACGACTGGCCCGCTCCCGACGGCGTCCGGGGCGGAACTCCGCATCTGCACCTGGCCTGCTCGGAGGCGTACGTGGTCACCGGCGGGCGGGGCGCCGTGCAGACGCTCACGACATCCGGGTACGAGGTCACGCCTCTGGTGCCCGGAACGGTCGCCTGGTTCACGCCGGGCACCGTCCACCGGCTCGTCAACGAGGACGACCTGCGCATCACCGTCCTCATGCAGAACAGCGGGCTGCCCGAGGCGGGGGACGCGGTGCTGACGCTGCCTCCCCGGTACCTGACCGATCCCGAGGTCTACGCCGCCGCCACCGCCATCCCCGGCGACGCACCGGAGGAGGAACGGGAGCGGATCGCCCGCGCCCGGCGCGATCTCGCGCTGGAGGGGTACCGGGCGCTGCGCGAGGCCTCCGGCCCGGAGGCGCTGGCCGCCTTCCACCGGGCCGCCGCCGCGCTCGTACGGCCCCGGATCGCAGAGTGGCGCGAGCGCTGGCGGCACGGTGCGGCGGCCGCCGCGACGGCGACGGGGGAGCAGCTCGACCGGCTCGAGCGGGGGGACGCGGCGCACCTGGCCGGTGCCGTCGTGCGGGCCGAGCAGCCGGCGGAGTACGGGAAGTTCGGAATGTGCGGCCGGCTCGACGTGTACCCGGGAGCCGGCTGAGGAGACCGGCCCCGGCCGCTGCGCGCCGCCGGCGGAAGCCGCCTGACGACTCGTGAGGGCCCTCAGCGGGCGCGCAGGTGGTGCCGCTTGCGCCAGGCCACCACCGTGCCCACGAGCGCGGGTACGGTGATCAAGGCCATCGCGACCAGGAAGGCCGGCGAGGTCGGCGCCGAGGCGCGGGCGCCGGCGACGGCGTACGCGGCGGTGTTCGGGACCGAGCCGAGCGCCGTCGCCAGCAGGAACGGCAGCCAGCCCATACGGGAGACGGCGGCGCAGTAGTTCGCGGCCCAGAACGGCACGCCGGGGAAGAGCCGCGCCACCATCATCGACCGGAAGCCGTGGCGGCTGAGCTGCCCGTCGGCCGCCTTCAGCCAGCGGCCGCGCAGCAGCGGGCGCAGTGCGTCCTGACCGAGCAGCCGGCCCAGGCCGAAGGCGACCCCGGCGCCGAGCACGGTGCCCGTGAGCGCCGTTCCGAGACCCATCTGGGAGCCGAACAGGGCGCCCGCGGCCAGGTTCAGCAGTGGCCGCGGCACGAAGGCCACCGTGCACAGCCCGTACGCGGCCGCGAACACGGCCGCCGCGGCGGCCCCGCCGAGCTGCGGCGGCCAGCCGTTCGTGATCAGCCGCTGCGGTTCGAAGAGCAGCACGCAGGCCCCGGCGGCCGCGAGCAGCACCAGGAGCAGCGAGAGCCGCGACCACGGCGAGAGCAGCACCCGGGTGCAGCGGGCGCCCCAGCCGGACGGGGCCGTGGGCCGGACGGACAGAAGGGGCGGAACGGTCGCGGCCGTGGGGACGGCGATCGCGAGCTCCGAGGCGGCGGCCCGGGGAGAGGCCGTGGCGGTGCCCCCAGAGCGGTTGGTGGCATCGAGCATTCGGTGACATTAACCGACGAACACGTGTGATCGCCGTATGGAACCTGTCCGTTGCCCGCGATCCGGGGCCGGAAGGCACGCGGAAAACCATTCGACGTGCGACGAAGCGTCAGCCATGATCTGCGTCATGTTCCGGCACGCCTTCCTCGCAGCATCCGCGGTCGCGGATGCCCCGAAGGCTGCCGTCCCGATCTTCCTGGCCGCTGTCGACGGCGCCCGAAGCTGACCCTCTCCGGAAAGTCCGGCGGACCCCGCAGGGGGAGGGTCGGCGAGTCCTCGGGGTCCCCATCTCTCCTGGAACTCTTCTACGCAGAGGCTTCGAGGTACTCAGTCATGCCCAAGACGGCGTACGTACGCACCAAACCGCACCTGAACATCGGCACGATGGGTCATGTCGACCACGGCAAGACCACCCTGACCGCCGCCATCACCAAGGTGCTCGACGAGCGCGGCACCGGCACGTTCGTGCCCTTCGACCGCATCGACCGGGCCCCGGAGGAGGCCGCGCGCGGCATCACCATCAACATCGCCCACGTCGAGTACGAGACCGACACCCGGCACTACGCGCACGTGGACATGCCGGGCCATGCCGACTACGTCAAGAACATGGTCACCGGCGCCGCCCAGCTCGACGGGGCCATCCTCGTCGTCTCCGCGCTCGACGGGATCATGCCGCAGACCGCGGAACACGTGCTGCTCGCCCGGCAGGTGGGTGTCGACCACATCGTCGTCGCGCTCAACAAGGCCGACGCGGGTGACGAGGAGCTCACCGACCTGGTCGAGCTGGAGGTCCGCGACCTGCTCACCGCACACGGCTACGGCGGCGACACGGCCCCCGTCGTACGGGTCTCCGGCCTCGGGGCCCTGCGCGGCGAACCGCGCTGGACGGCGTCCGTCGAGGCGTTGCTCGACGCCGTGGACACGTACGTGCCCCTGCCGGAGCGGTACCTGGACGCGCCGTTCCTGCTGCCGGTGGAGAACGTGCTGACGATCACCGGGCGGGGGACCGTCGTCACGGGCGCGGTCGAGCGGGGCACGGTGCGGGTCGGCGACCGGGTCGAGGTGCTCGGCGCCTCCGTCGAGACGGTCGTCACCGGGCTGGAGACCTTCGGCAAGCCGATGGAGGAGGCCCAGGCCGGGGACAACGTGGCGCTGCTGCTGCGCGGGGTGCCACGGGACGCCGTCCGGCGGGGACACGTGGTGGCCGCGCCCGGGAGCGTCGTGCCCAGGCGTCGGTTCTCGGCGCAGGTCTACGTGCTCTCGACGCGGGAGGGCGGGCGCGCGACACCGCTCTCCACCGGCTACCGGCCGCAGTTCTACATCCGCACGGCGGACGTGGTGGGCGACGTGGACCTGGGGGAGGCGGCGGTGGCGCGGCCCGGGGACACGGTGGCCATGACCGTGGAGCTGGGCCGTGAGGTGCCGCTGGAGCCGGGGCTGGGCTTCGCGATCCGGGAGGGCGGCAGGACGGTCGGTGCGGGCACGGTGACCGCCGTGCACTAGGGGGTGTCTTGTGGATCAGGCTGGCCTAGGCCGACGGTGCCTTCCAGCCGACCCGAGCGGGGGCGATGGGGGTCCCCCCCCCCCCCCGCGCGAGGCTGTTCGAGCGTGGGGGAGCGTGCAGCTGCAAGGCGGAGGAGGGCGTCGACGCGATGGGGGTCCCCCCGCTCGAGCGCAGCCGAGAGTGGGGGAGTCGGGGACCGACGACAACGCCGGTGGGGGCCCCTCGCGCTCGAGCGAAGTCGAGAGTGGGGGAGTGCGTGCCAGACCCCGCGACCCCGGCATGATCCACAAGACACCCCTGGGCACAATGGGAAGGTGAACGACTCCATACCCGTCTCCCGGGTAACCGACCACGGCACCGCCAAGCTGATGCCGGACGTCGACCGGGAGCGGGCCTGGCTGCTCACGGTCGACGGGGCGCCGCAGTCGTACGTGGACCTGGACGCGCCGACGCATCTGGAGTTCGAGTACGCGCGGCGGCTCGGGTACGTCCTGGAGACCGTCGCCGAGCCGGGGCGACCGCTGGACGTGCTGCACCTCGGCGGCGGCGCGTTCACCCTGCCCCGGTACCTCGCGGCGACCCGGCCCGGGTGCCGGCAGGACGTCGTGGAGGCCGACCGGGGGCTGCTGGAGCTCGTCGTCGAGCACCTGCCGCTCCCGGACGGCGCCGGTATCGCACTGCACGCCGCGGACGCCCGCGCCTGGCTCGAGTCCGCCCCGGCCGGCTCGGCGGACGTGCTGATCGCCGACGTCTTCGGCGGCTCCCGGGTCCCGGCGCACCTCACCTCGCTCGCCTACGCCCGTGAGGCGGCCCGCGTGCTGCGCGCCGACGGGGTCTATCTCGCCAATCTCGCGGACGCCGCGCCGTTCGGCTTCCTCCGCTCCCAACTCGCCACCTTCGCGGCCGTCTTCGAGGAGCTGGCGCTGATAGCCGAGCCGGGTGTGCTGCGTGGCCGCCGGTTCGGCAACGCGGTCCTGGTCGCCGCGCACCGTCCCCTGGACACGGCCGCCCTGGCCCGCCGCACCGCCTCCGACGCCTTCCCGGCCCGGGTCGAGCACGGCCCGGGGCTGAGGGACTTCACGGGCGACGCCCGGCCCGTACGGGAGGAGGACGCCGTGCCGTCACCCGAGCCCCCCGACGGGACGTTCGGCATCGGCTGACCGGTACGGGGCCGGTGTCCTCACCCCGTGGGGTCACCGGACAGGCGCACGGTACTCATGATCTTCATGATGGTCTTGTCCGGGAGCTCTCCGCTGACGCCCGTGGCCCCGTAGAGGATCCAGGAGACGAAGTCCCCGGCGGAGTTCTTGAAACCGAAGCTGACGGCCTTGCCGTCGCTGGCGCACTTGGACTTGCCCTTCTGCGGGCTGTTGTGCGACCGGGCCCAGGCGTAGCTGCCCTCGATGCCCGAATCCGTCTTGAACTTCGTGGCCTTCTTGTCGAGGGTGAGGCTCTTCTTGTCGGGCTGGGTGTAACCGCCGTAGACCCACCAGCCCACGGCGTTGATCGCGGCTTCGTCGGTGTTCTTCGCGCCGTTGGCGCCCTTGGTGCCGGCCGCGCCCAGCTCCGTGTCGTCCGTGCGCCCGTCCTTGTCGTCGTCGGACGTGCACCACTTGGACTTGTACAGGGTCGTGCCCGTCATGAAGGCGATCGGCTTGCCCGTCTTGTGGTCCTCCATGCCGATGCCCTCGCCGGGGGGCTGGACCTCCCAGTCCGGCGGCACGTCGAAGGCGACGCCCCGTTTCGGATTGACCACGACCTTCCAGCCCGGGATCGTCGGCTTCTGCGTGTCCGCGCCGCGCGGATCGCCCTCCGAGCCGGACGCGGAGTCGCCCGGGTCCGTGGACGCCGACGCCGACCGGCTCGCATCGCCCTTCGCCGCACCGTCGTCGGTCTTGTCGTCCTTGCCGCCCAGCACCAGGAATCCGGTCACACTGGCGGCCACCACCACGGCCGCGGCGGCGACGACGGCGACGATCTTCGTGCGGTTGTCGCCCTTGCCTCCGCCCTGCGGCGGGGGCGGAGCACCCACGGGCGCGGGCGCGCCCCATTGCGGTTGCTGCCCATAGGGGTTGGCCTGCTGGTAGCCGGGCTGCTGGTAGGGATTCGGCTGCTGGTAACCCGGTTGCTGGTACGGGTTGTTCTGCGGGTTCTGCTCGCCCCCGGGCGGCTGCTGTCCTGGCCACATGGCACGTAACCCTAATGGGGTGCGGCACGGGCTCTGGCCAGGATCGGCTACTCGTGAGTAACATGCGGGCATGAGCGCAGACCAGATGTCGATCGGCGAGCTGCTGGCCGCAACGGTGCCGATGGTGCGGACGCTGAACCTCGAGTACCTCGAGACCACCCCGGAGCGGGCCGTGCTGTCCCTGCCGGACCAGAGCGAGTACCGCAACCACGTCGGCGGGCCGCACGCCGGGGCGATGTTCACCCTCGGCGAGTCCGCCAGTGGTGCCATCGTGCTCGCCGCCTTCGGCGACCAGCTCTCGCGGGCCGTACCGCTCCCGGTCACCGCCGAGATCGCGTTCAGGAAGATCGCCCTGGGCCCGGTCAGGGCCACCGCCACCCTCGGCCGCCCCGCCGCGGACGTGGTCGCCGAACTCGACGAGGGCAAGCGCCCGGAGTTCCCGGTGACCGTCGCCATCCAGCGGGAGGACGGTGCCGTCACGGGCGAGATGACGGTGGTGTGGACCCTGCGGCCGAGCGGCTGACCCTTCGTTCGACCGCGGACCCCGCGACCCGGCGGCGGACCCTTCGCTCGACCGCCCGTGCTCGACGGCGGACCCTTCGCTCGACCGCCCCGTGCTCGACGGCTGGCCCCGGGAACGCCCGGACCGCGTGCCGCC
This sequence comes from Streptomyces sp. NPDC001348, assembly GCF_053597535.1. Classification (NCBI taxonomy): domain Bacteria; kingdom Bacillati; phylum Actinomycetota; class Actinomycetes; order Kitasatosporales; family Streptomycetaceae; genus Streptomyces; species Streptomyces sp. NPDC001348. The sequence continues at coordinate 130,372 of NZ_JBSFIK010000012.1, read as the reverse complement.
CTTCCCGGCGCGCCGCCCCGTCGCCCCCGAGCCCCGCGACGAACTCCTCGAGCCGGGCCGCGATCACGGGGCCGGGATCCGGCCGGTCGCAGGCCAGGCGGACCACCGTGCGCAGGTGGTCCGCCTTCCTCGTGCTGTGGCGCGGCCCGTCGAGGACGACCCCCTGCACCGCGCCGCCCGCGGCGGGCCCGCGTTCGCGCCCGACGGCTCTCCATCAGGCCGGTGACGCGCGCGGCGTCGCACTCGCCGGTGGGCTCGACGGCCGCGCGGCCGTACGGACGGACCGGCCCGGGTCCGGGGGTCACCACGAGGAGTGGGGGTTCGTGTCCGCGATGCGGTGGCGTCGGCACGAGAGCGCGCCGCGGGAGACGTGCGAGAAACCCGTGGGAACGGAGTGTCGGCGCGCATTCGAGGGGCACTCGTTGATGCTTCGGTAACCCCGGTATCGAAAACGGGTGTGGATACCAGCGGTAACTTCTGTTGATTTCCCGTCCCCTGAACGTAGGTCAGTCGAACTTCTTGTTTCCTGTCAGGCGTGTGTGCGAAGGTGAGCCTCCCGCGGGAGGGGTGCGGCCGGGCCCATGGAGGAAGGCCGATCCCCTAGGCAGCACGAAACAGGCACTGATTTCCGCAGGGCGCGCATTGCCCGTGCCGTCCTGCGGCCCGGAAGGAAAAGGTCCAGTGCAACCCCCTCACCCCCCACGTCCGCCGTACCCGCCGCGCCCCGGATCCTCCCCGGGGGATTCCGACCGGGACCTGGTCGCCCAGCTGCGCGGTCCGGGTGGGGACAGCCATCGAGCGGTCGCCCTGCTGCTGGCCCGGCACTGGCGTGCGACCTGCGACTACGCGGTCATCTGCCTGGCGTCCATGTCGAGTTCCGCCCAGCTGGTGGCCACCTCCGCCTTCAGCCGGGTGCTGGGCCGGCTGGCGAGCGGAGCGGTCGGCGGCGCACTGCGTCCTCAGCTCCTGGCGGCCGTACGGGAGACGGTCCGCAACTGGGCGGCCGACGACGTTATTCCCATAGTCCTGCCGGAACTGCGCAAGCCCACCGGTGGCCGTGGTCTACGCGCGGCGATGCCCGGCACTCCCGAAAGGCGCCAACTCGCGGAGCGTGCATTCCGGGCGCTTCCGGGAGCCTCTCAATGCCTTCTCTGGCACACCGAGGTCGAAGCCGAACCGATAAACATACCAGCCAGTCTGCTCGGGATGGACACCGCCACCGCCTCCGCCGCTCTGGTGCGCGCTCGCGCACAATTCCGGGTGGCCTGCGTACGGGTCCACCGGGAACTCGCGCCCACCAGGGAATGCCGCTTCTACAACCGTCTGCTCGAGATCCCCGTGCGCCGGGGCGGCGTGCTGCTGCCCGACGTGCAGCGGCATCTGGTGCGGTGCCGCTACTGCAGGCACGCCGCCGAGCAGCTCAGCCACTTCGAGGACGGCCTGGACGCGCTGCTCGCCGAGGCCGTGCTCGGCTGGGGTGCCCGCCGCTACCTCGACTCGCGCGCGGTGCGCGTTCCGGCCGAGGAGCGGCCGTCCGCGTCCCGGGCCGCCCACCCGGCGGCCGGTGGACGGCATCGCACCGTCTCCGAGGGCAGGCGCCGCAAAGCCCTGCTGATCGGCGTCGGCCTGACCGCCCTCGTGCTGGTCGTCACCTTGCTCGTGGCCAAGAACTGGTGCGACGACAGCGGCATCCCCCTTCCCCGCGCGACGTGGGGCGCCTCCGGCGGCGGCTCCACCCGCCCGGGCGCCGACGAGGAGGCACCCCCGGCGCCGGCCCCGGTTCCGTCCGCGGCGGCCGCGCCCGTCGGCCGGACGGCCAACGCCGCCCACGGTGTTCGGACGCCCCTCCTTACGCGTCCTGGGAGCGATGTGCCGCCCCCGACCACGGTGTCGGCATCCGGCCTACACGGCGGTCGCCGCCCGGGTGGGGTGTTACCGGCCGTTACTTCAAGGGTTTACTACAGCTTTCCCCGATAGGTGTTTACTCTCCGGCTCACGTTGTCGAGTGGTTTCCGGGGGTCGACGCTCCGATCGAGCCACGGGGCGGCGGACATGGGGATTTAACACAGTGCGGCCCGGCGGCCCGCCGTGTTGCGCAGGGGTGAGTGCCGGGTGAATCCCCACGGGCACTTTGACGGGCTTGCGGTGGTGTGGTGCGTACCGGGACGCAGCCCGTGCCGCCGTCCGGCCGAAGGGAATTGCTCGGATTTTCGGCTCTTGCGGTGAGTTCGGGCCGCTGGCCGGATCGGTTCGACGGCATGGGGAAAGCCCGCACCGATATTGACCGGCGAGTAAGGAGCTCGCTAGTTTCCGGGGGCCTCGCACAGGAGTTCCACGTCGCACAAGCCCCCCACCGTGCTGGTCCACCGAATTCTTCGGAGCATCATGACGTCTGCCGTGCGCGCCCTGGACCTGATCATCTGTGTCACCCCCTTCGGAGAACCCGATGCCAGGCTGGCCGCGGCGGCCTCCCGGGCCGGCGGCCTCGGCGTCCTGGACCTCGGTACCGGCGACCGGGAAGCACGTGAGGCGCTGGCACGCCTGAGACGCACGGCCCCCGGCCCGTACGGGGTGCGCGTGGCCGCGCACTGCCGGATGCGGCCCCAGGACCTGCTCGGACACGGCACCTCGGGCCCGGGGGAGAAGAGCACGGGCGGCCCCGACTCCGTGGTGCTGGCCGCGGGGGCGCCCTGGCAGATCGGCGAGATCACCGCCCGCCACCGCGTTCTGGTCGAGGTGACGGACCTGGCCGCAGCCCGCGACGCGGTGCGCGCCGGGGCGCACGGGCTGATCGCCCGAGGAGCGGAGAGCGGCGGTCGGGTCGGCAGCCTCAGTACCTTCGTGCTGCTGCAACAGCTGCTGGCGGAGCCGGACGTGGACGTGCCGGTGTGGGCATGCGGCGGCATCGGGCCGCGTACGGCGGCGGCCGCCGTGGCCGGCGGGGCGGCCGGAGTGGTGCTCGACAGCCAACTGGCCCTGCTGGCCGAGTCCGGGCTGCCCGAGGCGACGGCGGCGGCGCTGCGTTCCCTGGACGGCTCGGAGACCGTCGTGGTGGGCGGGCACCGGGTGCTTCGCCGCCGGGGCCCGGACGTGCCGCCCCTGCCGTCCGAGGATCCGGCGGCGGTCGCGGCCCTGCTCGGCGCCGGCGACCCGCGTCACCGGCTGCTGCCGGTCGGACAGGACGGCTTCCTGGCGGCCCGCTTCGCCGAGCGGTGGCGGGACGTCAAGGGCGTGGTCCGGGGAATGCGGGCGGCCGCTCGAGAAGCTCTGGTGGATCCCGGGCACTCGGCCCCCCTCCCCGGCACGCCCGCTGACAGCCGGCCCACGGCGACCACCGCCACCCCCGACCGCGCCCTCCTTCCCGGCTCTCCCATGTGCCGCGCCCTCGGCACCCGGCTGCCCATCGCGCAGGGGCCCATGACCCGGGTCAGTGACCAGCCGGGGTTCGCCGCGGCCGTGGCCGACGCGGGCGCGCTGCCGTTCCTGGCGCTGGCCCTCGCGAACGGCGAGCAGACCCGCACGATGCTGGTTCGGGCGCGGGCCGCGCTGGAGGGCCGGCCGTGGGGGGTGGGAATACTCGGGTTCGCGCCCGAAGAGATCAGGAACGCCCAGCTCGAAGCGGTACGGGAACTGCGGCCCAGTCATGCCGTCGTCGCCGGTGGCCGGCCCTCCCAGGCCGAGGCGCTGGAGCGGGCCGGGATCAGCACCTTCCTGCACGTGCCCTCGCCGGGCCTGCTCCGGCAGTTCCTGGACGCCGGGGCCCGCCGGTTCGTGTTCGAGGGCGCGGAGTGCGGCGGACACGTCGGGCCCCGGGCGAGTTTCCCGCTGTGGGAGGCCCAACTCGCCGTACTGGAGGACTTCCTGGCCGGCGCGGAGGAGGAGACCGCCCGGCGGATCGAGGTGTTCTTCGCGGGCGGCGTGCACGACGAGCGCTCGGCGGCCATGGTCGCCGCGCTCACCGCCCCGCTCACCGCCCGGGGCGCGGCGGTCGGCGTTCTCATGGGCACCGCCTACCTGTTCACGGCTGAGGCGGTCGAACACGGCGCGATCCAGCCCCTGTTCCAGCGGCAGGTCGTCGCGGCGACCACGACCGCCCTGCTGGAGACCGCCCCGGGACACGCCACCCGCTGCGTCCCCAGCCCCTTCACCCACGACTACCGTGACCGGGAAGCCGAGTTGCGTGCCCGGGGCGTGCCGGACCGGCGGATCTGGGAGGAGCTGGAACGGCTCAACGTCGGTCGGCTGCGCATCGCCAGCAAGGGCCTGGACCGGCCCGACGGCGGGGCACTCACCCCGGTCGACGAGCGACGCCAGCTCGCTGACGGCATGTTCATGGCCGGTGATGTGGTGGTCCTGCGCTCGGCGACCACCACGATCGACGCCCTGCACCGCTCGGTCACCTCGGACGCGGCCGGCTTCCTCGCCGGCCGCACCCGGGAGCTCACCGAGCGGCTCGGCGACCACCGGACCCCGCGACCGGCGGCGCCCCCGCCCCTCGACATCGCTGTCATCGGCATGGCCTGCATGTTCCCCGACGCCCCCGACGTGTCCGCCTTCTGGGCGAACGTCGTCGCCGGACACGACGCGGTCACCGAGGTCCCGCCCGAGCGCTGGGACCCCGCCGTCCACCACGAGGACGGCGCCACCACCTCCAAGTGGGGCGGCTTCCTGCCCCGCATCCCCTTCGACCCGCTGCGCTACGGCATCCCGCCCGCCTCCCTCGGCGGCATCGAGCCGGTCCAGCTGCTGTCCCTGGAGGCGGCCCGGCGCGCGCTGGAGGACGCCGGATACGGCGACACGGGACGGGACTTCGACCGCTCCCGCACCTCCGTCGTCTTCGGCGCAGAGGCGGGCAGCGACCTGTCCAACGCCGCCACGCTGCGCGCCGTACTGCCCTCGTACTACGGCAGCGTGCCGGACGGGCTGGAGGCCCAGCTGCCCCGGCTCACCGAGGACTCCTTCCCGGGCATGCTCGCCAACGTCATCTCCGGGCGGATCGCCAACCGCCTGGACCTCGGCGGGGCCAACTACACCGTCGACGCCGCCTGCGCCTCGTCGCTCGCCGCGGTCGACGTGGCCTGCAAGGAACTCGTCGCCGGCACCAGCGACGTCGTGCTGTGCGGGGGCGCCGACCTGCACAACGGCATCAACGACTACGTCCTGTTCTCCTCCGTGCACGCGCTCTCCCCGACCGGCCGCTCCCGCGCCTTCGACAGCTCCGCCGACGGCATCGCCCTCGGCGAGGGCGTGGCCTGCGTCGTCCTCAAACGGCTGGCCGACGCCGAACGCGACGGCGACCGGATCTACGGCGTCATCAAGGGGCTCGGCTCGTCCAGCGACGGCCGCTCCCTCGGCCTGACCGCACCCCGGCCGGAGGGGCAGCGGGCCGCGCTGGAAAGGGCGTACCGTAACGCCCGCGTCTCGCCCGCCGACGTCGGTCTCGTCGAGGCGCACGGCACCGGCACCGTGGTCGGCGACCGCACCGAACTCACCGTCCTCGGCGAAGTGTTCGCCACCGCCGGCGCCGCAGCGGGCGGCTGCTCGCTCGGGTCGGTCAAGTCGCAGATCGGGCACACCAAGTGCGCCGCCGGCCTCGCGGGCCTGATCAAGACGACCCTCGCCCTCCACACCGGGGTCAAGCCGCCCACCCTCCACCTGGAGCGGCCCAACCCGGCCTGGCAGGAGGGGGAGAGCCCCTTCGCCTTCCACACCCGGGCCCGGCCGTGGGCGGTTCCGCCGGCCGAACGCCTCGCCGGGGTCAGTGCGTTCGGCTTCGGCGGCACCAACTTCCACGTGGTCATCGCTGCCCACGGTGACGCCGCACCGCCCGAACAGGCGCTGGACACCTGGCCCGCCGAGCTGTTCCTGTTCCGGGGCCGGGACCTCGCGGCGGCCCACCGTGTGATCGGGGAACTGCTGACGGCGGCCGAGACCGAGGGCCGCCCCTGGCGGCTGCGCGACCTGGCACTGAGCGCGGCAAGGCGCGCGGACGCCTCCCCGGAGCCGGTGCGCGCGGCGATCGTGGCGCATGACGTCGACGGCCTGATCGGGCAGTTGCGCCGGGTGCTGGCCGGGGAGCACGACCCGGCCGCGGGCATTCACCTGGCACCGGAACCGGAGGCCGGCGCCGAGGGCGAGGTCGCCTTCCTCTTCCCCGGTCAGGGCAGCCAGCGCCCCGGCATGCTCGCCGAGGTGTTCCTCGCCTTCCCGGAGCTGCAGCGGTACCTGGAGGCGGCACCGGAGCTCGCCGAACGGATGTATCCGCCGGCCGCCTTCGACGAGGCCGGCCGCGCACGGCAACGGGCCGCGCTCACCGACACCCGGACCGCCCAGCCCGCCCTCGGCATCACCGGCCTCGCCGCGCACGCCCTGCTCACCTGGGCCGGAGTACGGCCCGACATGGCGGCCGGACACAGCTACGGCGAACTGGCCGCCCTCTGCGCGGCCGGTGCCCTCGACCCCGACACGCTCCTGGAACTCAGCACCGAGCGGGCGGCGGCGATCCTGGCCGCGGCGGGCGACGACCCCGGCACCATGGCCGCCGTCGCCGCCGGCCCGGAGGACGTCGAACGGGCCCTGCGCGCGGCCGGCGCACCTGCCACGGTCGTCGTCGCCAACCAGAACTCGCCCGAGCAGACGGTGATCTCAGGCCCGACACAGGATGTCGCCACCGCGGTAGGGCTGCTGCGCGCCGCCGGACTCACCGCCAAGGGCGTGCCGGTGGCCTGTGCCTTCCACAGCCCCCTGGTGGCCGGTGCGGGCGAGCGGTTCGCCAAGGTCCTGAAGGACAAGACCGTGCGCCCGCCCGAGTTCCCCGTGTGGTCCAACCGCACCGCCGCACCCTACGATCCGGACCCCGACGCGGTGCGCGCCGGCCTCGCCGCGCAGATCGGCGCGCCCGTCGCGTTCGTCCGGCAGATCGAGGCGATGTACGGGGCCGGGGCACGCGTCTTCGTGGAGGCGGGGCCCGGCACGGTCCTCACCCGACTGGTCCGGCAGATCCTCGGCGACCGTCCGCACCGCACCGTGGCCTGCGAACCGCGTGACGGAAGCGGCCTGCGGGGCTGGCTCGACGCGCTGGCCCAACTGGCCGTCGCGGGGCGGCCGGTGCGCACCGCCTGGCTCCTGAGGGGACGCGAGGCCGTCGACGCGGTCCGGACACCGGTGCCCCGGCGGCCCGGATGGACCGTCGACGGACACCTGGTCCGCACCGCCGCCGGAGACCTCCTCCCCGGTGCGCTCGCACCGGCCCGACGAGTCGTGGAGACCACTGTGACGACGAACCCCCCGCACGGCGCCCCGGCCGATCACGACGCGCTGATCTCCGAGTTCCTGCGCACCAGCCGGGAGATGATCGCCGCCCAGCGTGATGTGCTGCTGACCTACTTCGGCGGGGCACCGGGCACATCGGTCCCGGCTCCGGCGGCCCCCGTCGCGCCGCCGCGGACCCGGGCCGTGTCCGCCGAGCTCCCGCCGGGCGAGGCGGCGCCCGCCCAGCCGTCCGCGCCCGTTCCGGCCGTCGCGGACACCGGTGCCCCCGAGGGCGTCGACGTCCGACGCGTCGTCCTGGAGATCATCAGCGAGCGCACCGGCTACCCGGTCGACATGATCGAGCCCGATCTCGATCTGGAGGCGGACCTGAGCATCGACTCGATCAAACGGGCCGAGATCGCCGGTGAACTCGCCGCACGGCTCGGCATCGGAAGCGGCTCCGACCTGCAAGCCGCCCTCGACGACGCCGAGTTGGAGGAGTTGGCCAGGGCGCGGACGGCCGCGTCGGTCACCGAGTGGCTGGCGGCGCGGCTGATCGCCGCCGACGAGGCGACGGCGGGGGAGCCCACCGCGGCAGCCGTGCCCGAGACTGTCATGGACCTGACGATCACGGCAGAGCCAGACGAGGTCCCGCACGAGCCCTCGGAGACCACCCCGGAGATCACCGGCGAGGCTCCCAAAAGGTTCGAACTGCGCCCGGTGCCCCTGCCCCTGCCCGCCGGACCGCCGGATCCCGCGGCCGCGCTCACCGGGAAGCGCTTCGCCGTCCTCGGCGACGGCGCGGGAGCGGCCGGGCAGGTCGAGGCACGGCTCGCCGGGTACGGCGCCCAGGTGGTGACCGCGGGGCGGGAGCACCTGCTCACCGAGGCCGACGGCCCACTGGACGGCGTGCTGTATCTCGGCGCGCTGCCCGGAGCCGACGTGCCGGTCCTGCCGGACGCCCACCCCGTGCTCCGGGCCGCCCTGGCGCTGCGCCCCCGCCGGCTGCTGGCCGCCCGGTCCACCGACGCCGGCGCCCTCCCCGCGGCCGGGCTGTACGGCCTGTTCCGCACCATCGCCCGCGAGTACCCGGAGACCGTCGCGCGGGTCGTCGGCCTCGACGACACCGCCCCTTCCGCCGTCGCCGACGCCCTGCTCACCGAACTGCTCGCGCCGTCGTCCGAACACGAACCCGTCGTCCTGCGCACGGCCGGGGGCCGGCACGGCATGGAACTCGTCGAGGCGCCCCTCGGACCGCTCGGCACCACCGGTGCCGGCCCGGCAGGCGACGGCGCCGCGGAGGCCGCCGCGCTCGGCCTGGACCGGGACTCCGTGGTGCTGCTGGTGGGCGGCGCCCGCGGGATCACCGCCAGGTTCGCGGCCACGCTCGCCGCGGCCTGCCGCTGCCGCATCGAACTCGTCGGCAGGACCCCCGCCCCCGCCGGACCCGAGGACCCCCGGACCGCCTCCGCGCGCACCCCGGCCGGGCTGCGCGCGGCGCTCGCCACCCGAGCGGACGGATCGGCCGGGCCCGCGGAGATCAACCGCGCCGCCGGACTGATCCTCGCGCAACGGGAGATCACCGCGACGCTCGCCGAACTCACCGCGCTCGGCAGCGAGGCGCGATACCGGTCGGTGGACTTCCGTGACCGGGACGCGGCACTCCAGGCGGTCAAGGAGATCCACGCCGAGCACGGCCGGCTGGACGGGGTCGTGTTCGCCGCCGGGGTGATCGAGGACCGGCTGATCGCCGAGAAGACCACCGAATCCTTCCAGCGGGTGTACGGCACCAAGACCACCGGGGCCGCCACCCTGCTGGCCGCCTTGGAGGAACTCCCCACCGGCCCGCGCTTCGCCGTGCTGTTCGGCAGCGTCTCCGCCGTCCTCGGCAACCGGGGCCAGGCCGACTACGCGGCCGCCAACGACGCCCTGGAGGAGCTCGGCGCCGACTGGTCCGCCCGCACCGGCCACCGCGCGCTGACCGTGCACTGGGGGCCCTGGGCGCCCACCGGCGGGCACACCGGCATGGTGAGCCCGGAACTCGGCCGGGAGTTCACCCGGCGGGGTGTGAAGCTCATCGACCCCGAGGAGGGCACCGCGGCCCTGCTGCGGGAACTGGCCTGGGGCGACGAGTCGGCCCGCGCGGTCGTCTACACCGCCTCGGCCTGGTGACATGACCGGCCGCGATGTGATGAGCCGTCAGACAGCGGTGGCGATCGTGGGGATGGCGGTCCTGCTGCCCGGGGCCGCCGGCCTCGACGCCTACTGGCGCAACCTGCGCGACGGCGTGGACGCGATCGCCGACGTGCCCGAGGGCCGCTGGGACGCCGACTACTACCGGCCCTCGGCCGCGACCGGGCCCGCCGCGGCCGACCAGGTGTACTGCCGCCGGGGCGGGTTCGTGGACGGCCTCGCCGAGGTGGAGGTCACCCGGTTCGGCATCATGCCCGCCTCGGTGGCGGGCACCGAGCCCGACCAGTTGATCGCCCTGCACGTGGCCGCCGCCGCGATCGCCGACGCGGGCGGTGACGACCGGCTGCCCGAACGGCACCGTGTCGGTGTCGTCCTCGGCCGGGGCGGCTACCTCACCCCCGGCCTGGTCCGGCTCGACCAGCGGGTCCGCACGGCGGGACAGCTCGTACGCACCCTGGGCGAGCTGCTGCCCGACCTCACGCCGGAGCAACTCGGCCGCGTCCGGGCGGCGTTCACCGAACGCCTGGGCCCCGACAGCCCCGAGAACGCGATCGGCCTGGTGCCCAACCTGGCGGCCTCCCGCATCGCCAACCGGCTCGATCTGCGCGGCCCCGCCTACACCGTGGACGCGGCCTGCGCCTCCTCGCTCGTCGCCGTCGACCAGGCCGTCGGCGAACTCGCCGCGGGGCGCTGCGACCTGATGCTGGCCGGGGGAGTGCACCACTGCCACGACATCACCCTCTGGAGCGTCTTCTCCCAGTTGCGCGCCCTGTCCCCGAGCCAGCGCATCCGCCCCTTCCACCGGCACGCCGACGGCATCCTCATCGGCGAGGGCACGGGAGTGGTCGTCCTCAAGCGACTGTCCGACGCGGAGCGCGACGGCGATCGCGTGTACGCGGTGATCCGCGGCACGGGCGTGGCCAGCGACGGCCGTACGTCCGGTCTCGTCAACCCCGACCCGGGCGGCCAGAGCCACGCCGTACGCCAGGCCTGGCGTGCCGCCGGCCTCGATCCGGCCGTCCCCGGCGCGGTCGGCCTGCTGGAGGCGCACGGCACCGCGACCCCGGCCGGGGACACCGCCGAACTGGCGACGCTGGCCGAGGTGTTCGGCCCCGGAGATCCCGGCGACCCGTACGGCGACGAACGCGCCGTGCTCGGCTCGGTGAAGTCGATGATCGGCCACACCATGCCGGCCGCCGGGGTGGCGGGCCTGGTCAAGGCCGCCCTCGCCGTCCACCACGCCACGCTCCTGCCCACCCTGCACTGCGACGACCCGCACCCCGCCCTCGCCCGCACCCGCTTCCGCCCGCTGGAGAAGGCGGTCCCCTGGGAGACGACCCCGGACCGTCCGGTGCGCCGGGCGGCCGTGAACGCCTTCGGCTTCGGCGGCATCAACGCCCACGTGGTGCTGGAGGAGGCACCTGCCGGGCGAGCGACGGCGTCCGCCGCGGACGGCACCTTCCGTGCCCCCGGCCGCGCCCCGGCCCGTGCGGGCGCCGCCGACTCCGCGAAGGTCACGGGCGGGCGCCCGCCGACCCCCGTCCGCGTCACCGAACCGGAGCGCGTCCTCCTGCTCGCCGCCGACCGTCCGGCAGGGCTGGCCGCGCTCCTCGCCGCCGACGACTCCGCCGTCCTCGGTTCCGGGCTGGACGTCGCCCGTCCACACCCGGAGGCCGGGCCCGCGCGGCTCGGCATCGTCGATCCCACCGCCAGGCGGCTCGCGCTCGCCCGGCGGGCGGTCGGCAAGGGCAGGGCCTGGCAGGGCCGCAGCGACGTCTGGTTCCGGCCCGGGCCGCTCCTCGGACCCGGGCAGGGAAAGCTGGTCTTCGTCTTCCCCGGTCTGGAAGCCGAGTTCACGCCCCGCGTCGACGACGTCGCCGCGCACTTCGGCCTGCCCGGGCTCCCCGGGGCCACCGCCGAGGAGCCGCGGGTCGATGACGTGGGACGGCACGGTGCCGGTGTCGTCGGCGCGGGACGGCTCCTCGACGCGGCGCTGCGCCGGATGGGCGTGGTCCCGGACGCCGTCGCCGGGCACAGCGTCGGCGAGTGGACCGCGATGGCGGTGGCCGGGCTGTACTCGGGTGCCGACGTGGACGCGTTCATGGCCGGGTTCGACCCGGACACGGTCAGCGTCCCGGGCCTGGCCTTCGCCGCCGTCGGCGCGCCGGCCGAGCAGGTCGTCGCCGCCCTCGCCGGAGGCTGGGCGGACGCGGGCATCGTGCTCTCCCACGACAACGCGCCCGGCCAGTCGATGGTGTGCGGCCCGGACACGGCGGTCGGTGACTTCGTACGGGCCTTCCGCGCCCGGGGCGTGCTGTGCCAGGTGCTGCCGTTCCGGTCCGGATTCCACACGCCGATGCTCGAGCCCTACCTGTCGCCCATCGAGGAGGCCGCCGCCCGGTTCCGGCTGCACCCGCCCACCGTCCCCGTCTGGTCGGGGACGACGGCCGCACCGTTCCCCGAGGGCGAGACGGCCGTACGCGAACTCTTCGTCCGGCACCTGCTGGAACCCGTCCGCTTCCGCCTGCTCGTGGAGGCCCTGTACGACGCCGGGCACCGCGCCTTCGTCCAGGCCGGCCCCGGACAACTCGCCTCCCTCATCGACGACACCCTCGGCGACCGGGACCACCTGGCCGTCGCCGCCAACTCGCCGCACCGAACGGGTCTCGCCCAACTCCGCCGCGTCGCCACGGCGTTGTGGACGGCGGGAGCCCGGGTGGAACCGGCACTGCCCAAGCCGCACGCCCCGGCGCCGGCTTCCGCGGGGGCACCCCCTTCCGCCCCGGCCTCCGCGCCCACCGCCCGGCCGCAGCGTCCGCCGGTCCGGCTCGACCTGGGGGGCGCGCTGGTGTCGCTCGACGGCCCGGCCCTCACCGCGCTGCGGGCGGAGCTGCGCGCCGCGCCCGCTGCGGACGAGACCCCGGCCCACGACGGCCCCGCCGCCCTGACCTCCCCGCTGGACACCCTCGCCGCACGCTTCCCGGCCGCCGCCGAACTGAGCGCGCTGCTGCGCGACACCGCGCACACGGCCGCCGAGCTCATCACGGCGGACGGACGCAGGCCCCCGGCCGCACCCCCGCGCACCGGCAGCGGCCCGGGGACCGCCGGCGGCACCCGCGAGGCGGCCGACCCGTCCGCCCGGCGGCCCCCGGCCACGGCGACCCCGTCCGCCCGGCGGCCCCCGGCCACGGCGACCCCGTCCGCCCGGCGGCCCCCGGCCACGGCGACTCCGTCCGCCCGGCGGCCCCCGGCCACGGCGACTCCGGCCACCCGTCAGACGACCGTCCACGTCTCGCCGGACACCATGCCCCACCTCCTCGACCACTGCTTCTTCCCGCAGCGTCCCGGATGGCCGGACCTGGCCGACCGCTGGCCGGTCGTGCCGGCGACCACGATCGTGCAGCACATGATGGACGCGGCGGAGCAGGCGGCACCCGGGATGCGGGCGGTCGCCGTGCACGGGGCCCGCTTCGACCGGTGGCTCACCGCCACCCCGCCCGTCGACGTCCAGGTCACCGTCACCAGGGCTCCCGACGACCCCGACCGCCTCGCCGTCTCCTTCGGCCCGACGGCCCGAGCCGTGGTCGAACTCGCCGCCCGCCACACCGCACCGCCCGAAGCGGGCACGGCTCCGCTCATTCCGGAAGGCACCCCGGAACGCACCCCCGACCACAGCGCCGACCAGATCTACCGGGAGCGCTGGATGTTCCACGGGCCGGCGTTCCAGGGGGTCACCGAACTCACCGGCATCGGCGACGAACACGTGCGCGGCGTCATCACCACGCCCACCGCCCCCGGCGCCCTGCTCGACAACGTGGGCCAGATCCTCGGCTACTGGATCATGGCCACCAGGACCGAGCGGACCGTCGTGTTCCCCGTGCAGATACGGCACATGCTCTTCCACGGACCCGGTCCGGCCCCCGGCACCCGGGTCGAGTGCCTGGTACGGATCACCTCGCTCACCGACACCGTCCTCGAGGCGGACGTCGAACTCACCGTCGCCGGGCGGGTGTGGGCCCGGCTGACCGGCTGGCAGGACCGCCGCTTCGACAACGACCCGCAGACCCGCCCGGTCGAGCGCTTCCCCGAGCGCAACACCCTCTCCGAACCCCGGGCGGGCGGCTGGTCGCTGCTGCACGAGAGGTGGCCGGACCTCGCGTCCCGCGAGCTGATCATGCGGAACTCCCTGGGCGGCCCGGAGCGCGCGCGGTACGCCGAGCACGCGCCGCGCGGCCGCAGGCAGTGGCTGCTCGGGCGGATCGCGGTCAAGGACGCCGTACGGCGGTGGTTGTGGGAGCAGGGCGAGGGACCGGTCTACCCGGCCGAGATCCAGGTGCACAACGACGACCTCGGCCGCCCGTACGTCACCGGCGTGCACGGACGCGTCCTGCCCCCGCTGGACGTGTCCCTGGCCCACCGTGCCGAGGCGGGCGTGGCGATCGTGCGCCCGCACACGCCCGGCCCGGGACCCGGCATCGACATCGAAGAGGTCACCGAACGCGCCCCGTCGGCCGTCGCCGCGGCTCTCGGCGCCGAGGAACTCCGGCTGCTGCGTGCCCTGTCCGCGGCGGGGGACGCCGCGCTCTGGTTCACCCGGTTCTGGGCCGCGAAGGAGGCCGTGGCGAAGGCGGAGGGCACCGGATTCGGCGGTCGCCCCCGGGACTTCGCCGTCTTCCACGCGGCACCGGCCGGGGACCGGCTGCTGGTCTCAGGACGCCTTGAACGCGTGTACACGGTGCACTGCGCACCGGTCCGCAACCCGCCCGCACTGCCGCCGAGGGACTACGTCGTGGCCTGGACGACGGGCCCGGCGGGCGACGACGAAGAGGAGCAGGAGCGATGAATCCCATGGAGCCGACCACCGCGTCCGCCGACGAGGAGGCGGTGCTCGCCGACATCAGGGGCATGCTCCTGACCCTCCTCGAGGAGTACGGCGAGGAGGACCTCGAGATCGGCATGACCACGACGTTCAACCGCGATCTGGAGCTGGAGAGCATCGACCTCGTGACCCTGGCGGGTCTGCTGAGGGAGCACTACGGAAACCGGGTCAACTTCGCCGAGTTCCTGGCCGGCATGGAGTTCGAGGAGATCATCGAGCTCACCGTCGGCCGGCTCGTCGAGCACGTCGTGCACAGCCTGAAGGCCGCGGAGGCGAGCTGACGGATGGCCATCGTCGACACCGGCGAAGTCCGGTTGCACGTGCAGCGCATGGGCCCCGAGGACGGCCGTCCCCCGGTCGCCACCGCCGTGCTCGTGCACGGCCTGCTCACCGACAGCCTGGCCAGCTACTACTTCACGGTGGCCCCGCGGTTCGCGGTGGCCGGCGTCGACGTGGTCATGTACGACCTGCGCGGCCACGGCCGCAGCGAGCGGCCCCCGGCCGGCTACACCCTGGACCACAACATCGACGACCTCGAAGCACTGCTCGACCGGCTCGGCATCACCGGGCCCGTCCACCTGGTCGGCAACTCCTACGGCGGGACCATCGCCTTCGGCTACGCAGCCCGCCACCCGGAGCGGGCGGCCAGCCTCACCCTGATCGAGTCCGAGCCGGCCACCGCGGCCTGGGCGGCGAAGCTCGGCGGAATCCTGGACCGGGTACTGAACCAGCTGGCGTACAACGAGCCCGACGCGATCGCCTGGATCACCGCCCACCGGGGGCACAACACCGCGCGCCTCGCCAAGGGCGCCGCACGGCTCGCCCGGGAGACCACCCTCGGCCGGGACATACCCGCCAGCAGGGTGCTCACCGAGGACGAGATCAGAGCCGTGCGCTGCCCGGTCCTCGGCGTCTACGGCGGCGACTCGGACCTGGTGGAACTGGCGCCCCTCAAGGAGGCGCTGCTCGCCGACTTCCGGTCCGTCGTGCTGCCCGGACACGAACACTCCGTGCTGGTCGAGGCGGCCGGGGCGGTCGGCGGGCACGTCCTGGAACTGATCCGCTCGGCGGGGGCCGAGGCCGTCCGGTGAGCGGCTTCCTGTTCGTCGTACCGCCCCTGGTGGGGCACATCAACCCGGCGGTGGGCGTCGCCGCCGAACTCGCGGCGCGCGGACACCGGGTGGCCTGGGTGTGCGCCGACGCCGGGCTGGTTCGGCGGCTCGCCGGCCCGGAGGCCGACGTCCTCCCCTGCGCGGGACCCGCCCCGGCCGAGCGCCCGCCCCGACTGCGTGGCCCGGAGGCGCTGAAGTACCTGTGGGAGGGGTACCTGCTGCCGCTCGCCGACGCCATGGCCCCCGGGGTCCGGGCGGCCGTGCGGAGCCTGCGCCCCGATGTCGTCGTCGCCGACCAGCAGGCCTTCGCCGGCGCCCTGGTGGCGGAGGGCCTCGGCCTGCCCTGGGCCACCTCCGCGACCACCTCGGCCGAACTCACCGGCGCCTACGACGGCATGCCCAAGGTCGCCGACTGGATCAGGGCGAGGCTCGACGAGCTGCGCGCCCGCATCGGTGACCCGGCCGGCGACACCGACCCGCGTTTCTCCCCCCACCTGCTGCTGGCGTTCAGCACCCCGGAACTCGCCGGTCCGTCGGCCGTCCGGGGCGAACACATCCACTACGTCGGCCCCTCGGTCGCCGCCCGCCCGGCCGCGCCCGGGTTCCCCTGGGAGTGGCTGGACCCCGGCCGGGCCACGGTCCTGGTGACCCTGGGCACCGCCAACGCCGACGCGGCCGGACGTTTCCTCGCCGAGTGCGTGGGCGCGGTGCGCGAACGGGCCGACCGGACACAGGCCGTGGTGGCCGATCCGGGCGGCACGCTGGAGGTGTCCGGCGGGGACAAGGACGTACTGGTCCTGCCCTACGTGCCCCAGCTCGCGCTCCTGGAAAGGGCCGGCGCGGTGGTCTGCCACGCCGGGCACAACACCGTCTGCGAGGCCCTCTGGCACGGCGTGCCGCTGGTCGTCGCCCCCATCCGTGACGACCAGCCCGTGGTGGCCGCCCAGGTCGTCGACGCGGGAGCGGGCGTCCGGGTGCGGTTCGGCCGGGTCTCCGCCGCCGGGCTCGGCGCGGCCCTCGACACGGTCCTGTACGAACCCGGCCACCGCACCGCCGCGGAACGGATCCGCGCCGCGTTCCGCGCCGCGGGCGGCGCCCCCGCCGCCGCCACCCGCCTCGAGCGGCTGGCCGCCGACACACGTCCGGAGGGAACCCGATGAGCAACGAGACCCAAGGCCCCGACGACGCCGGTGGTGCCGGGGGTGCTCGCGGTGCCGGCCGAGCTGACCGCGCCGCCCGGGTCGCCGAGCTGCGCCCCGCCTACCGGGCCGACCTGGCGAGCGGTGTGGACCGCTTCTTCGCGCCCCGGCGCAGCACCTGCCCCTGGTGCGGGTCGGACCGCCTGACCACCAGGCTGCGCACCACCGACCTGCTCCAGCACAAACCGGGCCGCTTCCTCCTCGACCGCTGCGAGGCGTGCGGGCACACCTTCCAGAACCCGGCGCTGAACGAGGAGGGCCTGGAGTTCTACTACCGAGACTTCTACGACGGCCTCGGCGAGCAGAGGATGGGCGGCACCTTCGGGGGCCGTACGAAGATGTACCGGGGCCGCGCCGAGTCGATGCTGCCGCACGATCCCACCCCGAAGAACTGGCTCGACGTGGGCACCGGGCACGGCCACTTCTGCGCGGCCGCCCGCGAGGTGCTGCCCGGCACCTCCTTCGACGGCCTCGACTTCACCGACGGCGTGGAGATCGCCGCCCGCGAGGGCCGCGTGGAACACGCCCACCGCGGCCTCTTCCCCGACCTGGCACCCGACCTCGCCGCCCGCTACGACGTCGTCAGCATGTTCCACTACCTGGAACACAGCACCGACCCCGACCGCGAACTGCGCGCCGCCCACCAGGCCGTCCGCCCCGGCGGCCACCTGCTGATCGAGGTCCCCGACCCCGAGAGCCGCTACGCCCGTCTCCTCGGCCGCTGGTGGCTGCCCTGGCTCCAGCCGCAGCACCTGCACTTCGTGCCCGTCGCCAACCTGCGCCGACGGCTCACCGAGCTCGGCTTCACGGTGGTCGCCGAGCAGCACGCCGAACCGCACGACCCGGTCGACCTGCTCGCCGCCGTCTGGCTGGCCCTGGACCACACCGCGCCGCGCGAGGACGCCCCCTGGTTGCGCGAGCCGCCCGGGGCCCTGAGCCGAAGCCTGCGCACCGCGACCCTGCTCGCGGGCGTACCCGCCCTGGTCCTGGCCACCCTGGTGGACCGTCTCGGGGTACGGCCGCTGTCCCACCGGCTCGGCCTGTCCAACGCCTACCGCCTCGTGGCCCGCCGTGACTGAGGGCCGCCGCCGTCCGCGGGCGAACCGGTAGCCTTCACTGGGGGAGCGCCCGACGGGCGACCTTCCCGCAAGTGATGACCGACAGGGGAGGAACCGGCGGTGCACGTCCAGGAATGGCTCGACTCGGTGCCCGCGGCCGCCGTCTACGCCGTGGTGGCCCTGGTGATCGGTCTGGAGAGCCTGGGCATCCCGCTGCCCGGTGAGATCGTTCTGGTCTCGGCGGCCCTGATGTCCTCCCAGCACTCCGGCGTCAACCCCTTCGTGCTGGGTGCGTGCGCGACCGCCGGCGCCGTCGTCGGCGACTCCATCGGATACGCCATCGGCCGCAAGGGCGGGCGACCACTGCTCGCCTGGCTGGGCAGGAAGTTCCCCCAGCACTTCAGCGAGGGCCACGTGGCCACCGCCGAGCGGTCCTTCGAGAAGTGGGGCATGTGGGCGGTCTTCTTCGGCCGCTTCATCGCCCTGCTCCGCATCTTCGCAGGCCCGCTCGCCGGTGTCCTGCACATGCCGTACTGGAAGTTCCTGATCGCCAACGTCCTCGGCGGCATCTGCTGGGCGGGCGGCACCACCGCCGTCATCTACTACGTCGGAGTCGTCGCCGAGGACTGGCTCAAGCGCTTCTCCTACCTGGGCCTGGTGGTGGCCCTGCTGATCGGCCTGTCGTCGATGCTGGTGCTCAAGCGCAAGGCGAAGAAGGCGGCCGACAGGCGGGAGGCCGAGACCGAGCCGGAACCCGTCCCGGCCGCCGACTGAGGCAGGCCCGGGACATCAGTCCCGGTGCACGTCCCGGTGCGCCTTGGCCAGCTCGGCGTACAGCGTGCCGTTGAGCGTCACCCCCTGGCGCTCCTCCTCCGTCAGCTCCCGCTTCACCTTCGCCGGCACCCCCGCCACCAGTGACCCCGGCGGCACGACCATCCCCTGCGGCACCAGAGCCTGCGCGGCCACGAGGGACCCCGCGCCGATCACCGCCCCGTTGAGGACCGTCGCGCCCATCCCGATCAGGCAGTCGTCCTCGACGGTCGCGCCGTGCACCACGGCGTTGTGCCCGACGGACACGCGCTCGCCGATGGTGACGGGAAAGCCCGGGTCGGCGTGCAGCGTCACGTTGTCCTGCACATTGGCGTCCGCCCGGACGGTGATCCGCTCCACGTCGCCGCGCGCCACCGCCCCGTACCAGACGCTCGCACCCGCCTCCAGCGTCACGTCCCCGATGACGGAGGCCGTGGGCGCCACGAAAGCCTCGGTGTCGACCTTCGGTTCCCTGCCGCCGATGCCCATGATCAACGCCTTGTGCGTCATCGCCCTCTCCTCGTCGTCGGTACATTCGCACGGTACGCCACCCGGTGGGGCGAAGATCACAGCCTTCCGGGCTCTTGGCCGGACCATGCGCTGAGTACGGTGAGCGGATGCCCATCCACAAGAACACGTTCTCGTTCTCGTCCTGGCGGCGCGGTCTCCTCCAGCGCGCCGTGCACGCGGGCTGGGCATGGGTGCAGCGCACGGGCTCGGTCACCGCCGAGCACCCGGGACGGCTGCGCTTCGGCGCGATCGGAACGGGTACCAGGCTCGCCTTCCCGCTGGGCACCGTCTTCGGCGAACCCTGGATCCACCTCGGCGCCCATTGCATCGTCGGCGAACAGGTCACCCTGACCGCGGGCCTCATGCCCGACCTCGACCTCGGGCCCGAGCCGATCCTGCGCATCGGCGACGGGGTCGTGCTCGGCCGGGGTAGCCATGTCATCGCCGACACGACGGTCACCATCGGCAGCGACTGCTACTTCGGGCCGTACGTCTACGTCACCTCCACCAACCACTCGTACGACGACCCGCACGAGCCGATCGGTAAGCAGTGGCCGCGGATGGAGCCGGTGGAGATCGGCCCGGGCTGCTGGATCGGCACCGGCGCGGTCGTCCTGCCCGGCGCGCGGATCGGCCGGAACGTGGTCGTGGCCGCCGGGGCGGTGGTCCGCGGCACCGTGCCCGACCACGCCGTGGTGGCCGGCGCGCCCGCCAAGGTCGTACGCCGCTGGACACCCGCCGACGGCTGGCAGCCGCCGCTGCGGACGCCGCCCCCGGTGCCGATCCCGGAAGGCGTCACCTCGGAGCAGCTGCTGTCCCTGGCGGAGCTGGACGAGGCGGACGTGGCCCGGCTGGCGGAGCTGGAGACCGAGAGCTGACTCGGCTGCGGTCCCCACTCCCCATGGGCACCGCGAATCCGTCGGCGTCCAGTCGGTGACCGGCCCTACGCTGATCCGATGCGCGAGCCTGCCGAAGAGCCGTACTGGAACACCAACGTTGCCCGGCACCCGGGCATCCTCCGGTCCGTTCCCGAGGGGTGCGGCGATGCCTTGGACGTCGGCTGCGGGGACGGGCTGCTGGCCCGGAAGCTCGCCGGGCGGGCGAAACGCGTCACCGGTGTCGACAAGTCACCGGACATGATCGCCCGCGCCCGCGAGTCCGCCGCCGGTCACCCGCAACTGACCTTCGTCCAGGGAGACTTCCTCACCGCGGAACTCGGGGGTGCGGAGTACGACTTCGTCTGCTCGGTGACCACGATCCATCACATGGACTTCGAGGCGGCCCTCGTCCGCATGCGTGAGCTGCTGCGGCCCGGCGGCACGCTGGTGGTGGTCGGTCTGGCCCGCGAGGCGAGCGTGACGGAATGGGCGGCACTGATCGCGGCCGCCCCGATCGTGCGGATCACGAAGGTGCTGCGTCGCGCGCGTGGCCCGCAGGGCATGCCGGTCGCCGATCCGCAGATGAGCTACGGGCAGGTACGGGCTGCCGCCCACCGGCTGCTGCCCGGCGTGCGCTACCGCCGCCACGTGCTGCGCCGGTACTCGCTGACCTGGGAGAAACCCGCTCACTGAACCGACGTGGACGGGCCAGGAGGACGTTTGATCTCGTCGTCCGTCCTGCCGCATCGGGCGATGTCAGCGGTGGCACAACCTGCAGCTGTGAGGCTGTCCATGGCGCCGCCGGAGACCTTCCATGTCGGGTCTCTGGCCGACTGCCGCACTCGGTGCGCTCAGGCATCCGAACATGCCACAGTGACAGTGCGCAGGAGCCGGCGGGCTTGCACGGCCCCTGCGTCGTCCCGTGAGGGGCGGGGCGGTCGGATTCGAACCGACGTCCTCCGAGATGATGTCGCGGCGCACTACCTCTGTGCTACGACCCCGCCTTGTCGTGATCATAAGCCACAATCGTGTCAGGGACGCCGGGAAAAGAGCGCGGAAGGACCGTCACCAACAGGGGGCAGGTGACGGGCCGGCCCCATACCGGCGCTGCGTGATGCGCGTCCGACGACGTTGCGGCGTCACCGTGCTGGCCTGCGCGGAAAGCCGAGGGCCACCAGGGCTGTCAGGGCGATGCCCGCCGTTGCCACGAAGAGCGCGGTGCGCGCGCCGGCCACCGTGGCCGCCGCCGAGGTGTGCTGCCCGAGGCCCGCGATGCCGACCAGGACCGCCAGGCCCACCGCGCCGCCTACCTGCTGGGTCGTGGACGCCATGCCGGAGGCGATGCCCTGCTCGTGGCCCGCGATGCCCGCGACGGCGGCGCCGAACATCAGGGAGTAGCCCGCCCCTTGGCCCAGGCCGAGGACCAGGAAGCCGGGGATCAGCGCGGCGTAGGAGCCGTCGGCGGCCATGGCGAGTGCCACCATCGCCGTGCCCGCCGCGCCGAGCGCGAGGCTGCCGGTCATCGCCGTGCGGGCGCCGAGCCGGGTGGTGATCCGGCCCGCGAGGAGCGAGCCCGCGGTGATCGCCAGCATGGGGACGAGGTAGGCGAGACCGGTGCGCAAGGCGTCGTAGCCGAGGACGTTCTGGAAATAGACGGTGAGGAAGTACGCGAGGCTGCCGATCGTCGCCATGTAGAGGAACGTCACGGCCATGCCGGTGCGCAGCCGGCGGCCACGGAGCAGCCGCAGGGGCATCAAGGGGTCGCGAGTGCGGGCCTCGATGAGGAGGAAGGCGGCCAGCAGGGTCGCGCCCGACGCCGCGGAGAGCACGACGGTCGCCGACAGCCAGCCCGACTCCGGGCCCTGGACCAGGGCGACGACCAGCCCCGTGACGCCCAGCGTGGAGGTCAGGGCGCCGGGCAGGTCGATCCGGCGGCCGGCCCGCCGAGCGGTGTCCGGGGTGATGAGGCGGAAGGCGGCCACCACCGCGATCAGGGTCAGCGGGACGTTGACGTACAGTACCGAGCGCCAGCCGAGGAGTTGGGTCAGTGCGCCGCCGAGCAGCGCGCCCACGATGAGTCCACTGCCGCCCGCCGCGCCCCACACCGAGTAGGCGCGGTTGCGCGCGCGGCCCTCCGCGAAGAGCGTGCCGACGAGGGTGAGCGTTGCGGGGAAGAGGAACGCGCCGCCGATGCCCTGCACGGCGCGGGCCGCGATGAGCAGGCTGGGTCCTGCGGCCAAGCCGCCTGCCAGCGACGAGACTCCGTACAGGCTCAGTCCGAGCACGAACGTGCGGCGTGGGCCGAACAGGTCGCAGGCGCGGCCGCCGAGGAGCAGGAAGCCGCCGAAGGCGACGGCGTACGCGCTGATCACCCACTGGAGGTGCTGCGCGGAGAAGCCCAGGCCAATGCCGATCTGGGGTAACGCCACGTAGACGATGTTGTAGTCGACGGAGATGATCAGTTGGGCGAAGGCGAGGAGGGCGAGGTTCGCGGCGTTCGCCCTCCCGCGCCGTGCGAGGGCCCTGGGAGCCGGGCGTGGCCCGGGCGTCGTCTCCAGGGTCATGTGCAGCCGGGCCTCGTCCTCGTCGGCCTTGCGGGTAAGGGCTTCGAACGCCTTGGGGGCAGCCTCGGCGAAGTTGGTGCGCGGGGAGTCCTCGTGAGCGGTGGTGGGTGTGTGGGGGGCGGCCTGAGCGGTGTGCGCGTTGTCCGTCATGCCATGAATCTATGGCCGGGAAAGACCCCGGACAGGGTTCATTCTCCTGCTCGAATCATGGGTCAATTCGGCGGAGCGTATCGGCAGCGTAAGGCTCTTCACCGGCCCTACTCGTCGAGGAACTGATACGCCCCGCTCGGGGCTCCGATCACCACGATGCCGTCGCGAACCTGCCACTCGCTCATGCCCTCGGACTCGTGGCTGACGAGGAACAGACCGGTGATCAGGTCATTGTCGTCGTCGGAAGCCGGGACCCGCGCCACACGGCGCAGTTGCTCCAGGAACCGGTCGGCGGACTGCGCGCGCATCTCGGCCCCGAAGAAGACCCAATTGGTGAAGTTGTACTGCCTCGCGGGAAAGGCCCAGCCTCCGCCGTATGTCCGATCGGGATCGTCCGCTCCGACGATCTCCTTGACTTGGATGAGCTGCCGGTCATCGCACTCCAGCCAGCCCCTGATCCGGACATAAACGCCCACGACGACCGCCCCGTACTCCGGGCGCCGTTCGCTGGGCGCCGACTCCGACGTCGTCGCACCATAGGCGGGGCCGGATTGATCCAGCAAGGCGCCGGCGTGCCCCTGCGGCCAGCCCGGACGCCGGCGCGTCAGGAACCCGTCTTCTCCGCGATCCATCGTTCCAGCGCGGCCTGCTCCTCGAGGGAGGCGTGCTTCGCCGCGTAGCCGCGGACGACGTCGTAGAGGCGGCCCTGGAGCTCACCGTACTCGTCGAAGCGGGCGAGGACGGCTCGGGAGAACTCGCCGATGGAGACGTCGTCCCGTTCGTGGGCCTTCGCGGCGGCTTCATGGAAAGCAGCGGCCACGAGCAGGTGTGCGGTGGCTTCGTCGTCGGGACTCGCGTACACGGCTGACTCTCTACCCCGGATTGCGAGGGGCGACCCCTGTGGCCCCGTGCCCCCACCGTTTCGGGGCTGTCAGCCGGTCGCCAGGAGCAGCGTGCCGAGCAGGGCGAGGCCCGCGCCCGCCGCCTGCACCGCACGCAGGCGTTCCCGGAGGAAGCCGCGGGCGGCCAGCGCGGTGACCACCGGGTAGAGCGAGGCGAGTACCGCGGCCACGGTGACCGGGCCGTGGTGGGCGGCGACCCAGTAGGTGCCGTTGGCCGCCACGTCCGCGAGGCCCACGAAGGCGAGCGCGGGCAGGTCGGCCCGGGAGAATCCATCCACCGGGAGGGCGGGGGTGCCCCGGCGCACCGAGAGGTACAGGGCGGCTCCGCCCGCGGCCGCGTTCGTCACGCGCTGCGCGAACAGTGCGAGGTACAGACCGCCGACGGTGGTCGAGGACTCCGTGATCAGAGCGAACACCGTACCGAAACCGAGTGCGGCGACGAGGGTGAGCAGGATCGCCTGCCGCTGCACGGGGGCGCCCCGCAGCTGCGGCCCGCCGGCGAGGGCGACGCCCGTGACGGCGACCGCGATGCCCGTCACCTGCGCGAGGCCCGGACGTTCGCCCAGGACGAGGCCGACGGCGACGGGGACGGCGACGCTCAGGGTGGCGAGCGGGGAGACGACGCCCATCGGCCCCAGTGCGAGAGCTTTGTAGAACGACAGCATCGCCACCGGCCCGACCAGCCCTGCCGCGAAGGCGAACCACAGTCGCGGCCCGGCCTCGCTCCAGCCTCCGGTGGCCGTCACGATCGCACCGAGGACCACGGCCGCGATCGTCTGGGAGACCATCACGACCGTGAGCGCGGGGGCTCGCCGTGTCAGCAGCCCGCCGCCGAAGTCGGCCAGGCCCCACAGAAGGCTGCTGGCCAGGGCGAAGAATGCGGTCACGAGACCCCTCGCAGTACAGTTCGGTGAACGATCGGGTTCACCCCACCGTAGTTCAGTCCATTGAACTCTGTCATCCATGATATTGGACGGAATGTGTCGGACCTCGACCTGCTGACCCAGTCCCTGGCGCGCAACGTCAAGCGCTGGCGCACCGAGCGCGGCTTCACCCTGGACACGCTGGCCGCCCGTGCGGGAGTCAGCCGCGGCATGCTCATCCAGATCGAGCAGGCCCGCACCAACCCCAGCATCGGCACGGTCGTGAAGATCGGCGACGCGCTCGGCATCAGCGTCACCACCCTGCTCGACTACGAACAGGGCCCGAAGGTCCGCATCGTCCCCGCCGACCAGGCCGTACGGCTCTGGCACACCGAGGCGGGCAGCTACAACCGGCTCCTCGCGGGCGCCGAGGCACCGGGCCCGCTGGAGATGTGGGACTGGCACCTGATGCCCGGCGAGGCCAGCGCCTCCGACCCGCACCCTTCCGGCACGGTGGAACTCGTCCACGTCACGGCGGGCGAGCTGACGCTCACCGTCGACGGGACCGAGTACCGCGTCCCGGCCGGTGCGAGCGTCTCCTTCGAGGCCGACACCCCGCACACATATGGCAACGAGGGTGACGTCCCCGCGGAGCTGGTGATGACCGTCTCGGTCCCGCCGGTGCGCTGAGCCCGCTCTCCCGGGGCTGTAGCGTGCGGTCATGCGCGCACCCATCGGAGACTTCGACAACGCGACGCCCGTTCCCGACTGCCTCGACGAACTGGTCGGCCCGGTCGCCGACGCCGTGCGCCACTGGCGCGGCAGCGTCCCCGCCGACCAGATCGTCTACGTCGACACCGAACCGCAGTGGGCCGACACCGCCACCTTCGTCGAGCACTACGGGCGCGACCTGCTCGAGCGGTCCGCCAACTGCGTCGTCGTCGCGGGCAGGCGGGGCGGCGCCACCACCCTGGCCGCGTGCCTGGTCCTGTCCACCACGCGGGTCGACGTCAACGGTGTGGTGCGCCGCCGGCTCGAGGCCCGCAAGGCCTCCTTCGCGTCGATGGACACCGCGACGGGGGAGACCGGGATGGAGTACGGGGGCATCACGCCGATCGGGCTGCCGGAGAGCTGGCCGCTGCTGGTGGACTCGGCCGTCGTCGACCTGCCCTACGTCCTGGTCGGCAGCGGGCGCCGGCGCGGCAAACTGCTGGTGCCGGGCAAGGCGTTCGCCGAGCTGCCGGGAGCGGTGGTGCTGGAGGGCCTGGGCACGGCCTGACCTCAGGCGGTCACATGGTGGGCCAGCGGCAGGTGCGGGTCCGCGTGGCCCGGGGCGGGCGCCGGATCCGCGTGCACCAGGGCCGCGGTGAGCCTCGGCACGGCGTGCAGCAGGGCGTGCTCGGCCTCGACGGCCACCGCGTGGGCCTGGCGGACCGTCGCCTCGCCGTCCACCACGACCGCGACCTCGGCCCGCAGCCGGTGCCCGATCCACCTCAGCCGCAGCTCACCGACCTCCAGCACGCCCGCGACCTCGCCGAGTGCCCGCTCCGCGCGGTCCACCAGCGCCGGGTCGACGGCGTCCATCACCCGCCGGAACACCTCCCGCGCCGCGTCCCGCAGCACCAGGCCGATCGCCGCCGTGATCGCGAGCCCCACCAGCGGATCGGCGAGCTGCCACCCCAGGGCGGATCCCCCGGCGCCGACCAGCACGGCCAGTGACGTGAACCCGTCGGTCCGGGCGTGCAGACCGTCGGCGACCAGCGCGGCCGACC
This sequence comes from Streptomyces sp. NPDC001348, assembly GCF_053597535.1. Classification (NCBI taxonomy): domain Bacteria; kingdom Bacillati; phylum Actinomycetota; class Actinomycetes; order Kitasatosporales; family Streptomycetaceae; genus Streptomyces; species Streptomyces sp. NPDC001348. Next base: position 104,231 of record NZ_JBSFIK010000012.1, on the reverse strand, counting down.
CGATGGCACGGCCCACCCGCATCCGGTACCGGGCCACCCACTCGTTGCCCGCGAACCCCACCAGCGCGGCCACGGCGACGGCCGGGAGGTGGGCGACGGGCCGCGGATCCAGGAGCCGGTCCACCGCCGTCCATGCCGCGAAGGCCGCGGACGCGGCGATCGTCAGCACGATCGCGAGGCCCGCGAGATCCTCGGCGCGCCCGTACCCGTAGGTGAAACGGCGTGTCGGGGCACGTCGGCCGAGCATGAAGGCGATCCCCAGCGGTACGGCGGTCAGCGCGTCCGCGGCGTTGTGCGCCGTGTCCCCGAGCAGCGCCACCGATCCGGAGACGGCCACCACGACCGCCTGCACCAGCGCCGTCCCGCCCAGCACGGCCAGTGAGACCCACAGCGCGCGCATGCCGCGCGCGCTCGACTCCAGCGCCGGGTCGAGCTTGTCGGCGGTCTCGTGGGAGTGGGGCGTGAGGAGATGGGCGAGGCGATGGCGGGCGGAGGAGCGATGCGGGTGTTCGTGGTGATGGTTGTGGTCGCTCACGTGCTTCCCCTTCGGCTGCGGGAGTGGACGTACGCCGCCCACGGAGCCATTATGTGCTTATGAGCGCACGCATGCACCTGTCACCTGCGCACCATGCGCATCCGCGCAGCCCGGGCGAGGAACAGTTCACGCTCGCCGCCGAACTCCTCGCCCTGCTCGGCGACCGCACCCGCCTCGCGCTGCTGCACGCGCTGACGCGGGGGGAGGCCGACGTCACGACCCTCACGGCGGAGTGCGGGGCGGCCCGGCCCGCGGTCAGCCAGCACCTGGCCCGGCTGCGGCTCGCGGGGCTGGTGAGCACCCGCAAGGAGGGCCGCCGCGTGGTCTACTCACTGCACGACGGTCATCTGCGCCGCCTGGTCGACGAGGCGCTGAACGTGGCGGACCACCGGATCGGCGACCGGCCGGTGCACGACTGAGGAGGGCGTCAGTGCCGCGCGGCCGTGCCCAGGTACTGCTCCGCGAACGCGGCGGCCGCCGCCGATGAGGCGAACAGGCGGCGCAGCCTGGCCAGCGTGGTGCCCGCGCGGAACGGATCGCCGCAAGCCGCCCCGTGATAGATGTCCGACAGCCACTGCGAGAACTCCTGGTAGTCCCACACCCGCCGCAGCGCCGCCGCCGAGTAGCCGTCCAGTCCGGTGCTGTCGCCCCGGGTGAGCCGCGCGGCGAGCGCGTCGCCGAGGAGGAAGGCGTCGTGCAGGGCCAGGTTCATGCCCTTGGCCGCGATGGGCGCGGTCAGATGGGCGGCGTCACCCGCAAGGAACAGCCGGCCGAACACCAGGGGCTCCACCACGTAGTCGTGCATGTCCAGCACGCGCTTCTCGATCAGCCGTCCCTCCGTCAGCGGCGGCGCCCCCGCCGCCCCCAGCCGCTCCCGCAGCTCGGCCCAGACGCGCTCGTGTCCCCAGTTCTCAGGGTCGTCGCCGGGCGGGCACTGCAGGTAGTAGCGGGTGACCTCCGGACTGCGGGGCATGTGCCCGGCGAAGCCACGCGGATGGACGCCGAACACGACGCAGTCGGAGGAGGGCGGCGCCTCGGCGAGCAGTGCCAGCCAGCCGATGCCGTAGTCGTGCCGGGCGATCCGGGCCCGCCCGGGCGGCAGTGCGTCCCGGGTGGCCCCGCGCGCCCCGTCGCAGCCGGCCACGAAGTCGCAGCCGATGATCCGCCGCCGCCCCGACTCCGGGCAGAGGTAGGAAACCGAGGGACGGTCCGTGTCCAGGTCGTGCAGCCGTACGTCCCGCACGCCGAAGCGGATGTCGCCGCCCCGGACCTCGGTGTACTCGCGCACCAGATCGGTCACCAGCATCGGCTGCGGATAGACGTAGTGGCGGTGGCCCGTCAGGTCGGTGTACGCGAACCGGTGCCGCTCGTCGGCGAAGCGGAACTCGCACTCGGTGTGCGCCTCGGCCCCCGCGAGCATGCCCCGGCCGAGCCCGCGCCGTCGGAGCTCGTGCAACGCCCACTCCTCGACGATCCCGGCTCTCGGTCGCGTCTCGATGAACCCGCGGCTCTCGGTCTCGAGGACCACGCAGTCGACGGAGGCGGCTCGCAGGATGTTCCCGACGGCGAGCCCGGCGGGCCCGGCACCCACGATGACGACCGGACGGCGCTCTTCGGCAGGGGGATCGAGGTGGGGGGAGGGGAGTGTCACCGGGCCAGTATGACGGTGTTCAGACAGGCATGGGCCCGGCCGCGGGAGCGGCCGGGCCCTCAGCGGAGTGCTGCCGTCGGTGCGGACGGCCGCACTCAGTGCGCGGGCATGTCCACGACGACGACCTCGTCGATGCTGCGCTCGATCTCCTCGGTGCCGGAGGCGGAGGCCTTGGCCCAGTAGTAGATGCCGATGGAGAACGCCGCGATCACCAGCATGTCCCACCACAGCGGGAGCTTGCCGGAGCCGCCGAAGCCGCCCAGCCAGGAGATCACGCCCATGCCCAGCAGGTAGACCGGGAGCCACTGGGCGGCCTTGAAGTCCATCCGGGGCGCGTCCGGCAGTTCCTTGCTCGTGGCGTACCAGGCGTAGGAGCCGAGCAGCACATAGCCGAGGATGATGGCGATGCCGAGCCGCCACAGGGTGTCCCAGCCGGACCAGTAGATGATGAGGCTCGCCACCACGAACGACAGCGGCGAGATCACCTTGCCGCCGGGCAGCCGGTACGGGCGCGCGAAGTGCGGCAGCCGGTCGGCGAAGACGCCGTACGCGAGCGGAGCGCCGGCGTACATCAGGACGCTCGCCGAGGTGATGAAGCCGACCAGCTCCTGCCAGCTCGGGAAGGGCAGGAAGCAGACCACGCCGGTCACGAAGGAAATGATCAGGCCGAACCAGGGCACGCCCCGCTTGTCGGTCTGGGCGAAGACCTTCGGCGCGTAGCCGTTCTTGGCGAGACCGAAGGAGACGCGGGAGGTGGCGGTGGTGTAGATCAGGCCGGTGCCGCCGGGGGAGATCACCGCGTCCACGTACAGCACCACGGCCAGCCAGCCCAGGCCCACCAGGGTCGCCAGGCCGGCCCACGGGCCGCTGATGCCGGGGAAGTCCAGCTTGGCCCAACCGTGCGCGAAGGCACTGTGCGGCAGGGCGGCGATGAACACGACCTGGAGCAGGATGTAGATCACCGCACCGATCGCGACCGACCCGAGCGTGGCGCGCGGCAGGTCACGCTGGGGGTTGCGGCTCTCGCCCGCCAGCTGGATCGCCTGCTCGAAGCCCAGCAGGGCGAAGATGATGCCGCTGCCGCTGATGGCGCTCAGCACGCCCTTCGCGCCGAGCGGGGCGAAGCCCTCCGAGGTGAAGTTGCCGCCGTGGAAGTGGCCCGCGGCGATGATGAAGATGGCGCCCAGCGGGACGGCGATCTTCCACCAGGTGGCGGCGCTGTTGGTGTGGGCCAGGGCCCGGACGCCGAAGAAGTTGACCGCGACGAAGACCGCCATGAGGAGGACGGCGACGACGATGCCGCTGGGCGTCAGTGTCCCGTCGGAGTGCTGGAAGCCCTGGGCGAAGTGCCAGTGGGCGGCGTAGCCGATCATGGCCTCGACCTCGATCGGGGCCACGGTCGCCGCCTGCAGCCAGGCGAACCATCCGAACGACATGCCGGCCAGGCCGCCGAACGCGTAGTGCGGGTAGCGGGCCGTTCCGCCGGCCACCGGGAACATGCCGCCGAGTTCGGCGTGCACCAGCGCGAGCAGGACGATGGCCACCGCGCCGATCACCCACGAGATGATCGCCGCGGGGCCGGCCGCCATGACGGCCTTCTGGGCTCCGTAGAGCCAGCCGGAGCCGATGATGGACCCCACGGAGGCCCACATCAGTCCGATCAGCCCGACGTCCCTTCGCAGACCGCTCGGGTCTCTCGTGGCTTGCGGCACGGCATGGTCGACATTCGCCATGTCAAGTGGCCTCTCAGTTTCTGAACAGAGGATTAACGAGCAATGAGGCCACAGGGTAGGGACGCCTTGCGAGTCGGCAAAAGACTGTTTCCCAAATTTTGACTGTTGAGCCGGAACGGAGCGTCACGGTCTTTGTACAGGTCAGGCGGTTGTACGGAATGTTCGTATTCAGACACGCAATGTGAGAAGAGAGTGAGACAGCTAGCCCAGACGAGGAATTTCGATCGCCGGGCACCGGTCCATCACCATGTCCAGTCCGGCCGCCCGGATCCGCTCGTACGCGACCTCGTCGATCACCCCGAGCTGGAACCAGACCGCCTTGGCGCCCTTGGCGACCGCCTCGTCGGCGACCGGTCCGGCGAGGTCGCTGTTGACGAAGACGTCGACCACGTCCACCTCGAAGGGGATCTCGGCGAGGGAGGCGTAGCCGGGCTCGCCGTGCACCGTCTCCGCCTTCGGATGGACGGGCACCACGCGCTTGCCGAAGCGCCGCAGCACCTCGGCGACGCCGTACGCGGCCCGGCCCCGGTTCGAGGAGAGGCCGACGACGGCCCAGGTGTCACCGAGCTCGGTCAGGATCCTGCGGATGGTCGCTGCGTCACCGTACACGGCCGGCCTCCTCGGGCCTCGGGGTCACTGTCCTCGGCGGAAACGGCGGCCGCCGGGCGGTGATTCCCGCCGCACTGTCCGGAAGCCGCGCCATGCCGTCCGGTATCCCGCCACAACATCCGCAATCGCGGCCAAGTGTCTGCAAAGGGCCGTCCCTGCGCCTACAGTCGGGCCGTGCTGCGCATCATCGACTCCCGTACCGGTGCGCCCGTCGAGGCCGCTCCCGCCCGGCGGGTCCTGACCCGGGTCCACGCGCACGCCACGGGCCTCGACGCCTCCGCCCTGCGCGTGCTGCTCGTCGCCGACGTCCTCGTCCGCGTCCTGGAACTCGGCGGCACCCCCGTCTGGGCCGTGCTCACCGGCGACCGGCAGCAGCCGGAACTCCGCGCCGCCGCCACCGGCCTGGGCATCCGCCCCTTCGAGGACGGCCGGGACCTCGCGTCGGGGCTGGGCGAGTCCCAGGTCATCCGTGTGACGGGGGAGCGGTCGGCGGCGGTCGGCGGGTCGCCGCCGGACGGAACCGTCCTGGTCGAGGTCGCCCCGGTGACCGGGCCGGAGGCTCCGACGGCGGCCGACGTCGGTGTCCGCGATCCCGCCGCCCTGCGCCTGGCCCTGCTCGCCACGCCCCGGGGGACGCCCGTACGGCTCGACGCGGACGCCCTCGACGAAGCGGAGCGGAACCTCGCCCGCTGGCGGCGGGCCGTCGCCGTCTGGGGCCGCCGGCCGTCGCGGCCGGTTCCCGAGGAGGTGCGCGGACGGCTGCGCACCGCCTGGGAGGACGATCTGGACGTGCCCGGAGTGCTGCGGGAGCTGGGCCGGGTGGAGACCGAGCCGGGCCTGCCGGACGGCGCCCGCTTCGAGACGTACGCCTACGCCGACCGGCTGCTCGGTCTCGATCTGGTGCGGGACCTGGGGAGCCTGTCATGAGGGTCCACGCGGACACGGTCACACCGCGTCGGCCGGTCGCGGCGCGCCGTGTCGACTCCGTCGCCCCGGGGAGCGCCGCCGGGGCCGAGGGCGCGGCGGAAGGCGTCCTCGTCCTCGCCGGTCCCGGCCTTGAGCCGGTCCGGGGTCGTGGAGGCTCGTCATGAGGGTCCACGCGGACACGGTCACACCGCGTCGGCCGGTCGCGGCGCGCCGTGTCGACTCCGTCGCCCCGGGGAGCGCCGCCGGGGCCGAGGGCGCGGCGGAAGGCGTCCTCGTCCTCGTG
>NZ_JBSFIK010000012.1:93533-98396 GCF_053597535.1 Streptomyces sp. NPDC001348 | reverse complement strand
TCCAGGACTTCCTCGCCGCGGTCCGCAAGGAGCACGCGGACGCCACGCACAACTGCTGGGCGTACGTCATCGGCGCCGACGCCTCCGTCCAGAAGGCGAGCGACGACGGCGAACCGGGCGGCACGGCCGGAGTGCCCATGCTCCAGATGCTGCTGCGCCGTGACATGCGCTACGTCGTCGCGGTCGTCACCCGTTACTACGGCGGGGTCAAACTGGGCGCCGGCGGGCTCATCCGCGCCTACGGCGGCGCCGTGGGCGAGGCGCTGGACGTGCTCGGCACCCGGACCCGGCGCCGGTTCCGGCTGGCCACGGTCACCGTCGACCACCAGCGCGCCGGCAAGGTGCAGAACGACCTGCGCGCGACCGGACGGGACGTGCGGGACGTGCACTACGGGGAGGCGGTCACCATCGAGATCGGCCTGCCGGACACCGACGTGGACGCCTTCCGGGCCTGGCTGGCCGACGTCACGTCCGGGACGGCCGGGTTCCAACTGGGCGGGGAAGCCTACGGGGACGCGTGACGGCCGGAATGAATCGGACATAACCCGCCATCCGGGAAGGCTTGATGACGGGACGGTACGGGAGTGACCGCCCGTGATGTCAGACCCGGCCGTTAGTCTCGAGGATCATGAGGCTCCTGCACACTTCCGACTGGCATCTCGGCCGGGCCTTCCACCGGGTGAACATGCTCGGCGCCCAGGCCGATTTCATCGGTCACCTCGTCACGACCGTACGGGAACGGGACGTGGACGCGGTCGTCGTGTCGGGAGACGTCTACGACCGGGCGGTGCCCCCGCTCGCCGCGGTCGAACTGTTCGACGACGCCCTGCACCGCCTGGCCGGTCTGGGTGTCCCCACGGTGATGATCTCCGGCAACCACGACTCCGCCCGACGTCTCGGCGTCGGCGCCGGTCTCATCGGACGCGCGGGCATCCACCTGCGGACCGAGCCGTCCGCCTGCGGGACGCCCGTCGTGCTCACCGACACCCACGGGGACGTCGCCTTCTACGGACTGCCCTATCTGGAACCCGCCCTGGTGAAGGACCGGTTCGGAGTCGAGAAGGCGGGACACGAGTCCGTGCTGGCCGCCGCCATGGACCGGGTCCGCACCGACCTCGCGGTCCGCGCCCCCGGCACCCGCTCCGTCGTCCTCGCGCACGCCTTCGTCACCGGCGGCCGGGCCAGCGACAGCGAACGGGACATCACCGTCGGCGGAGTGGCCGCCGTCCCCGCCGGCGTGTTCGACGGGGTCGACTACGTGGCGCTGGGCCATCTGCACGGCTGCCAGACCATCACCGAACGCGTCCGCTACTCGGGTTCCCCGCTGGCCTACTCCTTCTCGGAGACCGACCACCGCAAGAGCATGTGGCTCGTCGACCTGGACGCCGACGGCGCCGTCACCGCCGAGCGCCTCGACTGCCCCGTGCCCCGCCCGCTCGCCCGCGTCCGCGGCACCCTCGAGGACCTCCTCGCCGACCCCGCGCTGACCCGGCACGAGAACGCCTGGGTCGAGGCCACCCTCACCGACCCGGTCCGCCCCGCCGACCCCATGGCCCGGCTCACCGAGCGCTTCCCGCACACCCTCAGCCTCGTCTTCGCCCCCGACCGGGCTCCCGACGACCCCGCCGTCTCCTACGCCCGGCGCCTCGCCGGCCGCAGCGACGAGCAGATCGCCCAGGACTTCGTCGCCCATGTGCGCGGCACGGGACCCGACGACCACGAACGGATGCTGCTGCGTGACGCGTTCGACGCGGTGCGCGCCGACGACACCGCGCGGGAGGTGGCCCGGTGAGGCTGCACCGGCTCGACATCACCGCCTTCGGCCCGTTCGGCGGCTCCCGGACGGTCGACTTCGACGCGTTGTCCGCCGCCGGCCTGTTCCTGCTGCACGGACCCACCGGCGCCGGAAAGACCTCCGTGCTGGACGCCGTGTGCTACGGGCTCTACGGCGCCGTGCCCGGAGCGCGCCAGGGCAACCAGGGCACGAACCTGCGCAGCGATCACGCGGAACCGGGCACCCGCACCGAAGTCCGCCTCGAACTCACCGTCGCCGGACGCCGGTTGGAGATCACCCGGCAGCCGCCGTGGGAACGCGCCAAGCTGCGCGGCAAGGGAACGACGGTCGACAAGGCCCAGACCTGGCTGCGCGAGTACGACGCCACGTCCGGAGCCTGGAAGGACCTCAGCCGTTCCCACCAGGAGGTCGGCAACGAGATCGAGCAACTGCTCGGCATGAGCCGCGAGCAGTTCTGCCAGGTCGTCCTCCTGCCCCAGGGCGACTTCGCCCGTTTCCTGCGCGCCGACGCCGAGGCCCGCGGCAGGCTGCTCGGCCGGCTCTTCGACACCCGGCGCTTCGCCGAGGTGGAGAAACACCTCGCCGAACGCCGGCGCACGACCGAGACCCGGGTGCGGGAAGGAGACGCCGCGCTGCTCGCCGACGCGCACCGCATGCAGCAGGAGGCCGGTGACGCCATGGAGCTGCCGGAACTGGCCCCCGGCGCGCCGGGCCTGGCCGATGCCGTACTGAGCGCTGCCGCCGTCGCCCGCAGCACGGCCCGCGAACGGCTCGCCCTCGCCGACTGCCGCCTCGCCGCGGCCGAGTCCGCGCAGGCCGCGGCCGAGCGCACGCTGACCGACGTGCGGGAACTGGCGCGGCTGCAGCGCCGGTTCACGGAGGCCCGGGAGCGAGCCGGGCGCCTGCAGGAGCGGGCCGGTGCCCACCGGGAGGCACTGACGCGGATGGAGCGGGCGCGCAAGGCCGAGGCGGTGGCGCCCGCGCTGGAGCTGCGGGAGGCCGCCGACGCCGAACACCGCAGGACGACCGCCGCGCACGCACGGGCGCGTGGCCGGCTTCCGGACACCTGGGCGGACGCCGGCACGGCCGGGCTCGCGGCGGCCGCCCGCCGCGCCGCCGAGGAGCTGGGCGGCCTGGAGTCGGCCCGCCGCGCCGAGCACCGGCTCGGCGAACTCGTCACCGAGCGCGCGGAACTGGACCGCCTGGAACGCGACGACGAGGACGTCCTGCGGGAGGCGGAGCACTGGCTGGCCGAGTGGGACGCCACCCGCGCGTCCCTCCAGGCCCGTATCGAGGCCGCACAGGAGGCCGCCACCAGGGCCGAACAGCTCGCCGTCCAGCGCGAAGCCACCCGCCGGCGCCTCGACGCGGCCCGGATGCGCGACCAACTGGCCGGTGACACGGAGGAAGCCCAGCGGTGTGCCCTCGCCTCCGGCAACCGCGCACTCGAAGCCCGCCGCCACTGGCTCGACCTGAAGGAACAGCGCCTGGGCGGCATCGCCGCCGAACTGGCCGCCGGTCTCACCGACGGGGAGCCCTGTGCCGTCTGCGGTGCCACCGAACATCCCGCCCCCGCACGCAAGGTCGCCGGGCACGTCGGCCGCGAGGCGGAGGAGCAGGCGCTCGCGGCCAGCCGGCAGGCCGAGGAACAGCACGCCGAGGACGAGCGGCGCCTGGGCGTCGTACGCGAGGCGCTGGCCGCCGCGACCGCCGAAGCGGGTGACACCCCTACGGCCGGGCTGGCCGAGGAGGCCGACCGGCTGGAGCAGCAGTACGCGCGCGCCCGCCAGGACTCCTCCGGACTGCACGCGGTGCGCGAGGAGCTGCGCAGGGCCGAGCAGGAGCGCGAGCGGCGCCTCGCGGACCGGCAGCAGGCCGCCGTCCGGGCCGCCTCCCGGCTCACCCGCCGCGACACCCTCGACCACGAACAGGCCACCCTGGAGCGGGAACTCGCCCAGGCAAGGGACGGCGCCGACAGCGTGGCCGTCCGGGCCGCCCTGCTGGAACAGCGGGTGAGGCTGCTCACCGATGCCGCCGAGGCCGCGCGCGCCGCCGAGGACGCCGCCCAGCGCCTCAAGGACGCCGACGCCCGGCTCGCCGACGCCGCGTACCGCGCCGGCTTCGACACCCCGCGGGAGGCGGCCGCCGCACTGCTCGACGACGCGGCCCACCGGGAACTGCAACACCGCCTGGACAACTGGCAGTCCGAGGAGTCCGCCGTGCGGGCCGTGCTGGCCGAGTCCGACACGGCCGCCGCCGCCCAGCGGCCGCCCGCCGATCCCGCGACGGCGGAGGAGACCGCCGTACGGGCGGCCCGGCGGCTGCGCGAGGCCGCCTCCGCGCGCGACGCCGCCGCCCACTGCTGCGCCGAGCTCGACCGGCTCTCCGCCCGGGCCGCCGACGGAGTGCGACGGCTGGCGCCGCTGCGCGAGGAGTACGAGCGCGTGGCCCGCCTGGCCGCCCTCACCGCGGGGACCTCCGCGGACAACGAGCGCCGGATGCGCCTGGAGTCGTACGTACTGGCGGCCCGGCTGGAACAGGTAGCCGCAGCGGCGACGGTACGGCTGCAGCGGATGTCCTCCGGCCGCTACACGCTCGTCCACTCCGCCGACCGCAGCGGACGCGGCCGCAGTGGGCTCGGTCTGCACGTCGTGGACGCGTGGACCGGACGCGAGCGGGACACGGCGACGCTGTCCGGCGGTGAGACGTTCTTCGCGTCCCTCGCGCTCGCCCTCGGTCTCGCGGACGTCGTCACCGACGAGGCCGGCGGGGTGCGGCTGGACACGCTCTTCATCGACGAGGGCTTCGGCAGCCTCGACGACCAGACCCTCGACGAGGTCCTCGACGTCCTCGACTCGCTCCGTGAACGGGACCGCAGCGTCGGCATCGTGAGCCACGTCGCCGACCTGCGCCGCCGGATCCACGCGCAACTGGAGGTGGTGAAGGACCGCACCGGATCCACCCTCCGGCAGCGGGGCGTCGGCTGAGGTCGGCGCCCCTGCGGACGCAGGCTGCGGCTGCTAGGTTCTCGCCCATGGCTCGATACGCGGATCCAGGCGCGCTGGAGT
>NZ_JBSFIK010000012.1:6318-93434 GCF_053597535.1 Streptomyces sp. NPDC001348 | reverse complement strand
GGGTGGAGTCCGGCGGCGGCCCGCTGATAGCGGTACCGGAGACGGTCCTGCCGTTCTGGGCGGGCGCCGACAGCGAGGAACTCGCCACGGACTACGACCGCGCGTGCGAGGTCGACGGTTACGTCGGTCTGCTCCCCGTCGGCGACAGCGCGGCCCTCGTCTTCGGTGACGAACCCGCCTCCACCTCCTACCTGCCCGACCACGGCACCTTCGTGCGCTGGTCCGCGGCCGACTCCGAGCGGGAGCTGCTGGCAGGCGTCCCCGCCGCGCTCGACGCGGCGGTGTGGGACCACGAGATCCGCTGGAACGTGCCGGGCCCGGTGGTGCTGTTCGACTCCGCCTGGCCGGGCGACGCGGCCGAGGGCGCCGAACACCTGCGCGTCCCGCTGGAACCGGGCCCGTACTCGGTGCGCGCCACGTACGCCCAGCCCGGACCGGAGACCTGGGTCGGTCTGGTGCAGCTCAGACGGCTCGCGGACTGAGCCTGCCCGGCCGGCGGTCAGCGCAGACCGTCGAAGGCGATCCGCAGATGGCGCGGTCCGCGCAGCACCGCGTTCTGCCGGTACGGCGGCGGATCCTCGACGAGACGCGGATTGTCCAGCCGCCGGGCCAGCTCGGACAGTGCCAGCTGGGTCTCCAGCCGCGCCAGCGGAGCGCCGAAGCAGCTGTGGATGCCGCTGCCGAAACCGAGGTGCTGGATGTCCTCGCGGTCCGGGTCGAACCGGTCGGGCTCGTGGAAGCGTTCCGGGTCCCGGTTGCCGGCGGCGAGGACCAGCCAGATCCGCGAACCCTTGGGGATGGTCACCCCCCGTACCTCGATGTCCGCGATGCAGGTGCGCTGCGGAACCAGCTGCACCGGTGGCTCGTAGCGCAGCAGTTCTTCCACGACCTTGACCGACAGGGCCGGGTCGTCGCGCAGCCGCTCCAGGATCCGCGGGTGGCGCAGCAGCGTGAGCATGCCGTTGGTGATGAGGTTGACGGTCGTCTCGTGGCCCGCGATGAGCAGCAGCACGGCCGTGCTCAGGACCTCCATCATCGTCATGGCGCCGTCCGGGCCGCGGCTGTTCACCAGGTCGGACAGCATGTCGTCCTGCGGCTCCTTGCTCCGCTGCTCGACCAGGCCGGCCAGGTACATGCCGAGCTCCATCCGCGCCTTCTGCGCGGACTCCTTGAACTCGGCGCTCGCGCCCTGCCGGGTGTCCGGGTCGAGGCTGGCGACCAGCGGGTCCACCCAGGCGCGGAAACGCGGCTCGTCCTCGCGCGGCACCCCGAGCAGCCGGCAGATCACGGTCACCGGGAAGGGGTAGGCGAACTGGTCGACCAGGTCGATCTCCCGGGCGTCCCCGAAGCCGTCGATCAGGTCGGTGACGATCCGGGCGAGATCGCCGCGCAGGGAGTCGATCCGGTGGGGGCGGTGCGGCGGGCCGAAGGAGCTGTTGGCGATCCGCCGCAGCCGGTCGTGCTCCGGCGGGTCCAGCCGGATGAAGCTCGGCGGCAGGCCCGTCTGCTCGGTCCCGGAGAGCTCGTCGTCGCCGGCCGCGGCCAGGTTGGAGGCGTCCGAGCTGATCCGCGGGTCGTGGAGCAGGCTCTCGATGTCCCAGTACGAACTGATGACGTACGGGCCGCCGTCCTCCTCCTGCAGCACCGGGGTCTTACGGAGCTCCTCGTACAGCGGATACGGGTCGGCGCGATTGGCGTAGTCGGTGATCTGGCGCAGGAGCGGGGCGTGCGTCATGGCGGGTCCCTAGGAAGGTGAGGGTGCCGGGCGGCCGCTCAGTGGCGGCCGGGGGTGAAGACCAGACGCTGGTCGGCCGGTGAGTAGCCGCTCAGGGTCACGGTGGGGCCATGGGTCGGCAGCGAGGGGTCGGGGAAGTCGGCCGGCACCGGCCGGCCCTCGGGGCGCCGGTCCACGGTCTGGAACTCCACCGGGAACGGGGCACCCCGCTCGATCTGCCGCTGGTAGAACTCCAGCCACCGCGTGTTGTCGAAGCTCACCGCGGCCACCATCCGGCCCTGGTGGCCGTAGACGCCGACGAAGCGGCGTTCCGCCAGCGACCCTTGAGTGATCATCAGCTGCTCACCCATGGGCGGCACCCCGACCGACTTGATGTTCACCCCGAACTGGGACGACCAGAAGGCGGGCATCCACAGGTGCGGACGCCGCTCGGCGCCCGGGCAGATCATGTTGTGCGCGGCCGTCTCCGCCTGGGCGAGGGCGTTGCCCCAGTGCTCGAGCGACAGGAACTGGTAGCCGAACAGCGCGTGCGGGGACCGCGCCACGTCACCCGCGACGAACACGTCGTCGGTGACGATCCCCCGGAAGTCGAAGGCCCGGCAACCCGCGTCGCAGGCGATGCCCCGGGGCCCCGCGCCGAGCCCCGACCCGGTCAGCCACTCGGTGTTGCGCATCGAACCCAGCGAGACCACCACCACGTCCGTCTCGACGGTGCTCTCGTCGGACAGATGGACGGCCCGCACCCTGCCGACCGCGTCCCCCTCCAGCGCCGTCACCGTGACATGGGTGCGCAGGTCCACGCCGTTCTCCAGCTGCAGGTCGGCGGCTACCGCGCCGATCACCCCGCCGAGGGCGCCCACCAGCGGGGCGCCGGCGCGTTCCGCGACGGTGACCGCGAGGCCCATCTCCCGGCAGCCCGAGGCGATCTCCGAACCGGTGAACCCGGCACCGATCACGAACACCCGGCGGGCCCCGGCCTTCAGCCGCCGGTACAGCCCGGCCGCGTCCTCGCGGGTCCGCAGCAGGCAGACGCCGTCCAGGCGGCTCTCCTCCTCCTTGGGCCAGGGCCGGGCGCGGACACCGGTCGCGATGAGCAGCCGGTCGTACTCCACCTCGTCGCCGTCGGCGAGCCGCACCCGCTTGGCCGTCAGGTCGAGTCCCGTCGCCGCGACCCCCAGCCGCCACTTCGCGTCGATCTCCCAGCGGTGGGGCAGCTCGGTGTGCTGCGGCGTCGCCCTGCCCAGCAGGACGGCCTTGGACAGCGGCGGCCGGTCGTACGGCTCGTAGGGCTCGTCACCGATCAGGGTGAGCTCACCGGTGAAACCCTCGGCGCGCAGTGTCTCGGCGGCCCGCAGACCGGCCAGCGAGGCGCCCACGATCACGATGCGGCCCTCGCGCCTGAGCCGGTCCAGGTAGTCAGCGGCCATCGGACGTCTCCCGGCCGGCCGCGGCAAGCGCACCCGTGCCGTCCAGACCGTCGGCCGTGATCGCCTGCACCGGGCAGGCGGCGACGGCCCGGGCCAGTCCTTCCCGCTGGACCTCGGCGGGCTGCGGGTTGTAGATCAGCGACTCCTCGCCGTGCATGGCGAACACGTCGGGCGCGAGGAACGCGCACTGCGCGTACCCCTGACACTTGTTGAGATCCACGACGAGCCTCATCGACGCTCCGCCCTTCCGGTGGCCAGGTTCTCGCAGGCCAGCATGGAAGCCGCGGCGAGGCCCCGCGCGCGGGGAGGCGCCGATCGGGTGACCTGGGCCCTCCCCGGGGCGCGGGACCTCGGGGAGGGCCCGTGCTCAGAGCCGGGACAGCTCGTCCACCAGGTCGTCCAGGCCCAGTGAGCCCTGGGAGAGGGCCGCCATGTGCCAGGCCTTCAGGTCGAACGCCTCACCGTGCCGCCTGCGGGCGTTCTCCCGGCCCAGCAGCCAGGCGCGCTCGCCCATCTTGTAGCCGATCGCTTGCCCCGGGATGGTGAGGTAGCGGGTCAGCTCGCTCTCCACGAAGTCCGCCGGCCGGCTGCTGTGCGCGCCGAAGAACTCCTGCGCCAGCTCGGGCGTCCAGCGCTCACCGGGGTGGAACGGCGAGTCCGCGGGGATCTCCAGCTCGAGGTGCATGCCGATGTCGACGATCACCCGCGCGGCCCGCATCATCTGCGCGTCCAGGTAGCCCAGCCGCTCCTCGGGATCGGTGAGGTAGCCCAGCTCGTCCATCAAGCGTTCCGCGTACAGCGCCCAGCCCTCCGCGTTGGCGCTGACCCCGCCGATCGACGCCTGGTAGCGGGAGAGGTCCTCGGCCACGTGCGCCCACTGCGCCAGCTGCAGGTGGTGACCCGGCACCCCCTCGTGGTACCAGGTCGAGACCAGGTCGTACACCGGGAACCGGGTCTGCCCCATGGTCGGCAGCCAGGTGCGGCCGGGGCGCGAGAAGTCCTGCGACGGGGCCGTGTAGTAGGGGGCCGCCGCGCCGCCGGGCGGTGCGATGCGTGCCTCCACCTTCCGCACCCGCTCGGCGAGTTCGAAGTGCGTGCCGTCCAGCTCCTCGATCGCCCGGTCCATCAGGCCCTGCAGCCACTCGCGGACCTCGTCGACGCCCTCGATGTGCCTGCCGTGCTCGTCCAGGTGCGCCAGCGCCGCCCACGGCGTCTCGGCGCCCGGCAGGACCTTCTCGGCCTCCTGCCGCATCTCGCCGAGGATGCGGTGGAACTCGGCCCAGCCGTACGCGTACGCCTCGTCCAGGTCCAGGTCGGTGCCGTTGTAGTAGCGCGCCCAGCGGGCGTAGCGCTCGCGGCCCACGGTGTTCGACGCACCCTCGAGAGCAGGTGTGTACACGTCCCGCATCCAGTCGCGCAGTTCCACCAGGGAGGCGGTCGCCGCGCGGGCGGCCTCGTCCAGTTCCGCACGCAGCGCCTCGGGACCCGCCGCGGCGAAGTCCTCGTACCAGCCGCGGCCCTTTCCGTCCGCGTCCGACCACTCGGTGAGCTGTTCGACGAACGTGGCGGTGGGACGCGGCGCCGCGTACAGCTTGCGCTCCAGACCGAGCGCCAGGGACTCGCGGTAGCCCGCCAGCGCCGCCGGTACCGCGCGCAGCCGCTCGGCGATCGCCGCCCAGTCCTCGTCCGTCTGCGCCGGCGTCACGCTGAACACGTCCCGGACCGCGTGCCCGGGCGTTCCCATGTTGCCGACCTCGCGCAGGCCCTCGTCGGCGTCGTGCACCGCGAGCTGGGCGGTGAGACGCTCGCGCAGCAGTCGTCCGCAGCGGCGCTCCTGGTCGCTGTCCGCGCCGGGCAGGCGCTCGGCCTCGTCCAGCCGGGCGAGCGTGGCCCGCGCCAGCCGCGCACGGGCCTCCTGGCCCGCCGGTGAGAAGTCGGGCAGCCTGCTCGAACTCTCCTTGACGCCGAGGTAGGTGCCGAGGACCGGATCGAGGGCGATGAGCTCGTCGACGTAGGCGTCGGCGACCTCGCGGGGCAGCGGGCTGTTCGTCTCAGACATGCGGTCATCCTCGTATGGCACCGATGTCCGCGTCACCCCGATTCAGCTGAGGGCGTGCGGGGTGGCAGCAGTGGTCCGCAGTCCCACTGCTGGAAGATCAACCGGGTCTCCACACGGGCCACTTCGCGCCGCGCCGTGAACTCGTCCAGGACCAGCCGCTGCAGGTCCGCCATGTCCGCGACCGCGACGTGCACCAGGTAGTCGTCGGGCCCCGTCAGATGGAACACCGTCCGTGACTCCGGCAGCGCCCGGATCCGCTCCACGAACGGCCCCACCAGCTCCCGGCGGTGCGGTCTGACCTGCACCGACAGCAGCGCTTCCAGCCCGCGCCCCAGCTTCGCCGGGTCGAGCCGCAACTGATGGCCGAGGATCACGCCCGAGCGGCGCAGCCTGGTCACCCGGTCCAGACAGGTGGAGGGCGCGACACCGATCTGCGCGGCGAGGTCACGGTAGGTGGTCCGGGCGTCGTTCTGCAGCAGCCGCAGCAGATGCAGATCGACCGGATCCAGTACGACGGATTCGGCCATGGCCCGAACGTAACACGGAGTACGACGCTGCCGGCCCGTTCAGTGTTCACTCTTCCGCCCATGGACCCAGCGAGCATCCGCGCACACGACGACGCGCGCACCGCGTCGAGAGCACTCGCCACCGAGGCCGTGCACGCCGGCCGTGACGACCTCGCCCGGCAGGGACTGCACGCCCC
The DNA here is from genome assembly GCF_053597535.1 of Streptomyces sp. NPDC001348. Lineage (NCBI taxonomy): Bacteria > Bacillati > Actinomycetota > Actinomycetes > Kitasatosporales > Streptomycetaceae > Streptomyces > Streptomyces sp. NPDC001348. Next base: position 87,510 of record NZ_JBSFIK010000012.1, on the reverse strand, counting down.
GCCGATCGACCTGTCCACGACCTACCCCTCCTACGACAGCCGCGGCGAGGCCGCCCGCATCGACGCATTCGCCGACGACGGTGCCGAACCCGTCGGCCCGCCGGTCTACGGGCGGCTGGGCAACCCGACCGTGGCCCGGTTCGAGACCGCCCTGGCCCGGCTGGAGGGCACCGAGGCGGCGGTCGCCTTCGCCAGCGGCATGGCCGCGCTGAGCGCCGTCCTGCTCGCCCGCGGCTCGACGGGTCTGCGCCACGTCGTGGCCGTGCGCCCCCTCTACGGCTGCAGCGACCACCTGCTGACCGCCGGTCTGCTCGGCACGGAGGTGACCTGGACCGATCCGGCCGGCATCGCGGACGCGCTGCGCCCCGACACCGGGCTGGTGATGGTGGAGTCGCCCGCCAACCCGACCCTCGCCGAACTCGACCTGCGCGCGATCGCCCACGCCTGCGGCAGTGTGCCGCTGCTCGCGGACAACACCTTCGCCACCCCCGTGCTGCAGCGCCCGGCGGAACACGGCGCCCGGCTGGTGCTGCACAGCGCCACCAAGTACCTGGGCGGGCACGGTGACGTGCTGGCGGGCGTGGTGGCCTGCGACGAGGAGTTCGCGCGGCGGCTGAGGCAGATCCGGTTCGCCACCGGCGGCGTGCTGCACCCGCTGGCCGGCTACCTGCTGCTGCGGGGGCTGTCCACGCTGCCGGTGCGGGTGCGGGCCGCCTCCGCGAACGCCGCCGAACTGGCCCGGCGCCTGACAGCCGACCCACGGGTGGCCCGGGTCCGATACCCGCGTCTCGGCGGCGCGATGATCGCCTTCGAGGTGCACGGCGACCCCCACGAGGTCATCGGCCGGGTGCGGCTGATCACGCCGGCCGTGAGCCTGGGCAGCGTCGACACCCTCATCCAGCACCCGGCGTCCATCAGCCACCGCATCGTCGACGCCGCGGACCGGCGCGGCGCCGGGGTGGGCGACCGGCTGCTGCGGCTGTCGGTGGGGCTGGAGGACGTCGAGGACCTGTGGACGGACCTGGACCGGGCGCTCGGAGCGGGAGCCGGGGATCCGGCCCGGGCGGGACACCGGCAGGCGGTGGGCTGACGCGCTGACCTGCGCCGACGCCCGGCCCGGCGGACCGCCTCCCCGGGCCGGGCGTCAGTCCCGTGCGATCCGCACGGCGGGCGGCTGCTGATGTGCGGCCGCGCCGTCGTACGGCAGCCTCGAGACGACCGGGGTGGCGTCCAGACGGGCCGTGATGACGAGTGTGCCCTCCTCGACCTGGTAGTCGAGGGGCAGGTCGAGCCCGCGCATCGCGGCGACCATGCCGGTGTTGGACGCCTGCGTCACCGCGTACACGCTCTCGCAGCCCGCCTCGACCGCCATCGCCACCAGCCGGCCCAGCAGCTCGCCGCCGAGGCCGCGCCGCTGCCAGTCGTCCTCGACGAGCAGCGCGACCTCCGTCTCGTCGCCGTCCCAGAGCAGGTGGCCGAGGCCGACGACGCGTCCCGACGCGGTCTCGACGGCCAGCGTCCGGCCGAAGCGGGGGCTGAGCAGGTGGTTGAGGTAGCGGTCCGCGTCGGCGACCGGCCCGTGGTAACGCATGCCGAGCGTCCGCGCCGAGCAGCGCTCGTGCATCGCCCGGGCCGCAGCCAGGTCCCGGGTGTCGGCCCGGCGCACGGTGATGGCGTCGCCCTCCGGCAGGGTCAGCAGGTCCTGGCCGCGCGGGACCCGCGGGCCGAGCCGGGCGTCCAGCTCCACCAGAGCCCGGGCCCGCGCGAACTCCGTCGGCGTGAAGGGCAGGTACGGCCGCTCCACGGTGATCACTCCGCCCTCCGGTGCCCGCAACCGCATGACGGTGTCCTCGAGCACCCCCTCGACCGGTACGGCGGCCGGGCCGCGCCCCTTTCCGACCGGGGCGGCGGGCAGGGAACGGATCGTGCACCGCCCCAGCAACTGACGCAGGGACAGCGGAAGCTCCGCCGCGTCCAGCGCGGTGCGGGCCGCCAGCCCCAGCACCCGGGTCGGCGCGTCCACCAGATCGTGCGCGTCGGCCCGCTCGATCCAGGTGCCCGCGCCCCCGGCCAGCGAGACCGCCCGGCTGATCTCCGCTGCCGCCAGCCCGCCGGGAGCCCGCAGCAGGAACTCGTCCACCGTGCCCTCGGCCAGCGGGTGCGTCTGCAGGCTCAGGATGTCGACCCGCTGACCGGCCAGCGCGGTGCACAGCGCGGCCAGCGACCCCGGCTGGTCCTTCACCGTCGTCCGCATCCGCCACAGCGCGCTCGCCCCGGCCACGGCCTCGGGTGTCGCCGCGGACTCGGCGGACGGCCCGGCCTGCCGCGCCTCGGTGGACGGCCGGGCACCGGTATCACCGGCCGGCGGTGCGTGGCCGTGGCGCCTTGCCCACCAGACGTGGAAGCCCGCGGTCGCCGCCAGCGCGATCGCCGAGATCACCAGCAGCGCCGGGCCGTCCGGCCCGTGCCCGACCAGGTCGGCCGTCACGTCCGCCACCGCGACGGCCGCGAACAGGGCGGCGAGTTCGACGATGTCCCGTCGCCAGTGGTGCACCGGGCGCCCGTCCTTCGCACGCTTCACATCGAACATGTCTCGAGTCATGCACCCACTGTGAAGGAACGGTGTTGCGTGATCACGAACGCATTGTGACTGATGGGTAAAGCGACGATCTGTCCTTTTTGTTGCTTTTTCTATGACTGGTCATACGGCGGCCTCGTCCCGGCGGAGGCGGGACGGCGCACCGCGCACCGGGGGATGACTCCGGTGCGCGGCGCAGGTGACGAGGGTACGGGAGTCACTGGCCGACCCGGCCGGGCTGCAGTACCCGGGTGAACAGCACGGTGCCGTCGTACTCGCGCAGCCGGACGGTCAGTTCACCGCTGTCGCCGTCGATGTCCACCTCGCCGAAGAACTGGTATCCCTCGGCCGGCGACACGTTGGAGGCCGTCGGTGCCTTGACGAACACCCGGTCGGGGCCGAACGTGCCGTCGAGCGCGCTGGCCGGGAAGGCGCCGGCGTTGAGCGGGCCGGAGACGAACTCCCAGAACGGCTCGAAGTCCTTGAACGCGGCCCGCGACGGGTCGTAGTGCTGGGCCGAGGTGTGGTGGACGTCGGCCGTCAGCCACAGCGTGCCGGTGATCCGCCGGTGCTTGATGAACCGCAGCAGTTCGGCGATCTGCAGCTCCCGGCCGAGCGGCGCGCCCGGGTCGCCCTGGGCGACGGCCTCGAAGTTCGCCCTGCCCTCGACCGCATCGGGCACGACCAGGCCGAGCGGCATGTCCGCGGCGATGACCTTCCACAGCGCACGCGACCGGCCGAGCTCCCGCTTCAGCCACTCCAGCTGCTCGCGGCCGAGGATGCCCTGCGGGTCGGTGGTCTGGTCGTCGGGCGAGTTGGCGTCGCGGTAGGTCCGCATGTCGAGCACGAACACGTCCAGCAGCGGACCGTGGTTGACGACGCGGTAGACCCTGCCGTCGGGACGCCCGCTGATCGTGGAGATCGGGAAGTACTCCGAGAAGGCCCGCCGGGAGCGCAGTGCGAGGTCGTCGAGCCTCGTGCCGGCCGGGTAGGGGGTGCCGGCGCCGATGACCTCCCCCGGGTACCAGTTGTTGCGGACCTCGTGGTCGTCCCACTGGATGACGTTGGGCACCTGGGCGTTGAACCGGCGCAGCGCCGCGTCCAGCAGGTTGTAGCGGAAGTTGCCCCGGAAGTCGGCCAGTGTCACGGCGACGTGCGACTTCTCCTCGGTCGTGACGTTCCGGTACGGGCTGCCGTCCGGGAGCGTGGCGGTGGCCGAGATCGGGCCGTCCGCGTAGATGTTGTCGCCGCTGCACAGGAAGAAGTCCGGGTCGAGCTTCGCCATGGCGTCGAAGATGCGGTAGCCGCCGATCGACTCGTTGATGCCCCAGCCCTGTCCGGCCAGGTCGCCGGACCAGACGAAGCGCACGTCCTGGCGCCGCCGGGCGGGAGCGGTGCGGAAGGTACCGGTCACGGGGGCTCCGGTGCGGCGCGGGTCGTCCGGGTCGGCGAGCAGTACGCGGTAGTGGACCTGCTCCCCGGAGGGCAGCCCGTGCAGCCGGGTGGTGCCGGTGAAGTCGCTGTCCGCGCCGAGCAGCGGGCCGTGCCATCTGCGGGGGTTGCGGAAGGACTCGGTGGCCGAGGTCTCGACGATCATGCGGGCCGGGCGGTCCGAACGCACCCACACCAGACCGGAGTCGGTCGTCACATCACCCGCCTGCACGCCCCAGTCCGCCTCGGGGCGCCCGGACAGGGCGAACGCCGGAGCCGCACCGACGGCGGTGGGCAGGGTCAGGGCCGCAGACGCGGCGAGGGAGCCACGCAGTACGCTGCGGCGGCCCGGGAAGGGTCGGTGGGACATGAGGGGGCCTCCAGGGGCGGGATCCGGCCGGTGTGCAGTGCCACAACTACTGGCGCGCCGCAGCGCGCACGCAAACCGCGGGTGAACAACGGGCCGCGAGCGGAGGGGAACCGGTGTGCGATTTCGAAGGTCGTTGATCTGGCCGCGGGCCTTCAGGCGGCGAGCGCCTCCGCCATCAGCTCGACGCCCTCGCGGATCCGCGCGGGGGCCGACTGGGCGTACCCGAGGACCAGCCGCACCCCTCGCGCGTCCGGCCGCTCGGCCCCGCAGGCCCCCAGCGGCCGCACCGTGACACCGGCCGCGGCGAGCAGAGCGGTGCACTTCTCCTCGGGCCCGTACCGTTCGGGCAGTTCGACGATGGCGTGCAGCCCCGCGGCGATCCCGGACACCCGCGCATCCGGGAAACACTCCTCCAGCGCGGCGACCAGGGTGTCGCGCCGCTCGCGGTAGGCGCGCTGGCAGCGGCGCAGCTGGCGGTCGTAGTCGCCGCGCTCCAGGAACCGTGCGAACACCGCCTGGTCGAGGACCGGATGTCCCAGATCCATGGTCCGTTTGCGTTCCACCACCTCGTCGGCCAGCCCCGGCGGCACCAGCAGCCAGCCCAGCCGCAGACCGGGAGCGAGGGACTTGCTGACCGATCCCGTGTAGGCGACCCGGTCGGGGTCGAGCCCTTGGAGCGCGCCGACCGGCGCCCGGTCGTAGCGGAAGTCGCCGTCGTAGTCGTCCTCCAGCACGAGACCGTCCACGGACCGCGCCCAGTCGAGCAGTTCCGTGCGGCGCCGGGCGGAGTAGGCGATGCCGGTGGGGAACTGGTGGGCCGGGGTCGTCGATACGGCCCGTACGCCCGAGGCACGCAGCGGGCCGACCGCCAGCCCCTCGGCGTCCAGCGGCAGCGGCACCGGGGTCAGGCCGGCCGAGGCGTACAGCGCGCCGTGCTGCGGACTGCCCGGGTCCTCCGCGCCGATGGCCCGTATCCCGCGCGCGTGCAGCACGGAGCCGAGCAGGGTGGCGGCCTGGGCGACCCCCGAGACCACCACGATCCGCTCCGGGTCGGCGTCCACGCCCCGGCGGCGGGTCAGCAGTCCGGCGAGCGCCGTGCGCAGGCGCGGCAGCCCGCGCGGGTCGGGGTAGCCGAGGTCCTGGTGCGGCAGCTCGGCCAGGACGGCGCGCTGCGCGGCGGCCCAGGCGGTGCGCGGGAACAGCGACAGGTCCGGTGTTCCGGGGACGAAGTCGGCGCGCGCGCCCGGCGCGCGCGGCGCCAGATCACGCGCGCGGGCAGTGGCGGCCCGTACGGCCCCGCTCACCCAGGTACCGGCGCCCCGGCCGGTGCGCAGATACCCTTCGGCGGCCAACTGCTCGTACGCCTCGGTGACCAGCCCGCGCGAGACACCGAGATCGGCCGCGAGGTCCCGGCTCGACGGCAGTCGTGTGCCCGCCGCCAGGCGGCGCGAGCGGATCGCCTCGCGCAGCGCCGCCTGCAACGAGCGGCCGCGCGCGCGTGCCGGTGCGGAGGCGGCCGGCAGCAGCAGTTCCCACGCGGCGGAGCCGACGAGCCCGCCCGGATTGGTCCCCGATGACGTCATGCGACTGGACCTTAAACCGGACCGCGCGGCTTCCTAACGTCGCCGTCATGAACTCCACCACCCGCGGCGGCCTTCTCGCCGCGCTCGCCTGCGTCCTCGTCGGCGGTTCCTTCACCGCCAACAGCGTTCTCGGCGACTACCCCTACGCGGGCGGCCAGTTCCTGCGCTACGCCCTGGCCTGTCTGCTGCTCCTCCCGCTCGCCGGCCGGGGCGCAGGCACACCGTTGTGCGGGCTGGCACGCCGTCAGTGGATCCGCCTCGCGGTTCTCGCGGCGGTGGGCATGGTCGGTTTCAACCTCGCCGTCATCGCCGCCGAACGCAGTGCGGAGCCGGCGGTTCCAGGGGTCTTCGTCGGGTGCGCGCCCGTGGCGGTGGCGGTCCTCGTGCCGCTCCTCGACGGACGGCGTCCCCGGCCGGCCGTGCTGTACGGGGCGGGGCTCGTCGCCGTGGGCGCGTTCACCGTCCAGGGGTGGGGACGCACCGACGCCGCGGGGATCGCGTTCTCGGCGTGCGCGCTGGCCGGGGAGGTGGGGTTCGCCGTCCTCGCCGTGCCGGTCCTGCGGCCGCTCGGCCCCCGGCTGCTGTCCGCCACGGTGTGCGGCGTCGCCGCCGTCGAGGCGGCCCTGACCGGAGTGGTCGCCGACGGCGCCGGATGGCTGCGCCGGCCCGATACCGGAGAGTGCGTCGCGCTGCTGTGGCAGGCGGCGGTCGTCACGGTCGTCGGCTTCGTCTGCTGGTACACGGGCATGCAGCGGATCGGCGCGGAGCGGGCCACGCTCTTCTCCGGGCTGATCCCGGTGGCCGCCGCCTGCACCGCGCCGCTCGTCGGCACGGGCTCCTACGGGGCCGCCCAGGCCGCGGGCAGCGCGCTCGTGGGGGCCGGGGTCGCCCTGGGCTCGGGTGCCCTGGCCCGCCTTCCGCGCCGGTCAGCGGCTGCCGTCCAGGATGACGCGTGCGACCAGCGCCGGGTCGTCGTTCATCGGGACATGACCGCAGCGGGGCAGCCGCACCAGCCGCGCCTTGGGGATGATGCCCTTGGCCCGGACACCCTGACGGGGCAGCAGCAGCCGGTCGCTCGAACCCCAGGCCACGGTGACGGGAACGCCGGGCAGGTCGTCGGTGAACCGGACGGCCGTACCGGCCCGGAGGGTGTCGTCGAACCCGGTGGCGTTCGCCAGCGCCAGTGTCTCGGCGACCACGGCCTCGGGCGAACGGCGGGTGGGCCGGGCGTAGATGGTGCTCGTCAGCGCCACCCGGCCGGCCGCCGTACGTGCGGCCCGCTCGACCAGTGGCACCGGCAGCCGCCGGGATATCCGGCGCATGGCCGTGAGGACGCCGAAGGCGTAGATCCGCTCGGCCCCGGACCAGAACCCGGCGGGCGACAGGGCCGTGACGGACCGTACGAGCTTCTCGCGGCCGAGTTCCAGGGCGATCAGGCCGCCGAGCGAGTTGCCCGCGACATGCGGACGCTCCAGTTCCAGCGCCTCGCAGAAGCCACGGAACACCGCGGTCGTCGTCGACAGGTCGTACGCCAGGCCGTCCGGCAGTCCGGGCGACGCGCCGAAACCGGGCAGGTCCACGGCGATCACCTCGCGCTCGGTGGCGAGGACGTCCACCACCGGGTCCCAGGCCTGCCGGTGGTGACCGATGCCGTGCAGCAGGAGCAGCGGCTCGCCGCTGCCCACACGCGCGTAGGAGACGGTCACCGTCCGCGGACCGTGCGGTGTGGGGACCGGGAAGGAGACGGTGGCGGACATGGTGCTGCTCCTCGTCTGGGCTCGTCGGCGGACGCCGTGCGCAGACAGACTGTCAGCGATCGCTACCGACGGGTAGCCCCCAGCGGTCCCGATCCTGCGCCGCAGCAGCCGGCGCGACCGGAGGCGTACATCGTTCGCGTCGGACACGGGCGACAGCACCCCGGCGGACACCTCCGCGTTGTCCGTGGGAACGAGGATTGGTCTTGACCAGGGGTGGGGGCCGCCTTATCGTCGCAGATAAGTGCAACAACCTTTAATAAACAAGGGCGCTAAAACGCCGCCGACCACGGCGATCGCGGAGGACAGGGTGGGGACCACGCAGCTGGAATCGGTGCCGGAACCGAAGTACTGGCACCTCAAGACCGTGCTCAGTGAGGCACTGGACTCCGAGTTCGCCGTGGGCGAGATCCTGCCGAACGAGCGCGACCTCGCCGCCCGGTTCGGCGTCGCCCGCGCCACGCTCCGCCAGGCCCTCGAGCAGCTCGAGCTGGAAGGCCGCCTCCAGCGCCGGCGCGGTGTCGGCACCACCGTGGCACCCCCGCGCGTGGGTGTGGACGTCGGCACCGAGCAGCAGGCCTGGCCGGGCGCCCCCGGTGACGCCTGGCAGCCCGTCGACTGCGCTCAGGACGCGCCGCCCGCCGCCGTCGCCACCGCCCTGGAGGCCGGCCACGACGAGTCCGTGCACGTCGTGCGCCGCTCCCGTATGTCGCACGGCCAGCCGGTCGCCGCCGAGCTGCTCTACGTCCCGGTGTCCTCGGTGCCCGACCTGTCCGGGATCGACGCGCCCTCCGGACCCGCCCGCGCGCGTGCCGTCCTGCGCGAGCTGCAGCACCTGGAGCTGGAGGGCCAGGAGCGCGCCGTGGAGCTCGGCTCGGCCCGCGCGGACGACGCCAGGGAACTCGACCGGCTGCCCGGCGCCCCCGTCCTCGTCGTCACCACCCGCTTCTTCGCCCAGGGCCGCACCGCGGCGGTCTCCGTCGCCACCTACCGCGCGGACACCTGCCGGCTGACCTTCGGCGACTCCGGCGGTGTGGAGATACACCACGGACCGGAGCGCCAGGCCTCCTAGGTCCCTCTGCCAGGTCCCCGGGCCCGCCGGTCTCCGGCGGGCCCTCACCGGCGCGCCGTCACCGTGCCCTCGACCGCGAACAACTGCTCCTCGACGTGATCGAGGGCGAGCCGCAGGGCACCCGTCGCCACGGCAGCCTCCCCGAGCAGGGACAGTGCCACCCCGGGCGGCCGAAGGCAGTAGCGGGACAGTTCGCGGCGCAGCGGTTCCAGGACGCCGTCCAGTCCGGCCGCCCAGCCGCCGATCACCACCAGCTCCGGATCGAGCGCGAGGACCAGCGCCGCGACGTCGTGCACCAGCCGCTGGATGAACCGGTCGACCGCTGCCCTGGCCCGCCGGTCGCCCTCGCGCGCGAGCGCGAACACCTCGGCGACGGCCTGCTCGTCCAGCGGGTGCAACGGCTCGTGCGTGGTGGACAGCAGCGTCTCCGGCGTCGCCTCACGGCCCAGCAGATGCAGCGCGCCGATCTCACCGGCGGCCCCGCCGTAGCCCCGGTGCAGCCGCCCCCCGATCAGTGAACCGGCGCCCGGACTCAGCCCGGCCAGCACGAACACGACGTCGTCCGACTCGGCCGCCGCGCCCTTCCAGTGCTCGGCGACCGCGGCGGCGTTGGCGTCGTTCTCCACCAGAACCGGGCACCTGAAGGAGCGGCTGAGCCGTTCGCCCAGGCGCAGACCGGTCCACTGGGGCAGCGCGGTGCCCAGCCGTATCGTGCCGTCGGCCTCCACGATCCCCGGTGTGCCCACCCCCACCGCCCGCAGCGAGCTCCGCGCTATCCCGGCCCGCCGCAGCAGCTCCGCCACCGCGGTGCGCAGCCGCTCCAGGCGCTCGTCCGCGTCGGCCGTCTCGGAGACCTCCTTGGCCTGCGAGCCCAGGATGCGTCCGTCGAGGTCGGCGAGGAGCACGGCGACGCGGTGCGCCCCGATCTCCAGCCCCAGCAGGTGACCGGCCTCGGCCCGGAAGCGGAACCGCCGGGCGGGCCTGCCCTGGCGCCGGGCGGCACCCTCCTCGGCCGCCTGCTCGACGACCAGGCCGGCCTCGATGAGTCCCTCGACGACGCCCTCGACGGTGGGCCGGGACAACCCCGTCACCCGGGTGACCTCCGTGAGTGTCGCGCAGTCCGCGGCACGCAGCGCGTGCAGCACCACCGCGGAGTTGATCCTTCGCAGCAGCGAGGGATCCCCGCCGGTCAGCCGCGCCACCGTCCGTCCTCCCAGCTCGTGCGCCGTGTGGGGCGGATGGTACTCGGCGCACCGCACCCCGGCGAGAGCCGGGCGCCCGCGACGGACGTCGGTGCCCAGGGCACGACAACCGAGGGCGCATGGGCCCTGCGGCCGGCCCTACCGCCCGATCAGCCCGGAGCCACGAACCCCGACTCGTACGCCGCGATCACCGCCTGGGTACGGTCGCGCGCCCCGAGCTTCGCCAGTACGGCGCTCACATGCGACTTCACCGTCTCCGTGCCGACCACCAGCCAGCCGGCGATCTCCGCGTTCGACAGCCCCCGGGCCATCAGCCGCAGCACCTCGGCCTCCCGCTCGGTCAGCCGGGCCCGCTCCAGTACGGCACGCGCGGCCCGGTTGCCGCCGTCGTCGTCGGCGCCGTACCGGGCGGCGAGCTGCCGTACGGACGCCGGGAACAGCAACGACTCACCCGCCGCCACCAGCCGCACCGCGTGCACGATCTCCGCGGGCCGGGCCCGCTTGAGCAGGAAACCGTCGGCGCCCGCGCGCAGCGCCTCGTACACGTACTCGTCGTTCTCGAAGGTGGTGACGACCAGGATCTTCGGCGGGCTGTCGACGGTGCGCAGCACCGCGCGCGTGGCCTCTATGCCGTCCAGCAACGGCATCCGCACGTCCATGGCGACCACGTCCGGCCGCAGCTGCCGGACCAGCGGAATCACCGCCGCCCCGTCGGCCGCCTCGCCGACGACCTCGATGTCGGGCTGGGCCTCCAGCACGGCCCGCAGACCCGCGCGGACCAGGGGCTCGTCGTCGACGAGGAGAACGGTGACCGGCATCCCGCCAGCGTAGATCAGCGCAACGGGATCTTTGCATGCACCTGCCAGTCACCTTCGTCCGGGCCGGTGTGCGCGTGGCCGCCGAGCAGTGCCGCCCGCTCGCGTATCCCGCGCAGACCGCTGCCCACGCCGGGCCCCGGGACACCGGCCGTGAGCGGATTGCGGATCTCCAGCCCGAGCGCGCCGTCGGCGACCCGCACGCGTACCCGGACGGGTACGGCCCCCGCGTGCCGGAGCACATTGGTCAGCGCCTCCTGAAGGATGCGGTACCCCTCCCGGGAGACCGGCCCGGGGACCGTCTCCAGGGGACCGGAGAACTCCGCGTGGACCTTCGCTCCGGAGACGCGGGCGGACTCCAGCAGACGATCCGCGTCCGTCAGTGTCGGGCGGCTGCTCACCGGCCGCTCGGACTCCCGCAGGATGCCGAGCACGCGTTCCAGATCCTCCAGCGCGGCCCGGCCGGTCTCCTCGATGGCGTCCAGGGCGCGGTCGGTGAACGCCGGGTCGCCGGCCGCGCGCGCGGCGCCCGCCTGCACCACGGCGACGGTCAGCGCGTGACCGATCGAGTCGTGCAGCTCGCGCGCGATGCGCGTGCGCTCCAGCAGGAGATCGGTGCGCTCCTCCAGCGCGGCGATGCGCTCGGCGGGGGAGGGGCCGAGAAGGCGGCGGGCGAGGGCGGTGGCCAGCTCGCCCAGGCCGACGACGGCGGCGTACAGGGCGATCAGGGGCAGGGGGACCAGCAAGCCGTAGGCCCAGTGGGGCTCGGAGACCGGCAGCAGCGGATCGTCCGTGGGTGCGCGCCCGAGCGCCGTGCGGGTCAGGTCCACGGCCAGGACCGGCAGCCAGACGCAGGCGAAGGTGGCGGCCACCGACAGCGCCATTCGCGTCTCCAGCCACAGCACCGTGCGGAACCGGTCACGCCATGTCGCCGACGGGGCCGTGGAGATGCCCGAGTCCTCCTCACCCGGCGTCAGCAGCAGATGGGCCTGCACCCCCTCGCCCCTGCGCACACCCGGGATCAGCAGCCCCACCGGAACGAGGGCCGGCGCGGGCACCCACGGCCGGGACGAGTCGATGAACAGCCACACGCTGACGATCAGCATCGGCACCCACAGGTGCAGCAGGCGGGTGTACGTCGTCCCCCGGAGCAACGGGCGCAGAAGGCGGGCCATCCGGTCATCGTGCCAGCCGCCGCCGACAGCGCACTTCCCCCGCGCGGGGGAGACGATCTCCACCGGTGGGGGAGGCCCAGGCCGGTGATCGGCGGCCAGGCTGCTGCCATGACCAGCATCGACGTCCAAGACCTCACCAAGGAGTACCGCACCCGGCGAGCCGTGGACCATCTGACCTTCCGTGTCCTCCCCGGCCGCGTCACCGGTTTCCTCGGCCCCAACGGCGCGGGAAAGTCGACCACCATGCGGCTCGTGCTCGGCCTGGACCGGCCGACCTCCGGCTCTGCCACGATCGGCGGCCGGCCCTACGCCACCCTCCGCGAACCCCTGCGCCACGTGGGCGCCCTCCTCGACGCGCAGGCCGCGCACGGCTCCCGCACCGGCCGCGATCATCTGCGAGCCCTGGCGGCGAGCAACCGCATCGCCGTGCGCCGGGTCGACGAGGTGCTGGAGGAGACGGGCCTGGCCTCGGTGGCACACCGCCGGGTCAGGACGTACTCCCTGGGCATGCGCCAGCGGCTCGGCATCGCCGCGGCGCTCCTGGGCGATCCCGCGGTGGTCCTGCTCGACGAGCCGTCCAACGGCCTCGACCCGGAAGGCATCGTCTGGATCCGGGAGCTGCTGCGCCGGCTGGCGCAGGAGGGGCGCACGGTGCTGGTCTCCAGTCATCTGATGAACGAGACCGCGTCCTTCGCCGACCACCTGGTCGTCCTCGGCCGGGGCCGCCTGCTGGCCGACACCCCGATGCGGGAGTTCATCCACGCCCGCGTGCAGCCGAGCGTGCGGATCAGAACGACCGATCCCGCCGCCCTCAGGAACGTCCTCGCCCGGCACGCCCACGACGCCGTGGAGCACGAGGACGGCCACTGGACCGTGCCCCACGCACGCGTGGACGACATCGGACGCCTCACCTCCGCCGCGGGCGTCCCCGTCCTCGAACTCGCCGCCCAGGAGGGCACCTTGGAGCAGGCCTATCTCGACCTGACGGCCGCCGAGGCCGAGTTCACCGCACAGCGCCAGGAGGCCTGACCATGTCCTTCGCACCCGTGCTCCACTCCGAGTGGATCAAGATCCGCACCCTGCGACCGCTGTGCGGAACGCTGCTGGCGCTGTTCGCCGTGACCACGGCGTTCTCCGCGCTGGCCGGGGGCTCCGACACCTCCGGACCCGAGTTCGACCCGATGTTCACGGCACTGTCGGGCGTTCTGCCCGGCCAGATCGCCGCGGTCTCCTTCGGTGCCATGGCGGTGTCGTCGGAGTTCCAGCAGGACCGGCTCCGGCTGTCGCTGGCCGCGGTACCACAGCGTGGACGGTGGTTCACGGCCAAGGTGACCGCCATCGCCGCACCGGTCCTTGCCGTGGGACTGGTGACCGCCTGCGCCGCGCTCCTCGCGGCCCGCGCGGGCCTCGGCGCCGCGGCGGGCGGGCTCACCGTCGGCGAGCAGGTGCGGGGTGTCGTCGGCTGCGGGATCTACCTGATGCTCATGTCCCTGTTCGCGGCCGGTCTCACGGTCCTGCTCCGCAGCGGCGTGGTCACGCTCTCCATCCTGAGCCCGTTGCTGCTCGTCGTCCCCTTCGTGCTCGGGTTCGCGGCGGGCGGCGCGGCCGACTTCATGCCCGACCGGGCCGGGCAGGTGGTCATGCACCACTCGTACGACGGGACCCTGGGGCCGTGGACGGGCCTCGCGGTGACCGCCCTCTGGACGGCCACGGCGCTCGGAGCGGGGGCCTGGAGCCTGCGCCACCGGGACGCTTGACGCCCCGCCAATTGTCAGTGGCCGGCGTTTTACTGGGTCACATGGACATCGCGCAGTACCTCGGCACCATCGAACTGCTGTGCTCGAGGGACTTTCCCGCGGAGTACGGCAGGACGGACGTCGGCACCGGGGGGCCGGGTTATCACGTCGTCGCCTTACAGACGAGCGGCGAGTTCTGGGAGGACGACGGGACGGAGCGGGAAAGGACCGAGGAACAGTACGAGTTCGACAGGGACGGCCTGAGCGAGCGGCTGACCCGGCGCTGGGGACCTCCGCAGGTCTTCAGCCTGGTCAGTGTCCTCGTGCGCACGGAGAGCGGCGAGGACATACCCGAGCCGTGGGCCTCGCTCAGCGCCCATGTGCCGGACCTGCACCTGTGGCAGTCGCCGGAGACGGACCGCTGGGTCGCACTCGGTGTCTCCCAGTGGGACAGGGAGCTGCCGTTCCAGCTGCTCGCGCTGGTCACGGACACAGACCCCCCGTGACCCGTCAGCCCTGCGCCGCCTCCCGCAGCCGTGCGAACTCCTCCGCCATCGTCGCCGCCGTCCAATGCGCGTTCAGACCGCTCGGGTTGGGCAGCACCCACACACGCGTGTCCCCGATCGTCCGCTCCTGCGGCCCCACCCGGGCCGTACGGTCGCCGAACGCGGCCCGGTAGGCGGTCACCCCCACCACGGCCAGCCACCTCGGCCGCAGCCGTGCCACCTTCGCCGCCAGCAGCCGGCCGCCCTCGACGTACTCCCGTGCGGTCAGCTCGTCGGCCCGCGCCGTCGCCCGCGCCACGACGTTCGTGATGCCGAGTCCGTACGACAGCAGCTCCCGCTGCTCGGCCGGCTTCAGTCGCCTGGGCGTGAACCCGGACAGGTGCAGTACCGGCCAGAAGCGGTTCCCGGGCCGTGCGAAGTGGTGGCCGGTGGCCGCCGTCATCAGGCCCGGGTTGATGCCGCAGAACAGGACGTGGAGGCCGTCCGCGACCACGTCCGGCACCAGACGGTCGCGGGCGGCCTCGAGTTCCGCCTGGGTGAAGCGGGTCAGAGGATCGCCCCCGGGGTGTAACCCGCGGCCTCCGGGTGCTGCTTGGCGATCTCCTCGATCCGGGCGACGACGACGCCGACCTGGTCGGCCGCCGCGCCGGTGAAGGACAGCTTGTCGGCCATGAGCCGCTCCAGCTGCGCCCGGTCCAGGGGGAGGCGCGCGTCGCCGGCGAGCTTGTCCAGCAGGTCGTTGCGCTCGGCGCCCTGCTCACGCATCGCCAGCGCCGTCGCGACGGCGTTCTCCTTGATGGCCTCGTGCGCGACCTCGCGGCCGACCCCGGCCCGCACCGCCCCCATCAGCACCTTGGTCGTGGCCAGGAACGGCAGGTAGCGGTCCAGCTCACGGGCGACGACCGCCGGGAACGCGCCGAACTCGTCGAGCACCGTCAGGAAGGTCTCCAGCAGCCCGTCCAGGGCGAAGAAGGCGTCCGGCAGCGCGACCCGGCGCACCACGGAGCAGGAGACGTCGCCCTCGTTCCACTGGTCGCCCGCCAGCTCGCCGGTCATGGAGGCGTACCCGCGCAGGATGACCATCAGGCCGTTGACGCGCTCGCAGGAGCGGGTGTTCATCTTGTGCGGCATGGCGGAGGAACCGACCTGGCCCGGCTTGAAGCCCTCGGTCACCAGCTCGTGGCCCGCCATCAGCCGAATGGTCTTGGCCAGCGAGGACGGCGCGGCGGCCAGCTGCACCAGCGCGGTGACGACCTCGTAGTCCAGGGAGCGCGGGTAGACCTGGCCGACCGAGGTGAAGGCCTGGGAGAAGCCCAGGTGGCCGGCGATCCGCCGTTCCAGCTCCGCGAGCTTGCCCGCGTCCCCGCCCAGCAGGTCCAGCATGTCCTGCGCGGTGCCCACCGGGCCCTTGATGCCGCGCAGCGGGTAGCGGCCGAGGAGTTCCTCGACCCTGCCGTACGCCACGAGCAGCTCGTCGGCGGCGGTCGCGAAGCGCTTGCCGAGGGTGGTGGCCTGCGCGGCCACGTTGTGGGAGCGGCCGGCCATGACCAGCTCGCCGTACTCGGCGGCCAGCTTCGCCAGCCGGGCCAGCACGGCCACCGTGCGGTCGCGCACCAGCTCCAGCGAGAGCCGGATCTGCAGCTGTTCGACGTTCTCCGTCAGGTCGCGGGAGGTCATGCCCTTGTGCACGTGCTCGTGCCCGGCGAGGTCGTTGAACTCCTCGATCCGCGCCTTCACGTCGTGCCGCGTGACCTTCTCGCGCTCCGCGATGGAAGCCAGGTCGACGGTGTCGAGGACACGCTGGTAGTCGGCGAGCGCCGCGTCGGGAACCTCGATCCCGAGGTCCTTCTGGGCCCGCAGCACGGCGAGCCAGAGCTGCCGCTCCAGCTTCACCTTCTGCTCGGGCGACCAGAGCGTGGCGAGCTCGGCGGAGGCGTAGCGTCCGGCGAGGACGTTCGGGATACGGGGCTTGGCGGGAGCGGAAGTCACGTGTACGGATTCTACTGGCGATTCGTGCAGGCCAGCCCCACGGGCCTGTTCGGCGGAAGCTACGAGACGGCCGTCACGTCCGCCGCCGTCCGGGGCGTCACGCCCCCGGACCCTCGGGCGGGCACGGCAAGGGGGCGCACATCTCGCGGCTCGCGACGGGCTGGAGGCCGGTTGTGGTCGGCTTCACCGGCGGCCGCGGTCGCGTGTCGTCACGTGCGGGCAAAGCTAGTCGAGCGTGATGACGACCTTGCCCTTGGCGCGGCCCTGGTCGACGTATGCGATCGCGTCGAGCGTCGCGTCGAACGGGAACGCCCGGTCCACGACCGGGTGCAGGTGCCCGGCCTCGATGAGCTTGGTCAGCTCTCCCAGCTGTGTCCCGTCGGCCCGCATGAACAGGAACGAGTACCGAACGCCCCGCCGCTTGGCCTGCCGCCGGATGCGTCGGCTCAGCAGGGTCATGGCCGTACGCAGCAGCGATGAGGCTCCGATCTGCTGGGCGAAGGCGGGATCCGGAGGGCCGCTGATGCCGATCGCCAGGCCGCCGGGCTTCAGCACCGTCAGCGACTTGGCGAGCGTCTGGCCGCCCAGGGGGTCCAGTACGACGTCGTAGTCGGTGAGTACGGTGGCGAAGTCCTCGTGCTTGTAGTCGATGACGATGTCGGCGCCGAGGCTTTTGACCCAGTCCGCGTTCGCGGTGCTCGTTGTCGTCGCGACGGTGGCGCCGAGATGCTTGGCGAGCTGGATCGCCATCGTGCCCACGCCGCCGGAGCCGGCGTGGATGAGGACCTTCTGGCCGGCGGTCACGTCGGCCCGCTCGACGAGGGCCTGCCATGCGGTGAGGGCGACCAGGGGCACCGCTGCGGCTTCCGGCATGGACAGCGACGTCGGCTTGAGCGAGACGTCGTCCTGGTCGATCGCGATGAACTCCGCGAAGGTCCCGATGCGGTGGTCGCGAGGGCGGGCGTACACCTCGTCGCCCACCTTGAACCGGTGCACCGCGGGTCCGACGCGGCTGACGACGCCTGCGACATCGTGCCCGAGCGTGAACGGTGGACGGTACGGCAGGATGAGCTTGAACTCCCCGTTCCGGATCTTCGAGTCCAGCGGGTTGACGCCGGCGGCGTGGACGCGGACCAGGACGTCACTGTCGTCCAGCTGGGGTTCCGCTACCTCGGTGACCCGAAGGCCGTCCTTGCGATAGCGCTCGACGACGAAGGCTTTCATATCCGCCTGCTCTCCCGACTCATCCGGCCCACGGGGACCGGCGGTTATTTGAATTATGAGCGTACTTCAATCTGGGTGGTGCACACGGCGAGCTGGACACCTCGTCCGGTCGTGTTCGCGGGGACCCGGTGACCGCGCGCTGACTCCGGAAACGCTTCGACGCCCCGATCGGGGAGGGTTTCGGCGTGTCGGTGCCCGGTGAGGTGGCCACCTTCAATCGCCGATGCCGTCCGCGCAAACAGGGCTCGGCTGGCCTGCCGTTCCGGCCCGCACCTCGCCCCGCGTTCCCCCGGCATTCCGGGATCGCCGGGCCTGAACCCTTGCCATTGACCGGCGACCCTCCTATGGTCGTACGAACGTAAGGCATACGATCATAATACAATTGGGAGTACGTGATGGCGACAACTCGACCGGTGGCACTCGTGACGGGTGCCTCATCAGGGATCGGCAAGGAGGCGGCCCGCGCCTTCGTCGCGGCGGGTTTCGAGGTGATCGGAACCGGCCGCAAGACCTCCGGACTCGTCCCGCCCGCCGGGGTGACGTACCTCGATCTCGACGTGGCCAGTGACGACTCGGTCACCGCCGCGGTCGCCGAGGTGATCGACCGGTTCGGACGCATCGACATCCTGGTCAACAACGCAGGCATCGGCTCGGCGGGCGCCGTCGAGGAGAACTCCGTCACCCAGGCCCAGAACATCCTGAACATCAACGTCCTCGGCGTCATCCGTATGACGAAGGCCGTCCTGCCGCACATGCGTGCCCAGGGTGGCGGACGCGTCATCAACATCTCGTCCGTTCTGGGGGTCGCCCCCCAGCCCTTCATGGCCCTTTACGTCGCGTCGAAGCACGCCGTCGAGGGCTACTCCGAATCGCTGGACCACGAGGTCCGCGAGCACGGCATCCGTGTCCTCCTCGTCCAGCCCGCCTACACCAGGACCAGCTTCGACACCAACGCCGCGCAGCCCGACACCCCGCTGCCCCTGTACGCGGAGCGACGCCGCATCTTCGACGAGGTGATCGCGGAGGCGATGAGGGACGGCGACGATCCCGCCGTCGTCGCCAAAGCGATCGTCACCGCGGCCACCGACAAGAAGCCGAAGCTGCGCTACACCGCCGGCCCGCTGGCCTCACGCGTCACCACGGCGCGCCGCCTCGTTCCTGCCGGAACGTTCGACAAGCGGATCCGCAAGAACAACCGCATGCCCACCTGACATCCAGATCCGGCTTCAAAGGCGGCGATTCCGCACGCTGCTGCTGCCACGAAAGCCTCCGATGTGCTCGGTGTGCTCGGTGTGCTCGGTGTGCTCGGTGTGCTCGGTGTGCTCGGTGCCGCGGATGTTCCCGAAAGTCCATCGATCAGTCACTCGTTGATTGCCAAGGAGAGTCATGCAGCATCAACGCCAGCACACGGCCCGGCACGGTGCATCCCGCGCAAGGCGTTTCCTGAAGAGGAACGTCGCAATCGCTCTGGCGGTCACCGCGACGGCGGCAGTCCTGGGGGCGGCGCAGTCCGCGTCCGCAGGGACGGGACACTCGTACAGCGGAGCCGCTGTCACCGACGTTCGGACCGCGGCGCAGTTCGACTTCGCCGCCGGCGAGATCCCCGAGAACATCACCGTCAACCCCGACGGCTCGGTGACGCTGTCCATGCTCGGCAGTTGCGCGGTGTGCCGGCGCACCCGCGGGCCGGTGCTGATGCGCATAGACGCCTCCGGACACCGCACGGTGCTCGTCACCGGGCAGGTGGGGGAGGCGATCAGCGGCAACACCCGCGGCGGTGACGGCACCGTCTACTACAGCTTGTGGGCCCCGGGCAACGCGGACAGGAACGGCTTGTACAAGTTGCTTCCGGACGGCACGCCTCAGCGCATCGCCGCCCTGCCCGCCGACTCCGGCCCCAACGGGCTCGCCATCGACTCGGCCGGACGCACCCTCTACATCGCGGACAGCCTCAGGGGCATCATCTGGTCCGCTCCGGCCTCGGGCGGATCGGTGACCCCGTGGCTGGCCGATGACGCTCTCGCGCCGGTGCCGACCGAGGCCCTGCCGATCGGCGCCAACGGGCTCAGGTTCCACAACGGCGCTCTGTGGGTCAGCAACTTCAACCAGGGAACCCTGCTGCGGGTACCGGTCACCACCACCGGCGCGGCCGGTCCCATCCGCCTCGTCGCGGGCGGCCTGCCCAACATCGACGATCTCAGCTTCCTGACCCCCCGGTCCGATGTGGTGTTCGCGGCGCAGAACGGCTCCTCCTCGCAGAACGGTCCGGACAGGGTCGTGGTGATCTACCCGGACGGCACCGAAAAGGCCGTTCTGACCAGCGCGGACGGTCTCGCCTCGCCGTCCGCGACCGCGGTGCGCGGCGACCGGTTGTACATCACCGACGGCGGGGTCCCCGAACCCCACGACCCGAAACTGCAGACCGCCAGGATCAACTTCCCCGCTCTCCTCGCAGGCGCGGCACACTGACCTGACCAGCGGCAGCCGGGGCGCAAGTCCCGGCTGCGACGGAGGAACGCATCGTGCGGTACACGAAAGAACACAAGCAGGCGACAAGGCAGCGGATCGTCACGACGGCCGGCCGTCGGCTCAAGCGCAACGGCATCGACGGCTCTGGAGTCGCGACGCTCATGAGGGACGCGGGCCTGACCAACGGCACCCTCTACACCTATTTCGCCTCCAAGGACGAACTCGTCGCCACCGCGGTCGCCGACCAGATGCGCGCACAGCACGAGAACATCGCCGCTCAGGCGGCGCCCGGCCGTGCCGGACTCGAGCAGATCGTGCGCTGGTACTTCTCCACCGAGCAGCGCGACAGCATCGAGGACGGCTGCCCCAACGCCGCCCTGCTCGACGAGATCGGACGCTCCACGGATTTCACCAGGCAGGCGTACACCGACGGCGCGCTGGTCCTCATCGACGGCTTCGCCGCCCGCCTGGCACCCCACGATCCGCGATCGGCGCGTCTGAAGGCACTCGGCCTCCTCGGCATGCTCGCCGGGACGCTGCAGCTCTCCCGGGCCCTGACCGACCGGCGGCTCGCCGACGAACTCCTCGAACAGGGCATTCGCAACGCCCTGGCACTGCTGGATGCCGAGTAGCACGACTGATCGTTTCGGTCGGTGACCTGGTTCCATGTCGGGGACAGCGAAATCGATGACGCAGGCCCGGCCGGTCACCGGTGAAGATCACCCCGATCGGGAGCTGCACACCGATGGGCCGGCCCGCCACGGCGTGCGCGGTAGGGGGTATCTCCGAGTCGCGGCGACTGGCCATGCCCGGACGAGCGGAACGGTTGCCGCATCCGGGCTCGGTTCAATGACCTCGCCCGTCGCCCCGCGGAGGTCGACCACCGCACTGTTGCGGCTCGGCCGTTCCTCTCAGTGCATGAACATGAGGGCGTTTGCGATTCCCTGCTCGAGGACCTCGTCGGCGAACTTGCGGTCGGCGAGGGCACGCGACAGTTGCAGCGTCCCCACCACCATGGTGAAGAGCCCGATGGCCTTGCCGCGAGCGGACTGCGGATCCGCCGGCGCCAGACGGGCGGCGATCTCTTCCACGATGGCCGTCGCGCCGTCGGTGTACGCCTGCTTGGTGGCGTCCGCGCAGCGGCCGATCTCGTCCAGCAGTGCGGCGGAGGGGCATCCGGTGCCGGGCTGGTCACGGTGCTCGGGCGACAGATAGCCGCGAACGAAGTCCTCGAGTCCCTGTCGGCCGGGCCGCAGCGTGTCGTACCTCTCCACCTGTGTGCGCAGTTCCTCGGCGACAACGTTGGCGACGAGATCGTCCTTGGAGGCGAAGTGGGCGTAGAAGGCTCCGTTGGTGAGGCCGGCGTCCGCCATCAGTGTCGAGATGCCCGAGCCGTCTATCCCGTCCTGCTTGAACCGGTGGCCGGCCTTCTCGATGATCCGTTGCCGCGTCACCTGCTTGTGCTCCTTGGCGTAGCGCGCCACAGGCTTCCTCCCGTTCGTCCATGGTCTGACGTGCGTAATATTACGCCGTCAGGCCATGTGAACGCTGAACGACCTGAGGTGGACACCCGACTCCGGAGCGACCGTGATTCCCTCGACGGCGAGGTGTGAGCGTCCCGCTGGACGCCGAAAGGCTGAGCACGGCGAACGCATCCGGGGGGCAGGGCAGCTGAGGGGCGGCCCCGCCGTAACCGGCTGGGTCGCCCCTCGGTCCGGGCTTCAGGTCGCGACCGTGACGTCGGCCGGAGCACCTCCCGCGGCAAGGCCGGCAGCCGGGCCGTCGGCCTTGCGCTGGCGGGGCATGAGCAACGCCACAGCCGCTGCCAGGGCGACGGCACCGGCTCCGACCCAGAGGGCGGGGATCAGCCCGTCCACGAACAGTGAGGCCGATCCGTAGCCGCCCTGGGCGGAGAAGACCGCGGCCGGCGACGCCACGCCGATGGCTCCGCCCACCTCACGGATCGCGTTGTTGGCGCCGGAGGCGATGCCCTGCTCTTCCGGGCGGACGGTGCTCATGACGAGGTTGGCGCTGGGGGCGAAGAACATGCCCAGGCCGATGCCGCAGATGATCAGTGCAGGCAGCAGGTGGGTGTAGGCGACGTGCGGCTCGACGGTGACTGCCCGCCGCTGGCAAGGGCCGTGCCGACGAGGTCGAGGGTCGGGGTCGGGCCGTGGCTCTCGTTCAGCCGCAGCAGGGCGAGCGGGATCAGCGCCAGGCCGAGGGGGACGTTGACCCAGAAGATCCACTGCCAGGAGAGGTTTTCGGTGAGTGCGCCGCCGATGAGCGGTCCGGTGGCGACGGCGATGCCGCTGGCCGCGCCCCAGACACCCAGGGCCGCGCCGCGCCGTTCGGCGGGGACGGCGGCCGACAGCAGGGTGAGCGTCAGCGGCGTCACTGTCGCGGACCCGACTCCCTGCGCCGCACGCGCGGCGATCAGTTCACCCATCCCCGGTGCCAGGGCGGCGGCGGCCGAGGCTGTGGTGAAGATCGCGAGCCCGATGGCGAACAGCCTCCGGCGGCCGAATCGGTCACCGAGGGAAGCGCCGAACATGAGCAGGACCGCGAAGGTGAGGGTGTAGGCGCTCACCGTCCATTCGAGGTCTTCGAGGCCGCCGCCGAGGTCCTCGCGGATGGAGGGGAGGGCGGTGGTTGGTGACGATCAGGTTGTCGAGCGCGGTGATGAATCCCGCCGTGCTGGTGATGGCCACGGCCCAGACGGCGCTGCCGCCCCGAACAGGTTGCTTGCCTTGCTGTTTCATGGCGTTCCCTGCATTCCTGGCAGACGTACCTGGCGACGGATCAATGGACGTGGACGCCGGCGGGCGACGGCATGGCCCGCGACGGCGAGCATCGGCGATACACCGGGCTCGGTGCCGGGTTCCGGGTGGTCGGCCCTCAGGGAAGTTGCGGGTAGAGCACGGAGACGCCTCCGGCCAGGGCGGCCTGTGCCTGGCGGGAGGCGTTGTCGGCGAGGATCTCGTAGGCGTCGGCGGCGATGCCGTCGACGGCGATCCGGGCGATGTCGGCGGGGTCGGACTTGGCCGCGTCGACGGTCCGGGCCATGTCGGTGTCCATGTAGCCGACGTGCAGGCCGGCCACGCGGATGCCCCGGTCGGCGAGCTGCAGGCGCAGGGTGTTGGTGAGGGACCACTCCGCGGACTTGGCGGCGCAGTAGGCACCGAGTTCCGGGAAGCTGACCCAGGACAGGCCGGAGAGGATGTTGAGGATCGTTCCCCCGCCGTTGGCCGACATCTGGGGTGCGAAGGCGCGGACCACGGCGAGGGTGCCGAAGTAGTGGGTGTCCATCTCCAGGCGGACGTCTTCCAGGTCGGCGCCGAGCAGGTCGGCGCCGGTGGAGGATCCGGCGTTGTTGACCAGGATGGTCACGTCGCCGGTGGCTTTGGCCGCGGCCGCGATGGAGGCGGGGTCGGTGATGTCGAGAGCGATCGGCTTGGCGCCGGGCAGGTCGACCTGGTCGGGGTTGCGGGCGCCGGCGTAGACGGTGGCGCCGCGGGCGAGCAGTTCGGCGGCGAGTGCGCGGCCGAAACCCCGGTTGGCTCCGGTGACGAGGGCGGTGCTGGTGGAGAGGTCCATGGAGAGTTCCTGGCGAAGTCGAGAGGAGCGAAGGTCGGAGCGTCAATGGCGGGACCGGAGGGCCAGCTCATTAAATTAGGATCATAATATTAAGCGGGGTGAGTGGATGATCGCAACCGATCCATGCTTCTGTGGCGCCGTCGAGGTCGGCATCTGCGGCGCCAGGGTGTTTCGGGCTTGCGGTGCGACCGACGCGCGAGGGCCCCGCCGCGGGCACGGCGGGCCCCTCGTCACGGCGTGACGGAGGCGGGCTCAGAGCTTGACGATCAGGAGGTCCAGCTCTTGGCTGAACATGAACGCCAGGATGTCCGAACGCGTCACGGGCAGGTTCCACAGGATGCGCGGGCCGGCGACCTTTGATCGGTGCATGGCAGCCGGGCGGGGCTCCAGGTCAGTACCCCACCCGTCGCCAGTCCGTCACAGGACCGGGGTTCGTGTGGTCCGCAGGGGTGACCCAGAAGGCTTTGCCCAGCTCAGCGTCAAACTGGGCGCCTGCCCGGCCGTCCCCGGAGGAGCGGCCGGTCAGGCGGCGGCCTATCCACGGCAGCAGGTGCTGCCGGGCGAACCGCACGTCCGCGACCCGCCGGTTGACCCAGCCCGGCGGCAGGGTCGCCGCCATCGGAGTCCGCCACTCCGCGTCCTCGGGTTCGTGGCCGAGCGTCTGCCAGACCGCCTCGGCGACCCGGCGGTGCCCCTCCGCCGTCAGGTGCAGCCGGTCCACGTCCCACATCCGGGGGTCGGACAGCGAGGGCGCCCCGTACAGGTCGACCACCAGCGCGCCGTGCCGTGCGGCGAGCTCGTCGACGCAGACGAACAGTTCCTCCATGCGCGGGCGGAACCGCTCGAGGACCGGGCCCTGCCGACCGGGGCTGCGCATCAGAACCAGCTGCTTGCACGCCGGCGCCAGCCGCTCCACGGCCTCCGTCAACAGGTCCCTGACCCGGTTCATGTCGCACTTGGGCCGCAGCGTGTCGTTGAGGCCGCCGACGAGCGTGATGACGTCGGCACCCATCGCGGCCGCCACCGGCACCTGCTCGTCGACGATCTGCCCGATCAGTTTGCCCCGCACGGCGAGGTTCGCGTACCGGAACCCGGGGGTGCGGGCGGCCATCCGCGCGGCGAGGAGATCGGCCCAGCCCCGGTAGGAACCGTCGGGCAGCAGATCCGACATGCCTTCGGTGAAGGAGTCGCCGACGGCGACGAGGCTGGTGTGGGCGGGGTGGGGTGCGGAATTCGTCTGCATGGCGACAGCGATGGTATCCCGGCGCCATACCCGCCGGTCGGTCGCCCGGGCCCCGGCGGGCCTCTCCGGTCCCGGTGGGGCGTTCGTCTCGCGGCTGGTCGTTCTTGTCCCCAGCGGTCGCCGGAATCGGCCGGTCGACTGGGCCCGGTGGTCGTCGGGTCCCGGCTGGTCGTCCGTGTCCCGGCGGTCGCCCGGGTCCCGGTGCACCGTCTGAGCTCGGCCGGCCCTTCCCGGCCCGGTGGAGCGGCCGTTCCTCCTGGCCTCCCGGCCCGGCGAGGCGACCATTCCGTCCGGTCGGCCGGGAGGCACCGTCACGCGGGCTGCCCGAACAGCTGCCGCAGCACGTCCTCCATCGTCACCAGTCCGGCCAGCCTGCCGTCCGACCCGAGCACCGCCGCGAGATGCGTACGGCTGCCCCGCATCGCGGTGAGCACGTCGTCCAGCGGTGTGTTCTCACGCACCCGTGCGATGGGCCGCATGTCCCGCAGCCGGAACGGCACGTTCCGCGGTGCGGCGTCCAGCGCGTCCTTCACATGCAGGTAGCCGACGATCCGGCGTGCCGCGTCGACCACCGGGAACCGCGAGAAGCCGGACTCGGCCGACAGCTGTTCCAACTGCTCCGGCGTGACGCCCACGCGCGCGTACTTCACACGTTCCAGCGGGACCACCACGTCCCGTACCGGGCGACTGCCCAGCTCCAGCGCGTCGTGCAGCCGCTCCTGCGCGCGGTCGTCGATCAGACCGGCCTCGCCGGCGTCCTTGACGATCTCGGCCAGTTCGGCGTCCGAGAAGGTCGCCGAGACCTCGTTCCTGGCCTCCACCCTGAGCAGCTTCAGCAGCGTGTTCGCGAAGGCGTTCACCGTGAAGATCACCGGTCGCAGCGCCCGGGACAGCGCGACCAGGGGCGGGCCGAGCAGCAGCGCGCTGCGCACCGGTTCGGCGAGCGCGATGTTCTTCGGCACCATCTCGCCGAGCAGCATGTGCAGATAGGTGGCCAGGCCCAGCGCGATCACGAAGGAGACGGCGTGGCCCGCACCCTTGGACACGCCCACCGCATGGAACACCGGTTCCAGCAGGTGCGCGATCGCCGGTTCCGCGACCACACCGAGGACCAGCGTGCACAGGGTGATGCCGAGCTGCGCCGCCGCCAGCAGCGCGGACACGTGCTCCAGGCCCCACAGCACGCTCTTCGCGCGCCGGTCGCCGGCTTCCGCGTGCGGCTCGACCTGGCTGCGCCGCACGGAGATGAGCGCGAACTCGGCACCCACGAAGAAGGCGTTGACGACCAGCGTCGCCAGCCCGATCAGCAACTGGACGGCGGTCACCGCACGGCCTCCTTCTGTTCGTCGTCGAGCGGCGCGTGCAGCAGCACCCGGGCGGCCCGGTGGCCCGAGGCGTCCACCACGTCGAGCCGCCACCCGGCGACCTCGACACCGTCCCCGATCTCGGGTATCCGCCCCAGTTCCGTCGCCAGGAGCCCGGCCAGGGTCTCGTAGGGACCGTCCGGCACCCGCAGTCCCACCTGGGCGAGCTGGTCGATGCGGGTCGCACCGTCCGCCGAGTACAGGGCGCGGCCCTGCTCGTCGGCCCCGGCCGGGGCGAGGTCGGGCGTCTCGTGCGGGTCGTGCTCGTCCCGCACCTCGCCGACGACCTCCTCGACGATGTCCTCCAGGGTGGCGACGCCCGCCGTGCCGCCGTACTCGTCGATGACGACGGCCATGGTGCGCTTGCCGGAGAGCCGGTCGAGGAGCCGGTCGACGGTGAGCGACTCGGGGACCAGCAGCGGCTCGCGCATCACCTGCGCGACGGAGCGGCGGGGCCGTTCCTCCGCGGGCTGGGCCAGGACGTCCTTGATGTGGGCGATCCCGACGACCGAGTCGAGGCTGTCCCGGTAGACGGGGAACCGGGACAGCCCGGTGGCCCGGGTCGCGTTCGCCACGTCCTGGCAGGTCGCCAGGACGTCCAGGGCGATGACCTGGACGCGGGGGGTCATCACGTTCTCCGCCGTCAGGTCGGCGAGGTTCAGGGTGCGGACGAACAGTTCCGCGGTGTCCGCCTCCAGGGCCCCCTCCTTGGCGGAGTGCCGGGCCAGCGCCACCAGCTCCTGGGGGCCGCGCGCGGAGGCCAGCTCCTCGGCGGGCTCCACACCGAGGCGGCGTACCAAGCGGTTCGCCGTGTTGTTGAGGTGGGTGATGAACGGGCGGAAGGCGGCGCTGAACCAGCGCTGCGCGCTGCCGACCCGTTTGGCCATGGCCAGCGGAGAGGAGATCGCCCAGTTCTTGGGCACCAGCTCGCCGACGACCATCAGGAACACCGTGGACAGAGCCGTGCCGACCACCAGCGCGACCGAGTTCGCCGTGGAGGGGGAGATGCCGAGCGCCTGCAGCGGACCGGCGAGCAGCACGGCGATGGACGGCTCGGCGAGCATGCCGACCACCAGGTTGGTGACCGTGATGCCGAGTTGCGCCCCGGAGAGCTGGAACGTGAGGTTCCGCACCGCCTTGAGGGCGCCGGCGGCACCACGCTCGCCCCGTTGGGCGGCCCGCTCCAGCTCGCCCCGCTCGACCGTGGTCAGTGAGAACTCGGCGGCCACGAAGGCGCCACAGGCGAGCGAGAGCAGGACCGCCACCAGAAGGAGGAGCACTTCGGTCATCGGGTCACCTCCCTCCCATCGTCGGACAGGGCAGGGAGGGTCGCGCGGTGTCGTCGACCGGGAGGCTCGCCCATGGGCGCAGGCTCACAACCTTTCATGCAGAACCGGGTGCTCCTCCAAGGGTAAAGGATGGGCAAAAAAGCGGGGAGGGGGTGCCCGGTCTTCGACGAGCGGCGTCACCGGGCGCCGCAACAGTCGTGCTGCCCGTGCCTACAGCGGCTTGACCCAGCGCCGCCAGTGGTCCTCGCGGTGGTAGCCGGCCGCGGCCCAGGTGAGGTGCGCGCGTTCGTTGGCCTCCAGGACCATGGCGTCGACGCGTCGCCCGCCCAGGGCGGCGAAGCGCCGCTCCGCGGCTTCCAGCAGGGCGGTGGCGACGCCCTGCCTGCGGTGGCCGGGGTGTACGGCCAGCCGGTAGGCGGAGCACCGCCATCCGTCGAAGCCGGCTATGACGGTCCCCGCGAGGGCGTCGCCGCGCTCCGCGAGGAGCAGGGCCTCCGGGTCTCGCGTGATGAGTCGGGCCACCCCGTCCTGGTCGTCGCTGATGCTCGTTCCCTCGGCGGCGACGCGCCAGAACCGCAGCACGGTGTCGACGTCCGAGAGGGTGGCGGGGCGGATGTGAAGATCGCTCATGGGGTGAGCCAAGCAGAGCGCCGGCCCGTCCGGCGAGGGAGTTTCCGTGCCGGGGAGACCCGGGAAAGGGGCGGGCTCGCTCCCGGGGCCGGGATCACCTGGAACCGAGTTCCCGGGAGAGGCCGCGCAGCCAGGGCTCGGCGAAGGCCGGCTCCGAGCCGAAGGTCCGGACGAGACGCCGTCGCACCGTTCGGGTCCGTCCGGCCTCGACCAGGGCGACGGCGGTGGCGAGGGCACGCCTGGGCCCGTCCCCGCGGGCGGGCACGCCGGCCGTGTCGTCGTGCCAGCGCCCGGGCGGGAAGGAGGGCGCGGTCTTCGGCTCGCGGTCTCCCAGCAGGTGCCACACGCTCGGGTCGAGGGAGACGTTCCGTACTGCTCTGGCCGGCAGATCCCCTGTCCAGGAGTGGTGCTGCTGCCAGCGCCAGGTCTTGGGGCTGGTCCCGGTGCGCGCCGTGATGCCCAGATAGCGAAGCCTGCCCCTTATGACCGGCCAGGGCTCCCGGGACTCCTCGACCCAGTCGCGCAGGACCGTGTGCAAGGTGGTGAACGTGCGCCCGGCCCAGACCAGGTCGACCAGGGCCAGCGGGCGCCGTCGTCGCGCCAGGTCGTACGGCGCCATCCCGCCGGCCGCGAGGTGCTCGCGCATCCGGCCCAGGTCACGGGGCGACAGCTCCGCCGCGCCGACGGCGCACGACAGCGGCAGGCGGCCGAGCCGCCCGGACCAGGAGGTCTCCGCGAGCGCGCCGCCGAGCAGGTCGAAGACACTGTCCGCCGACCGTCCGACGAACCGCAGGTCCGCGCCACCGGAGCGGGCGACGACCTTGGCCGCGCACACCGTCAGCTCCTCCAGGTACCAGAGGTCCGGCTGTTCGACGCCGTCCAGCAGCGTGCCGAGCCGGTCGGGGCGCAGCAGGTCCCAGCGGTACGGCGCGGGCGGATCACTCGTCGGCATGCGTACCAGTTCAGCACCGGCAGGCCGCCGGCCACACCCGGTTTTCGTCCCGTGCCCCGCCGAGGAAAGGACACCGCACGCCTACTCGCCGCGCAGCTCCTCGATCACCGCCGCGAAGTCCTCCATGTACGGCTCCAGGACGGTCAGATACGAGAACCCGTACCGCTCACGCTGCGCCCGCACCCGCGCCACGATCTCCTTCAGGGAGCCGACCAGCACGATCGGCAGGGCCAGCGCCTGCTCCGCGGTCAGCTGAGGCTGGCGTTCGAGCAGTGGCCCGAGCACGGCCTCGGGGTCGTTGGTGACGGCCACCATCTGGACGAGCAGGTTCAGTTCGGCGGGCTCCGCACGGCCCGCCGCCAGCCCCTGGTAGCGGGCCACGCGCTCGTCGAGTTCCTCCGGTGTGAGCGGCGCGATCTTGCCGGTCGTGCTCCCGGCCACCACCCGGCCGGCCGTGAACGCGGCGATGTCGGCCCGCTCGGCGGTCAGCCGCAGCACCCGGTCGCCGTTTCCCCCGACCAGCAGCGGTACCCGCGGTTGCGCCGGCCGGGGCTGGTGATCGGCCGAGCCGAGCAGCCGCCGCACCTCCGCCACCGTGCGCTCGAGATGGTCCACCCGTTCGCGCGGCGAACCGTAGGGCAGCCCGGCCGTGTCGTGCTCCGCCTGGACATAGCCCGTGCCGAGGCCGAGTTCCAGGCGGCCGCCCGTCAGCGCGTCCGTGGTGGCCACCTCGCGGGCCAGCAGCGCCGGATTCCAGAAACCGGCGTTGAGCACGAAGGTGCCCAGCCGCGGCCGCTCGGTCGCCCCGGCGGCCGCGACAAGCGCCGGGAACGGCGCCACCCAGCCGAGGTGATCGGGCACCAGGATCACGTCGTACCCGAGTTCCTCGGCGCGGCGGCACTTGGCGCGCCACTCCCCGGCCGACGCGGAGGTGAGCAGGTTGAC
The DNA here is from genome assembly GCF_053597535.1 of Streptomyces sp. NPDC001348. Taxonomy (NCBI): domain Bacteria; kingdom Bacillati; phylum Actinomycetota; class Actinomycetes; order Kitasatosporales; family Streptomycetaceae; genus Streptomyces; species Streptomyces sp. NPDC001348. The sequence goes on along the minus strand of NZ_JBSFIK010000012.1, from coordinate 57,586 downwards.
CCCGAAACGGAACGGACGCGGCATGAACTCTCCTTCAGCGAAGGGCGATTCGAGTCTTCGCTGCGATCCCATCACTCGTGCGCGATGGCCGCCAGCACATTCATGCGGGATGCGCGCAACGCCGGCAGCAGGGCCGCCACCACGCCCACGACCGCCGAGCCGAGTACGACGGCGACGATCGTCCCCCACGGAATCGCCAGCGCGGTCATGCCCTGCAGGGCCAGCACCCGCTGTACGCACACCCCCCAGACCAGGCCCAGGGCGAGCCCCAGCACCGCGCCGAACACCGCGATCACCACCGACTCCAGGCGGATCATCCGGCGCAGCTGCCGCCGGGCCAGCCCGATCGCGCGCAGCAGTCCGATCTCCCGGGTGCGCTCCACGACCGACAGGGCCAGGGTGTTGACCACGCCGAGCACCGCGATGACGATCGCCAGCCCGAGCAGCGCGTACACGAGGTAGAGCAGCACCGCGATCTGGTCGTGGACCAGCTTCTTGTAGTCGGCCTGGTCACGCACCTGGACCTGCGGATACGGCTCGAGCGTCCGTTCCAGACGGGAGCGCAGCCGGTCGGCGCTCGTGCCGGGGTCCTTGGCGACGTAGAGCGCCGCGTCCTGGCCGTCGGGCAGGTACTTCTCCGCCGTGGCGATGCCGAAGAAGAGTCCGCCCTGCATGCCGAATCCCGAGCCGCCCTGGTCGGTGAGGGCGCCCACGGTCATGTCGGTGGTCCGGCCGCCCGGGAATTCCACCGGGATGGTGCTGCCCAGGCGCACATGGTGGTCGTCGGCGAAGTTCACGTCCATGCCGAGGTGCCCGCCGGCCAGCGCCGCCCCGCTGTCGCCGCCCTTGAACGTGACGTGGGCGACCTCGTCCACCTGCGGGTCGTACCCCGAGGCGGTCGTCTTGACCCGCTTGCCGTCCGGCAGCCGCACCGCCACCGGCACGAACCGCTGCCGTACCACGAGACGTACGCCGTCGGTGGCGCGCACCCGGTCGGTGATCTCCTTGGTGAACGGCAGGAAGTTGCTGTTCTGGACGGTGAAGTCGGCGCCGAGCGTCTTGTCGATCTGCTGGTCGAACGACCGGGACATGGAGGCGCTGGCCACCGACATCCCGCCGACCAGGGCCAGTCCCACCATGAGCGCGGCGGCGGTGGCGCCGGTGCGGCGCGGGTTGCGCAGGGCGTTGCGCTGGCTCATCCGGCCGACCGAACCGAACAGCGCGGGGAACACGCCGCCCAGGACCCGGATCACCGGCCGGACCAGCAGCGGCCCGGCGATCACGGTCGCGACGAGCGTCAGTACGACTCCGAGGCCCAGCAGAGAGGCCGCCGTGGCGGTCCGGGACGCCGCCGCGCAGCCCACCAGCGCGGCCGCACCGGCCGCTCCCACCACGCCACCGACGATCGCCCGCGTCTTCAGCGGCCGTCCCACCCCGGCGATGTCGGCGTCCGCCAGCGCCGCCATCGGCGAGACCGCCGCCGCGCGCCGGGCGGGCAGATACGCCGCGACGAAGGTGACGCCGACACCGACGGCGTACGCCGAGACCGGCGTCGGCCACCCGATGACCATCTCGGTCGCCCTGAGGTTCATGCCGAACGCGCTCATCAGGCGGATCAGCCCGAACGCGAGCCCGATGCCGGCCGCCAGGCCGGCTGTCGAGCCGACCAGGCCGAGCAGCACCGCCTCGGTGAGCACCGACCGCCGCACCTGCCGCCGGTCGGCACCCAGCGCCCGCAGCAGGCCGAGTTCACGGGTGCGCTGGGCGATCAGCATGGAGAAGGTGTTGACGATCAGGAAGACGCCGACCAGCACGGCGATCCCGGCGAACCCGAGCATCACGTACTTGATCACGTCGAGGAAGCCGCCGAGGTCGGCGGCGGCCGACTTGGCCTGTTCGTCCGCGGTCTTCAGGTCGTAGGCGCCGGTGCCGACCACCCGGCCGACCCGGCCCTTGAGCTCGGTGTCGCTCACGCCCTTCGCCGCGTCCACGGAGATGCTGGTGGCCCGCCCGGAGGAGCCGAGCAGCTCGCGGGCGGCGACCGACGGGTCGAGGAAGACCAGGGCCGCACCCGGGTTGGTGGTGGTGAAGGTGGCGATGCCGACGACCTTCACCCGGAAGGTGCCGGGTGCGGCCTGCACGGTCAGCGTGTCGCCGATCCGTACGTGCTTCTTGCCGGCGGTGTCCGCGTCCAGCAGTGCCTCGTCCGCGCCGTGCGGGGCGTGCCCGGACGTCAGCTTCACCGGGCTGCGGTGGCTCAGGTACCAGTCGGTGGCGATGGTCGGGGCGCCGGTGGTCGGGCCCACGGACTTGTTCCTGCTGTCGACCACCACGATGTTCTGCACGGACACGTCCGCGTGTGTCGCGGCGACCCCGTCGACCGCTCCGACCTTCTCCGCGAGCGCCGCGGGCACGGTCTGTACCGCGCCGGTGGGGACGGACGACTTCAGGTCCTGTTTCGGCTCCACCGTCACATCGGCGGAGGTGGAGGCGAAGAGCCGGTCGAAGGTGCGGGTGACCGTGTCGGAGAAGATCAGGCTGCCCGAGACGAAGGCCACGGACAGCACGACGGCCAGCGCGGACAGCAGCAGACGCCCCTTGTGGGCGAGGAAGCTGCGCAGTGTCGCCTTGAGCACCGGGTCAGTCCTCCTCGGCGGCGCTGTCGCGGTCCGGCGCGCCGTGCGTCGCGTCGACGCCGGGGGGCTGGGCGCCCGCCCCGGAGAAGAGGCGCATCCGGTCCAGCACCGCCTCCGCCGTGGGCCGCTCCATCTGGTCCACGATGCGCCCGTCGGCGAGGTACAGCACCAGGTCGGAGTGGGCGGCGGCGCCCGGGTCGTGGGTCACCATGACCACGGTCTGCCCGAGGTCGTCGACGGCGTCACGCAGGAACCCGAGGACCTCGAGCCCGGCCCGCGAGTCGAGGTTCCCGGTCGGCTCGTCGGCGAAGATCAGCTCGGGCCGTGAGGCCAGCGCCCGGGCGCAGGCCACCCGCTGCTGCTGCCCGCCGGACAGCTGCGCGGGCCGGTGCTTGAGCCGGCCCCGCAGCCCCAGCGTGTCGATGACCTGGTCCAGCCACTCCTCGTCGGGCTTCTTGCCCGCGATGTCCATGGGCAGGGTGATGTTCTCCGCCGCGTTCAGCGTGGGAATGAGGTTGAACGACTGGAACATGAAGCCGATCCGGTCCCGTCGCAGCCGGGTCAGCTCACGCTCCCTCAGCCCGGTGATCTCGGTGTCGCCGAGCCACACCTGACCGGCCGAGACGGTGTCGAGCCCCGCGAGGCAGTGCATCAGGGTGGACTTGCCGGAGCCCGAGGGGCCCATGACCGCGGTGAACCGGCCACGCGCGATGTCCACGTCCACCGAGTCCAGCGCGAGCACCGCGGTCTCGCCCGAGCCGTACGCCTTGGTCAGCCCCCGGGCGCGGGCCGCGATCCCGCCGTCGGGTGCCCGGCCGGGTGCGTGCTTCGCAGCAGGTGTGGACAAGGCCGCCTCCTCGCTCGCCGGGATGTCGTGCACTCGCGATCCGGCCCGAGCGTAGGGTGACGGTGCCCACGGCTGCTATCCCCCGTGAGGCAGAGGGCGTCTCCGTCTCAGGTCGCAGCCCCGGGACCGGTGTAAGGGGCACTCTCCACCCGGGGGGAGGAGAACCGGCCGCCGCACGACCGAAGCCGCCGTCAGCCGCGGATCACCGCTCCCCGGGCCGCCAGGCCGTGCCCAGCACGCAGTACGACGTGGGAAGCCGCGGTCCCCTCTCCGGGAGCAGCACCGCACGGTACGGGCCCAGCTCGAATCCGGCCTCCCGCAGCGCGTCGACAGGCTCGCGGGCCAGATGGCAGCCGCCGTTCAGCACCGGCCACACGGTACGGTCCAGGGCGCGCTGGGTGAGCGTCATGGCCCGGCCGCCGCCCCTGCCGTGTTCAAAGAACCGCACCTCTCCGCCGGGCCGCAGCACCCGCCGCGCCTCACCCAGCGCGCGCGGCACGTCCCGGACGCTGCACAGCACCAGCGACAGCACCACCGCGTCGAAGGCCTCGCTCTTCACCGGCAGCGCCTCCGCCGCGCCCGGCACCACGTCCACCGGTACCTCCGCGCGCAGCGCCGCCCGCACCGCCGATCGCCTGAGCACGCGCTCCGGTTCGATGGCGACCACCTCCGCGACGGCGCCCGGGTAGTGCGCGAAGTTCAGTCCGTTGCCCGCGCCGATCTCGATCACCCGCCCGGACAGCCCGGCGAGCAGCCTGGCCCGCATCGCGGCCATCCCGAGCCGGGCCTCGGCGCCCGTACTGATCCGGGCGTAGCAGCGGGCGAACAGCGGGTGGTGCACGGCATCCCGTGCCACCTTGCCGGAGCCGACGGAGCGCAGCCGCATGGCGACCTCCCGGACAGGACGGGCCTACGGGGATTGTCCCCCGTACGGACCCGTCGCACCCCTCCCCAAGGCGGATCAGGGCGCGTTGCGCACCCGGAACGCCTCCGCGTCCCACGTGCCGGCCAGCCGCGGCGCGAGCCAGCCCGGGGCCACCGCGCGGAACTCCGCGGGCGGCAGCGCCCCGGCGCCGGCGGGCAGCGCACCCAGCAGCGGAGCGCCCGCCACCTCCGGCAGATCCGCCAGGTTGCAACGGCACGCCAGGTCCGGGGATTGCGGCCAGCTGCCGATCACCACACCCAGCAACTCGACCTCCCGGGAGCGCAGCTCGCGCGCCGTCAGTTCGGTCGTGTTCAGCGTCCCCAGCCCGGCCGAGGCGACGACCAGCACCGGCGCGTTCAGCAGCCGGGCCGCGTCCGCGAGCGTGCCGCCGGCCGCGTCGAACCGGACGAGCAGCCCGCCCGCCCCCTCGACCAGCACCAGATCGTGCTCCGCGGCCAGCTTGGCGGCGGCCTCGGCCACCTCGTGCGGATGCACCGGCGCCATGCCCGCCCGCCGCGCCGCCGTGCCCGGTGCCAGCGGATCCGGATAGCGGGCCAGTTCGGCCGTGGCAACGGCTCCCGCGAGCCGCGCGACCTCGTCGGCGTCCCCGCGTTCGTCGGGCCGTACGCCCGTCTGCGCGGCCTTCAGCACGGCCACCGACCGCCCGGCCGCCACCGCGGCCGCCGCCACGGCGGCGGTCGTGACCGTCTTGCCGACCTCCGTGCCCGTTCCCGTGATCACCAGTACCGGCATGTCATCCCTCCTGCGCCGCCGCGCACACCGCGCGGGCGATCCGCGCCACGTCCTCGTCGCCGGTGATGTACGGCGGCATCGTGTAGACCAGATCCCGGAACGGCCGCAGCCAGACACCCTCGCGCACGGCGGCGCGGGTGGCCGCCGCCATGTCGACCTCGTGGTCCAGCTGTACGACCCCGATCGCGCCCAGCACCCGTACGTCCTTCACCCCGGGCAGCCGAGCGGCCGGGGCGAGCCCTTGGCGCAGGCCCGCCTCGATCCGCTTGACCTCCGCGAGCCAGTCCTGCCCGAGCAGCAGTTCGACGGAGGCGCAGGCGACGGCCGCCGCCAGCGGATTGCCCATGAACGTCGGCCCGTGGGCCAGCACCGGCACCTCGCCCCGTGAGATGCCGTCGGCCACGCGCGCGGTGCACAGCGTCGCCGCCATCGTCAGGTAACCGCCGGTCAGCGCCTTGCCCACGCACATGACGTCCGGGGACACGAGTGCGTGGTCCGCCGCGAACAGCGCACCGGTGCGCCCGAAGCCGGTCGCGATCTCGTCGAACACCAGCAGCACGTCGTGCGCGTCGCACGCCTCGCGCAACGTGCGCAGATAGGCGGGGGAGTGGAACCGCATCCCGCCCGCGCCCTGCACCACCGGCTCCACGATCACGGCGGCCACCTCATGGGCGTGCCGCTCGATCAGGTCGTGCAGATGGCCGGCGTAGGCGTCCTCGTACTCCACCGGCGGCGCGTCCGCGAAGACCTGACGCGGCAGCACCCCGCTCCACAGCTCGTGCATCCCGCCCTCGGGGTCGCACACGGCCATCGGCTGCCAGGTGTCGCCGTGGTAGCCGCCCCGCCAGGTCAGCAGCCGCCGCTTCTCCGGGCGCCCGAGCGAACGCCAGTACTGCAAACACATCTTGACCGCGACCTCGACCGACACCGAACCGGAGTCGGCCAGGAACACATGCTCCAGTCCCTGTGGCGACATGTCGACAAGGAGCTTCGCGAGGTGTACGGCGGGTTCGTGGGTGAGCCCGCCGAACATGACATGGCTCATCCGCCCCAGCTGCTCGCGCGCGGCCTCGTTCAGGACCGGGTGGTTGTAGCCGTGGATCGCCGACCACCACGACGACATGCCGTCGACCAGTTCGCCCGAGCCGTCGGCGAGCCGGAGCCGGACCCCGCTCGCCGACTCCACGACGAGCGGCTCGGCCCGCCCGGGCATCGGGCCGTACGGATGCCACACGTGCCGCCGGTCCAGCTCCAGCAGCTCCGGCACGCCCCGGCCGGGCAGGTCAGGCATTGGGCGCGAGGTCCGTCCCGGCACCCCGGCGACGCACGGCCACCAGGTCGGTGCGGGCCTCGCCCGCCGTCGTGGCCGCCACGGTCGCCGTACCGCAGATCCCACCGCCCTCGTGGGAGCCACAGCCGCCCTCCGCCGCATGCGAACCGCAGCCGGCCTCGCCGTGCGACCCGCAGCCCGCCTCGCCGTGGGAGCCGCAGCCGCCCCCGGCCGCCGCCCTGTGCTCCGGCAGGGTCACCTGGCCGGCACCCTCGACCTCGAACCCGGCGTCCGCGATCATCTCCAGGTCGGCCTTCCCCGCCTGGCCCTCACTGGTCAGGTAGTCCCCGAGGAAGATGGAGTTGGCCAGGTTCAGGGCCAGCGGCTGCAGGGTGCGCAGATGCACCTCACGGCCGCCCGCGATGCGCACCTCGACGTCCGGGCACACGAACCGGACCATCGCCAGGATCCGCAGGCAGCGCTGCGGGGTGAGGTGCCACTCCTTGGCGAGGGGCGTGCCCTCCATCGGGATGAGGAAGTTCACCGGAACCGAGTCGGGGTCCAGCTCGCGCAGCGAGAAGACGACGTCGACCAGGTCCTCGTCGCTCTCACCCATGCCCGCGATGAGACCGGAGCAGGCGGACAGACCGGCCGCGTGCGCCTTCTGCACCGTGTCCACCCGATCGGCGTAGGTGTGCGTGGTCGTGATGTCCGCGTACGTGCCCTCGGAGGTGTTGAGGTTGTGGTTGTACGCGTCCGCGCCCGCCTCGCGCAGCCGCTCGGCCTGGCCGTCGGAGAGCAGGCCGAGGCAGGCGCACACCTCGACGTCCTCGTTCCGCTCCTTGATCGTCCTGATCGTCTCGGAGACCCGGTCCACGTCCCGGTCCGTCGGACCGCGTCCACTGGCCACCAGGCAGACGCGCTTGGCACCTCCGGCCAGGCCCGCGGCCGCCGCCGCGGAGGCCTCGTCGGGCTTGAGCCAGGTGTACTTCAGGATGTCGGCCTTGGAACCGAGCCGCTGGGAGCAGTAGGAGCAGTCCTCCGGACACAAGCCGGACTTGAGGTTGACCAGGTAGTTGAGTTTCACGCGCCGGCCGAACCAGTGCCGGCGCACCTTGCCGGCCGCGGCCACCACATCGAGCACGTCGTCGTCGGAGGTGGCCAGTACGGCGAGTGCTTCCTCGCGGGTCGGCAGCTCGCGCCGAAGCCCCTTTTCCACCAGCGTGTTCAGCAGGTCCATGAGGTCCGATCCTGTCCTACGTGACCGCCCCGGGCCAAGGAGAGTTTGCACAACGGAGACTGGTTGCACGTGTGGGTATTGCCACACGGTGGGCGGTTGGTCGTCCGGCTAGTGTCTGTCCACTGCCTACAAAATCCCCGGAGGAGCCATGGCGTTCGGCTGGATCGACGACCAGGCGGAGCTGCGCCGCCGCGCCGGACTGGTCCGGACCCTCAGGCCCCGGGCCGCCGACTCCCCGCTGCTCGACCTCGCGAGCAACGACTACCTCGGTCTGGCCCGCCATCCCGAGGTCGTCGACGGCGCCGCGACCGCGGCCCGGGCGTGGGGCGGCGGCTCCACCGGGTCCCGGCTGGTGACCGGTACCACGGAACTGCACACCGAGCTGGAGCGCGAGCTGGCCGGGTTCTGCGGCTTCGAGGCGGCCCTGGTCTTCTCCTCGGGATACGCCGCCAACCTCGCGGCGGTCACCGCGCTGGGACCGCACGGCTCCCTCATCGTCTCCGACGCGGGCAACCACGCCTCCCTCATCGACGGATGCCGGCTGGCCCGGGGCACCACGCAGGTCGTCGGGCACGCCGATCCCGACGCGGCGGGCAAGGCCCTGGCCACGCACGAGGGGCCGGCGGTCGTCGTCTCCGACACGGTGTTCTCCGTCGACGGGGACTCGGCGCCGCTGTCCGCGCTCGCCGAAACCTGCCGGACGTACGGCGCCGGGCTGGTCGTCGACGACGCGCACGGCCTCGGTGTCCTGGGCGACGGCGGCCGGGGAGCACCGTACGGGGCCGGACTCGCGGGCGCGGACGACGTCGTCGTCACCGTCACCCTGTCGAAGTCGCTGGGCAGTCAGGGCGGTGCCGTGCTGGGACCGGCGCGGGTGATCGACCACCTGGTCAACGCGGCCCGGACCTTCATCTTCGACACGGGTCTCGCGCCCGCGGCGGCCGGAGCGGCCCTCGCGGCCCTCAGGCTGCTGCGCCGTGAGCCGGAACGGGCGGCGCGCTCCCGTGCGGTGGCCGCCGAGCTGCACGCGCGCCTGACCGCCGCGGGGCTGGAAGCGGTGCGTCCGGACGCCGCGGTCGTCTCCGTGCGTGCCCCGTCCCCGGAGGAGGCGGTGCGCTGGGCCGCCGCGTGCAGGGCGGCGGGCCTGGCCGTGGGCTGCTTCCGTCCTCCTTCCGTGCCCGACGGCATCTCACGGCTCAGGCTGACCGCGCGGGCGGATCTCTCCGGGGCCGAGATCGAACGCGCTGTACGAGTGATCGGCGAGACGCGACCATGAGTCGGCGTGACACGGCCGGGCATCGCCTGGACGGAAACTGACCGGAAGCGGTCAGCGGGTCACCGGAGCGCGGCGACGAACTCCGCCCAGCTCCCGGGGGAGAAGAGCAGCGCGGGTCCGGCCGGGTCCTTGGAGTCGCGCACGGCGAGCAGCCCGGTCCGGGGACCGGAGTGCGGGCGGGCCGTCTCCACGCAGTTGTTGGCTCCGGTGCTGTAACTGCTGCGCAGCCACCGCACACCGTGCAGATCGGTACTGGAGGGTACGTTCCGAGGCAGTGCAGACATGGTGCCTCCTTACGCGCCGCCTATCCCGGCGATGTAATCCAGCGAGTCCTCGGGTGAAAGGGCGTGGATCTGAAGGGTGTTGAAGGCCTCCGAGTAGGCCCGGAGGTCTTCTTTCCGCTCGAGGTAGAGGCTACTCGTCAAATGGTCGAGAACAACCACGTCAAGATCAGATGTGCTCGGAAATGAGAAAATAACGAAAGGGCCGGTGATACCGATGTGCGCCCCGGCGGAGAAGGGCAGCACCTGGAGACGCACCTGCGGCAGACGCGCCGCCTCCAGGAGCCGCTGAAGCTGCCGCGCCATCACCTCCGGCCCGCCGACCTCCCGCCGCAGCACCGCCTCGTCCAGGACGGCGCTCAGCTCCAGCGGCGGATCCGACCGCAGCACGTCCTGCCTGGCCAGCCGCACCTTCACCAGGGCGTCCAGCCGCTCCTCGATGTCGTCGGGGGCGTCGGGAGCATGGGCGTCGTCGGGACCCCTGCCGACGGCCGCCCCGGTGACCGCGCGGGCGTACTCCGGCGTCTGCAGCAGTCCCGGGACCACCGAGGTCTCCAGCGTGCGCATCCCGCTCGCCTGAGACTCCAGGCTGATGAAGTCACGGTAGGCGGGCGGCAGCACCCCGCGGTAGGCGTGCCACCAGTGGTGCCGGCCGCCGCCGTCGTCCGACCCGGCCAGCACCAGCAGCAGCTCGCGCTGCTGGTGGTCGGTCACACCGTAGGCGTCCAGGAGTAAGCGGACATCGGCCGGTTTCACCCCGCTGGCGCCGGTCTCGATCCGGCTCACCTTCGACTGGTGCCAGCCCACCAGACGGGCGGCCTCACCACTGGTGAGGCCCGCGCCGGTGCGCAGCGCGCGCAGCTCGGCGCCCAGTTTCCGACGGCGCACCGCGGGACCGTTCTGCATGGGCCACTCCTTACTCGCCATCACTCCGTGCGCGCCGCCCGAATACGGTCTGCCGTCGTAGAGTTCACCGCTTTGAGCGACAGATATATGCATATCTTGGTGGTTCCCACCCGTGACCGGCGCGCTGATGGCAGTCTGGCGATGAAGCACCAGTGCGGGACCGTACTCGAACCCATCCGCTCCGTGTCGGACTGCGGTCCCGTGGGAAAGGGACGACGTCGCCATGGCAGACCATCTGGAAGCATCCATCACTCTGCCGAGCGATCCGGCCTCGGTCTCCGCTGCCCGCGGCTATGTGGTGGGCATCCTGACGGAATGGGGGCTTCCGCCGGATGCCGGCGTCTGTGAGACCGTCCGGCTCATCGTCTCCGAGCTCGCCACCAACGCCGTACAGCACACCTTCGGGCAGTCGCCCACGTTCACGGTGGCCCTCGCGCTCGACCGTGACGAGCGGCTGCGCGTCGGTGTCACCGACAGCCACCCCCGCTTCCCGAAGCGGCTGCCCGCCGCCGTGCAGCAGGACAACGGCCGCGGCATGGTCATCATCCGCTGGCTGACCGCCGAGTGCGGCGGCAGGCTCAGGGTCCGGCCCACCCGCGAGGGGGGCAAGACGGTGTTCGTCGAACTGCCGTGGTCCGTTCCGGCCAGACCGGTCACGGCAGCGGGACAGCAGGAGTCCTAGCGGCTCCGGCACGGGGTCCGCACGGTCCCGGGTGTGGCCCTGCCCCCGGGGCCGTGCGGCGCGTGACTGCGGGTCAGCTCACCCGGCCGTACCAGACGCTCTTCGTCCAGATCTTCTGCAGCTTCACGACGTCCCCGGTCTTCGGGGCGTGCCAGATCTTCCCCTTCCCGGCGTAGATGCCGACGTGGTAGACGTTCGAGCCCGAATGGAAGAAGACCAGGTCTCCGGCCTTGCGGTGGCTGGCGGAGATGTGGTGGGTCTTGTTGTACTGCTGGGCTGCCGTCCGCGGCAGCTTCTTGCCCGCCTTCTTGAACGAGTACAACGTGAGGCCGGAGCAGTCGAACCTGCCGGGGCCGGTGGCCCCCCATTTGTACGGTGCGCCCTTCTTGGACGCAGCGACCTGGAGCGCCTTCGTCGCCGGAGTCGTGGCAGCGGCGTCGGTCGCGACACCGGGAACGACTATCGAGCCGCCGACGGCGGCGATGGCGAATGCCGAGGCCGTGCCGGCCCGGGCCATGAGCGACGGGACACGATTGAGCGCAGTCATGCGCAACCCTTCGTCAGCCGCCTGTGAAGGATGACCTGTCGGATTCGGGCTGGCGAAGTTGCCCGGCCGCGTTGCCGCGGCTTCACCCCAAGGGCTGCTCGGAGACGGACGGCTGTCCGCTCCGGCGACCCGTCTTGCCTGGGTCCTCCACTCCTGCCGATCCACTCCTGTCGACCGGTCATCCGGGCGGCGGCAGGACTCGGCGTCCGCCCGGATCGCCCCGCCGCTTTGGCGGGGGCTTGTCGTCAGTCAGGGATCTTCGCCCACAGCTGTCCGAAAATCCCAACGGAACCGAGTATTTGTGGTGTTACTCACCACTCGGCCGTTCGGGTGGACTGGTCTGTGTTCGAGTCCCTGCCGGGACGGCGGCGCACCCTCCGACCAGGGTCGAAGCTCCTCCCGGTGCTCTTCGGCCGGGCGGTTCGCGCAACTTCGAGGGCCCTGGAAAAGGATGCGCCGCTAGTCCGAACGTGGGTACGTCTTTTGGGTCGTTTCGACTCAGCCGCCAACGCGCAACCTCTCAACCGGTGCCGTCCGGGGGCACGGTGACGCGCGCGGTGCGGCGCTCGCCGTCAAGCACCCGAAGCGCCCGCGCCAGGGTGGCCTCGTGCAACTCCGTCTCCCCGCGGCTGTGCATCAACGCCAGCGCGTCGCGCAGTTCCATCGCCTTGCGCACCAGCGCCTGGGCGGCCCGCAGTCCGCTGTAGGTGTGGCCGTGTCGCGCCGGATTGACCCGGCCCAGCAGGTCGGCCGCCTCCAGGTAACGGTCGATCAACTCGCCCTCGGCCCGGGTCAGGGCGGGCAGCGGTGGCAGTTCCGGTGGCAGCATCGGCGGCTCACCCCGCGTCCGGGGTGGCGGTACGCGGGGCCCGGCGGCTGGGGACGACCCCGTCCACCAGCCCGTATCCCACGGCGGCCCGGGCGTCCAGCACCAGGTCGCGTTCGAGGTCGGCGCTGACCTGCTCCGGATCGCGGCCCGTGTGGTGAACGAGCATGTCCTCCAGCCGGCCGCGCATCCGGACCAGTTCCTCCGCCTGGATGACGAGATCGCTCGGCTGACCCCGCGTCGGCTCGGGCAGCGACGGCTGCTGGAGCACCACCCGCGCACCCGGCAGCGCGAACCGCTTGCCCGGTGTGCCGGCGGCGAGCAGCACCGCGGCGGACGAGCCGGCCTGTCCCAGGCAGATGGTCTCCACGTCACAACTGACGTACCGCATGGTGTCGTAGACCGCCGTCATCGCGCTGAACGAGCCGCCCGGCGAGTTGACGTACAGCGAGATGTCCCGGTCGGGCGCGTCGTACTCCAGATACATGAACTGCGCCATGACGTCGTTGGCCGAGACCTCGTCGATCGGCGTCCCGAGGAGCACGATCCGCTCCTGCAGCAGCTTGGAGTACGGATCGACGGTGCGGTGGCCGCCGGCGATTCGCTCGGTGAACTCGGGCAGGACGTGACGGGCGGACGGTCGGGTCATGGCGTTCCCCTCCTCGGGCGGAGCTGTCTGTAAAAAATGTACAGGACGTACGTGACGTTATGATGGGGGTATGGCCTACGAGATTCCGGTGACGCAAGCCAGGGCTGAACTCGCCGACCTGATCAACCGCGTGGTGTACGGCGGTGAGCGCGTCGTCGTGACCCGGCACGGCAAGCCCCTGGTCGCCCTCGTCTCCGCCGCCGACCTGGAACGACTCGATGCGCTCGACCAGCCGGAGGAGGAGCGGATGATCAGTTCCGTCTCGCAGACCCGCGACGCCACGTCCGCTCCTCGCGAACAGCGGCGCTTCGGCATCGCGGCGGAACACCGGCGGCCCGATCGCTCCTAGGGGGTGTTTCGAAAGTCCTGTGCGGTGCCCGCGGTGTCCGGTGCGTGCTCTCGGCGTGCCGGACGAAAGCCCTCGTACTGGACGTACTTGGGTTTTCGGCCGGTGCGGCGAGAGTGCGTGCCGGGCGCCGTGGGTGCTGTGCGGGACTTTCGAAACATCCCCTAGGGGGTGCCCTGCGGACCGTGTGAGGGTCCGGGCGCTCGCCACCGCGCCGTATACGGCCCGCGCGGGGTCCGGCCCCACCGTCGGCCGGGTGGCCCGTCCGCGGCCGCACGGGGGATCGCGGGACGGTTAACGTGCCCGAAACCCGCTCGCACTAGCCTGCCGATCCACGCCACCAGGGACTTTGCCCCGTGGCCGCGGCAGCCGGGCCCCGCACGGTCCGGAGCGAGGACTGTGAGGTGGGACGTTGCAACTGACCCCGCACGAGCAAGAGAGGCTGCTGATCCACGTGGCGGCCGACGTCGCCGAGAAGCGCCGGGCCCGTGGGCTGAAGCTCAACCACCCCGAGGCGGTCGCGCTCATCACCTCGCACATCCTCGAAGGCGCGCGTGACGGCCGTACGGTCGCCGAACTCATGTCCTCGGGCCGCAAGCTGCTCACCCGGGAGGACGTCATGGAGGGCGTCCCGGAGATGATCCACGACGTCCAGGTCGAGGCCACCTTCCCGGACGGCACCAAGCTCGTGACCGTCCACGACCCGATCGTCTGAGGGGCCGTCCATGATTCCCGGAGAGGTCCTGTTCGCCGACGGCCCCGTGGTGTTCAACGAGGGCCGCGAGGTCACCCGTATCACCGTTCTCAACGCCGCCGACCGGCCCGTCCAGGTCGGGTCCCACTACCACTTCGCCGAGGCCAACCCCGGTCTGGAGTTCGACCGCACCGCCGCGCGGGGCAAGCGCCTCAACGTGGCCGCCGGCACCGCCGTGCGCTTCGAGCCCGGTATCCCCGTCGACGTCGAACTCGTCCCGCTGGCCGGCGCCCGGGTCGTGCCCGGTCTGCGCGGGGAGACCGGAGGTGCCCTCGATGCCTGAGATCTCCCGCGCCGCCTACGCGGACCTGTTCGGCCCGACCACCGGTGACCGGATCCGGCTCGCCGACACCGACCTGCTGATCGAGATCGAGGAGGATCGCTGCGGCGGCCCCGGACGCGCCGGTGACGAGGCGGTCTTCGGCGGCGGCAAGGTCATCCGCGAGTCCATGGGCCAGTCCCGCGCCACCCGGGCGGAAGGCACCCCCGACACCGTCGTCACCGGCGCCGTCATCGTCGACCACTGGGGCGTCGTCAAGGCCGACGTCGGCATCCGGGACGGCCGGATCACCGGAATCGGCAAGGCCGGCAACCCCGACACCATGGACGGCGTCCACCCGGACCTGGTCATCGGCCCGGAGACCGAGGTGATCGCGGGCAACGGGCGGATCCTCACCGCGGGCGCCATCGACGCGCACGTCCACTTCATCTGCCCACAGATCGCCGACGAGGCACTCGCGGCCGGAATCACCACGCTGGTCGGTGGCGGCACCGGACCGGCCGAGGGCTCCAAGGCCACCACCGTCACCCCGGGCCCCTGGCACCTGGCCCGGATGCTGGGGGCGATGGAGCAGTACCCGCTCAACATCGGCTTCCTCGGCAAGGGCAACACCGTCTCGCACGAGGCGATGCTGTCCCAGGTCCGCGGCGGCGCGCTGGGCCTGAAACTGCACGAGGACTGGGGCTCCACCCCGGCCGTCATCGACGCCTCGCTGACCGTCGCCGACCGCACCGGCATCCAGGTCGCCATCCACACCGACACCCTCAACGAGGCCGGTTTCGTGGGCGACACGCTCGCCGCGATCGCCGGACGCGGCATCCACGCGTACCACACGGAGGGGGCGGGTGGCGGACACGCGCCGGACATCATGACCGTGGTGTCCGAGCCGCACGTGCTGCCGAGCTCCACCAATCCGACGCGGCCGTTCACCGTCAACACCGCCGAGGAACACCTCGACATGCTGATGGTGTGTCACCACCTCAACCCCGCCGTTCCCGAGGACCTGGCCTTCGCCGAGTCCCGGATCCGGCCGTCGACGATCGGTGCCGAGGACGTCCTGCACGACCTGGGCGCGATCTCGATCATCTCGTCGGACTCCCAGGCCATGGGGCGGGTGGGCGAGGTCGTGCTGCGCACCTGGCAGACAGCGCACGTGATGAAGCGGCGGCGCGGGGCGCTGCCCGGTGACGGGCGGGCGGACAACCGGCGGGTGCGCCGGTACGTCGCCAAGTACACGATCAACCCCGCGCTCGCCCAGGGCCTCGCCCGTGAGATCGGTTCCGTGGAGACGGGCAAGCTCGCCGACCTGGTGCTGTGGGAGCCCGCGTTCTTCGGCGTCAGACCGCACCTGGTCCTCAAGGGCGGCCAGATCGCGTACGCGCAGATGGGCGACGCGAACGCGTCCATTCCCACGCCGCAGCCGGTGCTGCCGCGGCCGATGTACGGGGCGATCGGCCGGGCGCCCGCCGCGAACTCGTTCAACTTCGTGGCGCCGCTCGCCATCGAGGACGGGCTGCCGGAACGCCTGCAGTTGGGCAAGCGCTTCGTCGCCATCGAGTCGACGCGGCACGTGACGAAGGCGGACATGCGGGAGAACGACGCCCGGCCGAGCGTCCGGGTGGATCCCGACAGCTTCGCCGTGCACATCGACGGGGAGCTGGTCGAGGCGGTGCCCGCGGCCGAACTGCCCATGGCCCAGCGTTACTTCCTCTTCTGATGTCCAGGGCGGCACTTCTCGTCCTGGCCGACGGCCGGTTTCCCGCCGGCGGGCACGCCCACTCCGGCGGGGCCGAGGCGGCCGTCAAGGCCGGGCGGATCAGCGGGGCGGCGAGCCTGGAGGACTTCTGCCGGGGGCGGTTGCACACCGCCGGGCTCGTCGCGGGCGCGCTCGCCGCGGCCGGGGCGCTCGGTGTGGACCCGGCCGCGCTGGACGCGGCGGCGGACGCGCGGACGCCGTCGCCCGCGTTGCGGGGGGCCGCGCGGCGGCTGGGACGGCAGCTGCTGCGGGCCGCTCGGGCTACCTGGCCCTGTGGTGAACTGGACGCGCTGGCAGGGGAGTTCCCCAAGGGGGCGCATCAACCGGTGGTGCTGGGACTCGTGGCGCGGGCGGCCGGGCTGGGGGCGTCGGACGCGGCGTACTGTGCGGCGTACGAGAGCGTGAGCGGGCCCGCTGTCGCGACCGTGCGGTTGCTGAGCCTGGACCCGTTCGACGCGACGGCGGTCCTGGCCCGGCTGGCGCCGGAGCTGGACCGTGTCGCGGACCGGGCGGTGGAGGCGGCTCGGCGGGCGGTCGGGGAGGGGGCCGACGCGTTGCCCGCGGCGTCGGCGCCGTTGTTGGAGGTGGGGGCGGAGTGGCATGCGGGGTGGGCTGTGCGGTTGTTCGCCTCGTAGGGGGTCTCGCCCCCGCCGCCCCTGCCCTTCCCGTCCCCGGGGGCTCCGCCCCTTCGACCCCGCCAGAGGGCTCCTCCCCCCTGGACCCCCCATCGGCCTGAACGGCCTCGTCCTCAAGTTCCCCCAGAGGGGGCGCCCCCAGACGGGCTGGGAGTGCCTTGACCGGGCTGAAAAGCGCACCGGTGCGAAAGATTGGAGCGTCATCGTGCACCTCGACCACACCCCCACCCACGCCACCCCCGCCCTCGGCGCCGACGCCCGCCTGCCCGGTGGAGGGCGGCGGGCGCTGCGGATCGGGCTCGGTGGGCCCGTCGGGTCCGGTAAGACCGCCACCGTCGCCGCGCTCTGCCGGGCGTTGCGGGACGAACTGTCGCTCGCGGTCGTCACGAACGACATCTACACCCGGGAGGACGCCGAGTTCCTGCTCAGGGAGGCCGTGCTGCCGCCGGAGCGGATCACGGCCGTGGAGACGGGTGCCTGTCCGCACACCGCGATCCGGGACGACATCTCCGCCAACCTCGAAGCCGTCGAGGACCTGGAGGCCGAAGCCGGGCCCCTCGACCTGATCCTGGTCGAGTCCGGCGGGGACAACCTGACCGCGACCTTCTCCAAGGGGCTGGTGGACGCGCAGATCTTCGTCATCGACGTGGCAGGAGGGGATGACATCCCACGCAAGGGCGGGCCCGGCGTGACCACCGCCGACCTGCTCGTGGTCAACAAGACCGACCTCGCACCGTACGTCGGCTCCGACCTCGCGCGGATGGCCGCCGACGCGAAGGTGCAGCGCGGCGGACTTCCGGTCGTCTTCCAGTCGCTCCGGGGCGAGTCGGGTGTGGTGGACGTGGCCGACTGGGTGCGCGCCCGGCTCGCGGCGTGGGCGGCATGACCGTGACCGGGGTGCGGGCCACCGCCCGGATCGTCGCCCGGGACGACGGGCGGGGCGGAACCGCACTGCCCGTGCTGGACGGCGAGGGACCGCTGGCGCCGCGCCGGACCCGGGCGAGCGGGACCGAGGCGCGGGTCGTGCTCGTCGGGGCGATGAGCGGGCCCCTCGGCGGCGACCGGTTCGCCGTGACGGCGGAGGTCGGGCAGGGCGCCCGGCTGCACGTGGGCTCCGCCGCCGCGACCATCGCGTTGCCGGGGCAGCTGAAGGCAGAAGCCCACTACGACGTACGGCTCGTCGTGGCCGACGGTGGCGAACTGCACTGGCTGCCCGAGCAGTTGATCTCTGCCCGCGGTAGCGAACTGCACGTGTCCACGAGGGTCGATCTCGCGGCCGGGGCCCGGCTCGTGCTGCGCGAGGAGCAGGTGCTGGGCCGGACCGGGGAGGAGCCCGGTCGGCTGACCAGCCGTCTCACCGTGCGGATCGCCGGGCGGCCCGTACTCGACCAGGAGCTGGCCTGCGGACCCGGAGCACCGGGCGGCTGGGACGGGCCCGCCGTGCTCGCGGGACACCGGGCCGTGGGGCAACTGGTCGTGGCTCGGGCCGAGTTCGGCCAACAACCGGTGGCGGCACGGATGCTGGGGGAGGGGGCTGCCATCACGCCGCTCGCCGGTCCCGCGGCACTGGTCACCGCCGTCGCGGCCGACGCGCTGCGACTGCGGCGGGTACTGGACGAGGCGCTGACGCAGTTGGCCTGACCCGCTGAGCGGGACGTCGACGTCCGGTTATCGGATTGGCAAAGAAGGTCAACGGCCCCTGTTCCCAGATGGTTCACAGCCGGGAGGATCCTCCCTGACCATTCGCTGCGATGTACGGGGAGGGGCCCCACTTGAGGGACACGAGACCGAAGAACCGCGTGCTGGCGCTCGGTTCGGCCGGAGCACTCGTCACGGCCACCCTGCTGGCCGGTGCCGTCACGGCGCCCACGGCCGGCGCGGCCGAGCGGCACGGCCAGGACCGGGAGGCGCGCGGCGCCGCGATCGCCGCCGCCCGGGCCGCCAGGACCGGAATCGACTGGCACGACTGCCCGGCCGACTGGGGGCTGGAGAAGCCCATCCAGTGCGGGTGGGTCTCCGTACCGGTCGACTACGCCAAGCCGTACGGCAAGCAGATCAAGCTCGCCGTCGACCGTATCGGCAACACCGGGACCAAGCGGGAGCGTCAGGGCGCGCTGGTCTACAACCCCGGCGGCCCCGGCGGCTCCGGCATGCGCTTCCCGCGCCGGGTCACCACCAAGAACCCCCTGTGGGTCAACACCGCCAAGGCGTACGACTTCGTGGGTTTCGACCCGCGCGGTGTCGGTCACTCCGCGCCCATCTCCTGCATCGACCCGCAGAAGTTCGTCAAGGCGCCCAAGGCCGACCCGGTGCCGGACACCGAGGCGGACAAGACCGCCCAGCGCAAGCTGGCTCGCGAGTACGCGGACGGCTGCTACAAGCGCAGCGGCGGGATGCTGCCGTCCATGACCACACCGAACACCGCCCGCGACCTGGACGTCATCCGTGCCGCGCTCGGTGAGAAGAAGCTCAACTACCTCGGCGTGTCCTACGGCACCTACCTCGGTGCGGTCTACGGCGACCTCTTCCCGGGCCACGTCCGCAGGATGATCGTGGACAGCGTGGTCAACCCGGCCCGCGAGAACATCTGGTACCAGGCCAACCTGAACCAGGACATCGCGTTCGAAGGCCGTTGGAAGGACTGGGAGGACTGGGTCGCCGCCAACGACGCCGCCTTCCACCTCGGCACCACCCGCGCCGCCGTCCAGGCCAAGTGGCTCCAGTTGCGCGCCACCGCCAAGAAGCACCCCGTCGGCGGGGTCGTCGGCCCGGCCGAGCTGATCTCCTTCTTCCAGAGCGCCCCGTACTACGACTCCTCGTGGGTACCGGTGGCCACGGTGTTCAGCAAGTACTTCGCCGGTGACACCCAGGCACTGGTCGACGCCGCCGCTCCGAACATGTCCGACACCGCGGGCAACATCGCCTCGGAGAACAGCAACGCGGTCTACACGGCGGTCGAGTGCACCGACGCCAAGTGGCCCACCAGCTGGCGCAAGTGGGACCGCGACAACACGCGGCTCAACAAGGACTATCCGTTCATGACGTGGGCCAACGCCTGGATGAACCTGCCGTGCGCGACCTGGCCCGTCAAGCAGCGGACGCCGGTCGACGTCAGGACCCACAAGGGTCTGCCGCACGTCCTCATCGTGCAGTCCACGCGTGACGCCGCCACCCCGTACGAGGGCGCCGTCGAACTGCACAAGCGTTTCAAGGGCTCCCGCCTGATCACGGAGAAGGGCGCGGGCTCCCACGGTGTGACCGGCCTGGTCAACCCGTGCATCAACGACCGGGTGGACGCCTACCTGCTCACCGGCAAGCTGGACACCGCGGACGTCACCTGCGCTCCGCACGCCACGCCCAAGCCGTAGCCGCAGCACGGTGACCGAGGGGCGACCGGGATCCCGGTCGCCCCTCCCTCATGCCGGTCAGCTCAGCGGCAGCCGTGGGAAGCGGCGCTCCTTCTCGGCCCCCGCCGCGGCCTGCTCCGCCTTGACGACCGCCGCGTACTCGTCGACGTACTCCTGCTCGGACAGCGACAGGATGGCGTACATGATCTCGTCGGTGATGGCCCGCAGGACGGCCTTCTCGTTCTCCATGCCCGCGTAGCGGGAGAAGTCCAGCGGCTTGCCGAAGCGGATGGCGATGGGGTGGAGGCGCGGGATGACGCGCCCCGGCGGCTGCGCCTCGAAGGTACCGATCATCGCGCAGGGGACGACCGGTACTCCCGCCTGCAGCGCCATCACCGCGACGCCCACCTTGCCCTTGTACAGACGGCCGTCGTGCGAGCGGGTGCCCTCGGGATAGATGCCGAGCAGTTCACCCTTGCGGAGTACACCGAGCCCTTCGCGGATCGCGGCCTGGCCCGCCTCCTTGCCGGAGCGGTCGACCGGGATCTGGCCCGCGCTGCGGAAGAAGAACGCGGTCAGACGGCCCTTCACACCCGGTCCGGTGAAGTACTCGGCCTTGGCCAGGAAGGTGATACGCCGTTTGAGGATGGCCGGCATCAGGAAGTGGTCCGCGAAGGACAGGTGGTTGCCGGCGACGATGGCCGCTCCGTCGGACGGCACGTGGTCGAGGCCTTCGATGCGGGGACGGAAGACCAGCCTCAGCAGCGGCCCCAACAGCACGTACTTGAGCAGGTAGTAGAACAAGGGGTCGCTCCTCACTCTGGCGGATCGGCTCAACCGCAGAGTTCTCACAGGTCAACCGGCAGGTCAAATGGGGTGTCAGTGTATGTGCAGCCCTGGTCCGGTGGAACCGGTTCAGGCCGTGTCGATGATGACCCGATACCGGCCTTCCGTACGGATCACCAGGGTGTCGGAATACCCTAGGGGGGTATATGGTTGACCGGGTCGGGAGCTGATCGCGAAAGGAAGACCGCCGATGGACCACGCGACGCACGACCACGAGAGCCACCAGCACCAGGGACACCACGAGCACCATCACGCGACCGGGGCGTCCTGGAGCATGGCCGCCCGGGCCACGCTCCACTGCCTCACCGGCTGCGCCATCGGTGAGGTTCTCGGCCTGGTCATCGGCACCGCGGCCGGCCTGCACAACGCGGCCACGGTGATCATCTCCATCGCCCTGGCGTTCGTCTTCGGTTACGCGCTGACCATGCGCGGCGTCCTGCGCGCAGGTGTCCCCCTGGGGCAGGCGGTCAAGGTCGCGCTGGCCGCCGACACCGTGTCCATCGCGGTGATGGAACTGATCGACAACACGGTCATGGTCGGCGTGCCCGGCGCCATGAACGCGGGCCTCTCCGAGTGGCTGTTCTGGGCCTCACTCGTGCTGTCCCTGGCACTGGCGTTCGTGCTGACCACCCCCGTGAACCGGTGGATGATCGGCCGCGGCAAGGGGCACGCGGTCGTGCACGCCCACCACTGAGCACCGGCCGGCCCACCGAGTACGGGCCGGCCCGCGCCGCCGCTCACGAGCCACCGGTGGCGCCGCCGACGGTGATGTCCGTCTTCATGCCGAGGTCCTTGTGCCCGTCCACCGGGCAGTACAGCTCGTAGGCCCCGTTCTTCAGCGTGACCCTGAGCTGCGCCGACTGGCCCGGACCGACATCGTGGGGCAGCCGTGCGTCGCCGCCGGGCCCCTCGACCTCCAGGGAGTGCGCGATGTGCCCCTTGTTCTCGGCGACGAAGGTGTAGTCACCGGACTTGAACGACTTCGACGACAGGGTCAGCTTGTACTCGGTCATCTGCACGGTCACCGTCGTGCCCGCCGGCTTGCCACTCGCCGACGGGGAAGACGACGGGGAGGGCGACGCGGACGACGTGGCCCCGGTTCCCGCGCTGCCATACCCCGAGTTCCCGCACGCCGTGAGCACGGCGGCCAGCGTCATCACGCCCGCCCCCACCACCGCTCCGCTCCGGCTGAGTGTTCCAGCCATGGCCGGTCCTCCTCGCTGTGTCAGCGTCCTGGGACGCCGGGCCTGACGGAGACCGGTTCACGGGCCGGCCCGTACGGCGCACCCGGCGAGGCGCCACGGGCCACCCGGCCGCCCAGCCAGGCAAGGAAAGCAAGAACGAAAAGCCCCTCGACGAGCAGGGACAGGGGGCCGTACGGCGTCTCCCAGCCGGGTTCGTAATAACCGGCGGGCAGGCCGACGGTGCGCGAGAGCAGAAAACCGGCGATCATCCCGAGGCTGACCAGGGTCCCGGTCAGCCAAGCGGCCAGCGAGCGCCTCATGGCGACCAGCGCCACCGCCACCGCCAGCATGACGGCGCTCCCCACCGCGAAGAGGACGCCGATGTAGAACATCTCCTCCAGGTGGTCGGGGACGAGGAGCGTGTGCAGCGCCGTATTGGCCACGGCGCAGCACACCCCCAGTACCGTGAGGCCGGCTTCGACGGCATGGGTGGGATTCATCGTGGCTCCAGGTGTTCCGCTCCTGTGAGGGATACGGAGAACAGCTCTCGGCGGATTGCGCCCGCCGGGAACCCGGAACCGCGAACCTCAGCTTCCCCGGACGAGCACCCGCTCCAACGCGCCCAACGCCGAACGGAGTTCCTCCGCCGTGATGGTCAGCGGCGGGGCCAGCCGGATCGTCGAGCTGTGGGTGTCCTTGACCAGGATCCCCTCCCGCATGAGACGTTCACTGACCTCGCGTCCGGTGCCGAGGGCGGGGTCGACGTCGACGCCCGCCCACAGCCCGCGCGAGCGGAAGCCGACCACGCCCCGGCCGGTCAGCCCCGCCAGCCCCTCGCGCAGCACGGCGCCCAGCTCGGCCGCCCGGCGCTGGAACTCACCGGTCTCGAGCAGCTCGACCACCGCCGTGCCGACCGCCGCCGCGAGCGGGTTGCCGCCGAACGTGGAGCCGTGCTCGCCCGGCCGCAGCACACCGAGGACCTCTCGGCGGCCCACCACGGCCGACACCGGCACGATTCCGCCGCCCAGCGCCTTGCCGAGCAGCACCAGGTCCGGGACGACGTCCTCGTGCTCGACGGCGAGCGTACGGCCGGTGCGGCCCAGCCCCGACTGGATCTCGTCCGCGACGAACAGACAGCCCGCGCGCCGGGTCAGCTCACGGACACCGCGCAGATAGCCGTCGGCCGGGACGATCACGCCCGCCTCGCCCTGGACCGGTTCGATCAGCACGGCCGCCGTCGTCTCGTCGACGGCCTCCTCCAGCGCGGCCAGGTCGTCGTACGGGACGATCCGGAAACCCGGCGCGAAGGGGCCGAAGCCCGCGCGGGCCGTCTCGTCGGTGGAGAAGCCGACGATCGTCGTCGTACGGCCGTGGAAGTTCTCCGCCGCCACCACGATCGTCGCCCGGTCGGCGGGCACACCCTTCACCTCGTACGCCCATTTCCGGGCCACCTTGATACCGCTCTCCACCGCCTCGGCGCCGGTGTTCATCGGCAGCACCATGTCCTGCCCGGTCAGCGCGGCGAGCCGCTCGGCGAACCCGGCGAGCCGGTCGTTGTGGAAGGCGCGCGAGGTGAGCGTCAGCAGGTCGAGCTGGCGGTGGGCGGCCTCGATCAGCGCGGGGTGGCGGTGGCCGAAGTTGAGGGCCGAGTAGCCGGCCAGCATGTCCAGGTAGCGGCGGCCCTCGACGTCCTCCACCCAGGCGCCCTCGGCCCGGGCGACCACCACCGGCAGCGGGTGGTAGTTGTGCGCGAGGACCGGCTCCTCCGCGCGGATCAGGTCGGCGGACGTACGGGTGCGTGCGGGTGCGCTCATGAGCGGATCTCCTGGGTGCAGCACTTGATGCCGCCGCCGGCCTTGTGGAACTCCGACAGGTCGACGGGGACGGGGACGTAGCCGTGCTCGGCGAGGCGGCCGGCGAGTGCCTCGGCCCGCGGCGCGATGAAGACGTGCCGGCCGTCGGACACCGAGTTGAGGCCGAACACCATCGCGTCGTCACGGGTGGCGAGCACCGCGTCCGGGTACAGGCGCGCGAGCACCTCCCGGCTGCCGGCCGAGAAGGCCTCGGGGTAGTAGGCGATGTTGTCGTCGTCGAGGACGAACAGCGCGGTGTCCAGGTGGTAGAAGTACGGGTCCACCAGCGTCAGGCTGATCACCGGGTGACCGAAGTACTCCTGCACCTCCCGGTGCGCCTCGCGGGTCGTGCGGAACCCGGTCCCGGCCAGCAGGTACCGGCCCGTCCACACCAGGTCGCCCTCGCCCTCGCAGACGGACTCGGGACGGTGCACGTCGAACCCGGCCGACCTGAACCAGGTGTCGTAGAGAGCCGACTCGGGGCGCCGCTCGGGCGCGTGGAAGAGGGAGCCGAAGACCCGGCCGTCGACGACCACGGCCGAGTTCGCGGCGAAGACCATGTCCGGCAGGCCGGGGGCCGGGTCCACGGTGTCGACGGTGTGGCCGTGGGCCCGGTAGGCGCTCATCAGTGCCTGCCACTGCTCCCGGGCCAGGTCCACGTCGACGCGGGTGTCGGGATGCATCCAGGGATTGATCGCGTACTGCACGGCGAAGTGTCTGGGTTCGCAGACCAGAAAGCGCCTGAGGCGCGGTACACGGCTGTCGGGCACAGAGGTGTTCCTCCGCTTCCTGCGGTGCCGAACGAGGGTTGACTCCAAGGTAAGAACGGACCCGGACGCCCGACAAGGAACGACACCTGCGTCTTTGCGCAGGATCGCTGCGTTGTGCGCCGGATCAGCGCACGTCTGCTGCGTGCCGCCCGGTCCCGTCCGGCGCCGCCTGGGTGGCGCCCGCCTCCGGACTTTCCGGGAGGAGGTGGGACAGCACCATGACGCTGATCGTCTTCCTGATGAACGGCTCGGTGCGGATCCGCTCCAGCACCTCCTCGAAGTGCTCCACGTCCCGGGCCCGCACATGCAGCAGCGCGTCCGCGCCGCCCGTCACGGTCATGGCCGCCGTGATCTCCGGATGGTTGCGGACCACCTCGGCCAGCCGCCTGGGCGGCGCCGCCCCCTCGCAGTACACCTCCACGTACGCCTCCGTGCGCCAGCCCAGCGCCGACGGCTGCACGGTGGCCGTGAACCCCGTGATCACACCTGTCTCCCGCAGCCGGTCCACACGCCGCTTCACCGCGGTGGCCGACAGCCCGACGGCCGAACCGATCTCGGCGAAGCTGGTCCTGGCGTTCGCCATCAACGCCGTGATGATCTTGCGGTCGAGCTCGTCGAACGGGGCGGTCCTGCTGTTCATGTCGGCACTGTATCCAGCACGGACGTCCACGCCCGGCACATGTCCAGGCATGCGGATTCCTCCTACACTCCACGTTCATGCTGCGCGCCCTCGCCGTCGACGACGAACGCCCCTCGCTCGAGGAACTCCTCTACCTGCTCAACGCCGACCCGCGCATCGCCGCCGCCGAGGGCGCCGGGGACGCCACCGGGGCGCTGCGCCGGATCACCCGCGCCCTGGAGTCCGGGCCGGCCGGGCCCGACGCCATCGACGTCGTCTTCCTGGACATCCAGATGCCCGGCCTCGACGGTCTGGAGATGGCCCGGTTGCTGACCGGGTTCGCCCGGCCGCCGCTGGTCGTCTTCGTCACCGCCCACGAGGACTTCGCCGTGCGGGCGTTCGACCTCGAGGCGGTCGACTACGTGCTCAAGCCCGTCCGCAGGGAACGCCTGGCCGAGGCCGTCCGCCGGGCCGCCGAACTGCGCGGCACCGCACCGCCGATACCCGTGCACGAACCCGACCCCGACCAGATACCCGTCGAACGCGGCGGGGTGACCCGCTTCCTCGCCGTCGACGACATCACCCACGCGGAGGCGCACGGCGACTACGCCCGCCTGCACACCGGAAACGGCAGCCACCTCGTCCGCATCCCGCTGTCCGCCCTGGAGGAACGCTGGCGGGCCCGCGGCTTCGTCCGCATCCACCGCCGCCACCTCGTCGCCCTGCGCCACATCGGTGAACTCCGCCTGGACGCGGGCACCGTGAGCGTCCTGGTCGGCGACGAGGAGCTCCAGGTCAGCCGACGGCACGCCCGCGAGCTCCGGGACCTGCTGATGCGCCGGACCGCGGGGTAGGGATACCGCAGTGGAGCCCACCGAACGCCGAGTCACCGTCACGGGACCGCCCCGCCGCGACCGCGGCAGGGCGTCCGGCTACTACCGGCCGCGCACCGAGATCGACGAGCTCACCACGCTCGGCCACACCTACCTCCGCTCCCTGATGCGCACGCAACTGCGCGCCGCGCTCACCGGCTTCGCGGTCCTCGTCCTGCTCGTCGGCCCGCTCCCGCTGGTCTTCGCGGCCGCACCGGACGCCCGCCGCCTGGCCTGGGCGGTGCTCGGCTTCGGCCTGTACGCACCGCTGATCCTGGTCGCCCGCTGGTACGTGCGCCGCGCCGAACGCAACGAGCGCGACTTCGTACGCCTGGTGGAAGACCGGTGAACTCCGGTTACGCGGTGCCCGCCGTCGCCCTCGTCGTCGTGGCCACCGTCCTCGTCGGCGCCTTCGGCCTGCGTGTCTCCCGTACCACCTCCGACTTCTACGTCGCCTCCCGCACCGTCGGCCCCCGCCTCAACGCGGCCGCCATCAGCGGCGAGTACCTGTCCGCCGCCTCCTTCCTCGGCATCGCGGGGCTGGTCCTGGTGCAGGGCCCCGACATGCTCTGGTACCCGGTCGGGTACACGGCCGGCTACCTCGTCCTGCTCCTCTTCGTCGCCGCCCCGCTGCGCCGCTCCGGCGCCTACACCCTGCCGGACTTCGCCGAGGCCCGGCTCGCCTCCCAGGGCGTGCGACGGCTGGCCGGGGCCTTCGTGGTCGGCGTCGGCTGGCTGTACCTGCTGCCCCAACTACAGGGTGCCGGGCTGACCTTGGCGGTGCTCACCGGCGCCCCCGACCCGCTCGGCGGGATCATCGTGGCCGTGGTCGTGGTGGCGACCGTCGCCGCGGGAGGCATGCGCAGCATCACCTTCGTGCAGGCCTTCCAGTACTGGCTCAAACTCACCGCGCTCCTCGTCCCGGCCCTCTTCCTCGCCCTGGCCTGGCAGGCCGACGGCGGCCCGAGACCCGCCTTCGCGGAACCGGCCGCCTTCCGCGAGCAGCGCACCGTCCTCGTCGACGACACCGTCGACCTCCGGCTCGGCAAGCCGCTCACCGTCACCGTGAGCGGCGAGGTCGACGGCCGCGCCCACGACGGCACCCGGCTCCGCCTGCCCGCGGGCACCCACCGCATCGAGGGCGGCACCCGGCTGACCTTCCCCCGGGGCACCCCCGTCCCCGCCGCCGACCGGGGCAGCAACGGCGGCATGTCCACCGCCCTCGCGGCGAGCCGCGAGGAACGCCCGCTGTACGCCACGTACGGGCTGATCCTGGCCACGTTCCTCGGCACCATGGGCCTGCCGCACGTCGTCGTCCGCTTCTACACCAGCCCGCACGGCGTCGCCGCCCGCCGCACCACGGTCGCCGTCCTCGCCCTGATCGGCGGCTTCTACCTGCTGCCGCCCCTCTACGGCGCCCTCGGCCGCCTGTACGCCCCCGAGCTCACCCTCAGCGGTGACGCGGACGCCGCCGTCCTGCTGCTGCCCGGCCGGATGATCGGCGGGGTCGGCGGCGACCTGCTGGGCGCACTGGTGGCGGGCGGCGCCTTCGCCGCGTTCCTGTCCACGGCGTCGGGGCTGACCATGGCGGTCGCCGGAGTACTCACCCAGGACGTGCTGCCCACGCGCGGGGTACGGCACTTCCGGCTGGGTACGGTGCTCGCCATGGCCGTGCCGCTCGCGGCGAGCATGCTGGTGGGCGGACTGCCGGTGGCGGACGCGGTAGGGCTGGCCTTCGCCGTCTCGGCGTCGTCCTTCTGCCCGCTGCTCGTCCTCGGCATCTGGTGGCGGCGGCTCACTCCTCCCGGCGCGGCCGCGGGCATGCTGGCGGGCGGCGGCGCGGCGTTCCTCGCCGTCGCCGCGACCATGGCCGACTTCCCCGGCACCGGCCCGCTGCACGCCCTGCTCGCCTGGCCCGCCCTCTGGTCGGTGCCGCTGGGCTTCCTCACCATGGTGCTGGTGTCCCTGGCCACCCCGGCCCGGGTGCCACCCGGCACGGCGGCGATCCTGGCCCGCTTCCACCTGCCCGAGGAACTGCGGGCGGAGGTGGCCGCGTGACCGGTCCCCCCGCGGGACTCCGCGTGGCGCTGCCGCCCGGCCCACCACCGGCAGGGCTCGCCGCGCGACCCGAGACGTCGGCAGGCACCCGCAGGAACGCTGTACGCCCTGCCGCCCGGGGCTGTGCCGGGGCGGCGGCATGAGCGGCTTCCTCGCGGGGCTCTGCGTCGCCGCCCTGCCGCTGCTGGCGGCCGGATTCTGGCTCGGGCGGCGCACCGCCCGCCCCGGGAGCCCGGGCGACCTCGGTACGCCGGTCGAACACGCCACCTTCCAGACCCTGCACACCGCCTCCCTCGCCGCGCCCCCGCTGCGGGCCGGGCTGACCGGGGAGACCGCCCGGAAGTCGGCCCGCGGCCTGCGCACCCTGCTCGGCACGGACGCGCTGTGCCTGACCGACCTGGAGGAGGTGCTGGTCTGGGACGGAGCGGGCGGCCACCATCGCGCCGAGGTCATGGAGCGGCTGGCGGGGCCGCTGGAGACCGGCCGCGGTGAGGCGTTCCGGCTGAGCTGCGAGACCCCCGACTGCCCGGTCCGCTGGGCCGTGGTCGCGCCCCTCACCGTCGACGACCGGGTCCACGGCGCGCTCGTCGCCTGTGCCCCGCGCGAGTCCGCGGTCCTGGTCCGCGCGGCCGGTGAGGTGGCCCGCTGGGTGAGCGTCCAGCTGGAACTCGCGGACCTCGACCGGTCCAGGACGCGGCTCATCGAGGCCGAGATCAAGGCCCTGCGCGCCCAGATCTCCCCGCACTTCATCTTCAACTCGCTCGCGGTGATCGCCTCGTTCGTGCGGACCGACCCCGAACGCGCCCGGGAGCTGCTCCTGGAGTTCGCCGACTTCACCCGCTACTCGTTCCGCAGGCACGGCGACTTCACCACCCTGGCCGACGAACTGCACGCCATCGACCACTACCTGGCACTGGTGCGGGCACGCTTCGGCGACCGCCTCTCCGTCACCCTGCAGATCGCCCCCGAGGTGCTGCCGGTGACCCTGCCCTTCCTGTGCCTGCAGCCCCTCGTGGAGAACGCCGTCAAGCACGGTCTGGAGGGCAAGGCCGACGCCTGCCACATTCAGATCACCGCGCAGGACGCGGGCGCCGAGGCCCTGGTCGTCATCGAGGACGACGGCGTCGGCATGGACCCCGCGCTGCTGCGCCGGATCCTCGCCGGCGAGGTCGGCCCGTCCGGCGGCATCGGCCTGTCCAACGTCGACGACCGGCTCCGCCAGGTCTACGGCGACGACCGCGGCCTCGTCATCGAGACCGCGGCCGGGGCGGGCATGAAGATCACCGCCCGGCTGCCCAAGTACCAGCCGGGCGTGCACTCCGCGGGACGGCTCACGGCCGACGAGGGGCGTTGACCTGCAGTGGTCAGCTGCTCTGCGTCATGATCATGGCGAGCGTGAGCAGTCCCAGCACGACCCAGCCGAACCACAGCCAGCCGTTGCTCCCCAGCGCCACCGTGTAGGCCGTCACCACCACCAGCCCCCCGACGGTGAGCACGCCCATGGCCTTCGTGGAACCGTTCGTGGAACCGGGCATCGCACCAGCCTCCTGTAGGGTCCGTCCCCCCATGGTGCCCCGGAAGCCCGGCTTTCTCAGCCCTCGCGCGAGTTCAGCGAGGCCAAGTAGGCGTTGTACGCCTCCAGCTCCTGGTCCCCGTCGCGGTCGGCGGCCCGGTCCTTGCGCTTGGCCTGCCGCTGCTCCGAGCCGTACCACTGGAACAGCAGCGCTATCAGCACCAGCACGGACGGGATCTCACTGAACGCCCAGGCGATGCCGCCGGCCGCGTTCTGGTCGGAGAGCGCGTCGATGCCCAGCGAGGCGGGCGGGTTCCGGAACGTCTCCACCATCGGTGTCGAGGCCATCATCAACGCGATCCCGAAGAACGCGTGGAACGGCATGCCCGCGAACAGCTCCAGCATCCGCAGCAGGTAGCCGGGCCGGTGCGGCCCCGGGTCCACGCCGATGATCGGCCAGAAGAACACCACGCCCACCGCCAGGAAGTGCACCATCATCGCGACGTGTCCGGTCTTCGACCCCATGAGGAAGTCGAAGAGCGGCGTGAAGTACAGCCCGTACAGGCTCGCGATGAACAGCGGGATCGTGAACACCGGGTGGGTGATCACTTGCATGTACCGGCTGTGCAGCAGAGCCAGCAGCAGCTCGCGCGGGCCCGTGCGGCCCCTGCCCGCGGTCGGCAGCGCGCGCAGCGCCAGCGTCACCGGCGCACCCAGCAGCACCAGGATCGGCGACAGCATGCTGATGACCATGTGCTGCACCATGTGCACGCTGAACATGACCATGCCGTAGTCGTTCAGCCGGGTGCACATCATCAACCCGATGGTCAGCACACCCGCCACGTACGACACCGTCCGGCCGGCCGGCCAGGCGTCACCGCGCCGCCGCAGCCGCACGACCCCCCAGCCGTACAGCCCGAGCCCCACCAGGCAGGCGACGAGGAAGAACGGGTCCGCCGACCACTGAAGACCCCGTCCCAGCGTGAACGGCGGCAAATCCATGATCATGCCGTGCCCGCTGTGATCCATCGCCGGCTCCTGATTCGTGGGGGTTTTACGCGTCTGTCCGCCCCCAAGAGTAGAACCGCCCCCGGTCACGGCTGCGACCGGGGGCAGGGACCTACGCAGACCAGGACCTCACAGGACGCACTCCGCCTCGTCGTACCGCTCCGAGGGCACTGTCTTCAGTGTCTCCACGGCCTCCGCCAGCGGCACCATCACGATGTCCGTACCGCGCAACGCCGTCATCCTGCCGAACTCCCCGCGGTGCACCGCCTCCACCGCGTGCCAGCCGAAGCGCGTGGCCAGGACGCGGTCGTACGCGGTGGGCGTGCCACCGCGCTGCACATGTCCGAGGATGACCGGACGGGCCTCCTTGCCCAGCCGCTCCTCCAGCTCGATGGAGAGCTGCCGGGCGATCCCGGCGAAACGCTCGTGGCCGTAGATGTCCTTGCCGCCCTCGTCGAACTCCATGGAGCCGGCCTTCGGCTTGGCACCCTCGGCCGCCACCACGATCGCGAACCGCTTGCCCGCCTCGAACCGCTCGCCGACCTTCCGGGTCAGCTCCTCGATGTCGAAGGGGCGCTCCGGCACCACGATGGCGTGCGCACCGGCCGCCATGCCGGAATGCAGCGCGATCCAGCCCGTGTGGCGGCCCATGACCTCCACGATCAGCACGCGCTGGTGCGACTCGGCGGTGGTCTTCAGCCGGTCCAGGGCCTCGGTGGCGACGCCGACGGCCGTGTCGAAGCCGAAGGTGACGTCCGTGACCGCGATGTCGTTGTCGATGGTCTTCGGCACGCCGACGATGGGCAGGCCGTTGTCCGACAACAGGCGGGCCGCCTTCAGCGTGCCCTCACCGCCGATCGGGATGATCGCGTCCAGGCCGAGCTCCTCGACGTGCCCCTTGGCCCGCGCCACACCGTCCCGCAGATGCTCCGGGCGGACCCGGGAGGAGCCGAGGATGGTGCCGCCACGCGCCAGGATTCCGCTCACGGCGTCGAGGTCGAGCTTGAGGTAGTCGCACTCCAGGAGGCCCTTCCAGCCGTCCAGGAACCCGATGACCTCGTCGCCGTGGTCGACGACGGCACGGTGCACGACGGACCGGATGACGGCGTTCAGGCCGGGGCAGTCGCCGCCGGACGTGAGGACACCAATGCGCATAGCCCGATTACCTTCTAGACGTGGGCCGGGTAACCGGACCACGCTGTCCGGCTGGATCCCGGCCACCCTACCGGCGTGAGGGGGTGGCTCCGTAGCAGGCGTCCGCCTGCTGGACGCGCCCGCACATGTGAGCGGACGGGCCGTCAGGCGGGCCTGCGGACCACTCTCCCCTACAGCGCTTGAAGGCGCCTTAAAGGGCTGTGTAACCCGGCTGCGCAGCTGTACCTACGCAGGCTGCTGCGCAGCCGTACCTACGCAGGCTGCTGCGCAGCCGCGATGCGCTCGTTGCGGAGCGCCTCGTACCACCGGTCGTCGATCGGCGGCAGTGCGTTGACGTCGAGCGCCAGCTTCAGCAGCAGGTCGGCGATCTGCGGGTTGCGGGCCAGGGCGGGCCCGTGCATGTACGTACCGAAGACGGTGTCGTTGTACGCGCCCTCGGTGCCGTCGCCGGTGCCGTTGCCCTTGCCCAGCCGCACCTGGGCGAGGGGGCGGGCGGTGGGGCCGAGGTGGGTGATGCCCTGGTGGTTCTCGAAGCCGGTCAGCGGAGGCAGGCCGAGGCGCGGGTCGATGTCCGCGAGGACGTCGCCGACGCACCGCTCGCCCTCGTTGCGCACCGTGGTCACGTCCAGCAGACCGAGGCCGGGCTCGCGCTGACCGAGGTCGTTGACGAACTCGTGGCCGAGGATCTGGTAGCCGGCGCAGACCGCGAAGACGATCGCGCCGTTCTGCACCGCCTGGTACAGGTGCCCGTCGCGGCGCAGCCGCTCGGCGGCGAGCCGCTGCGGCCGGTCCTCGCCGCCGCCGATCAGATAGATGTCACCGGAGGTGGGGATCGGCTGGTCGCTGCGCACGTCGAGCCGCGCCACGTCCAGACCGCGCTGCCGGGCCCGCCGCTCGATGACCAGCGCGTTGCCCTGGTCGCCGTAGGTGCTCAGCAGGTCCGGGTAGATCCACACCAGCCGCAGTTGGTTGTCGCTCATGAAGGGATCGTCACTCCGTTGTCCGATGTGGTCAGTTGCCGACGCGGCGGCGCAGGTCCTGGAACGCGGTGTAGTTCGCGATGACCTCGACCCGGCCCGGCGGGCACACCTGAACGGCCTCGTCCAGGTTCTCGCAGACCTGGAAGTGCTGGTTCGCGACCTCCAGGCGCACCGCGAGGTCCAGCTTCCGGTCGCCGATGACGAAGATCGGATGGCCGGTCAGCCGGGTGTAGTCGACGTCCCACAGCCAGGAGGTGTCCGTGCCGTCGGCACCGCGGGCGTTCACGGAGAGGATCACCGGGGCGGGCGGCGGGTCGATGAGCGAGAACGTCTCCAGCCAGCCGGCCGGGTTCTTCGCCAGCAGCAGGCGCAGGTCACGGCCCTGGAACTGCACGACGTCGTACCGTCCCGCGACCGCCTGCACCTGGTACATCCGCTCCAGGCCGACCTGCGGCGGCACACCGAAGACGGCGGCGACGGCCGCCGAGGAGGTGGCGTTGGCCTTGTTGGCGCGGCCCGGCAGCTGCAGGTGGATGGGCCAGGCGGAGCCGTGCGGGTCGAGGACGTGGTCCCCGGACAGCGCCCAGCTCGGCGTCGGACGGCGGAAGCCGCACTCGCCGCAGAACCAGTCGTCGCCCGGCCGCTGCATCACACCGCCGCAGGAGGGGCAGGACCAGGCGTCGTCCTTCCACATCTGCCCGGCGGCGACCCAGATCACATTGGGGGAGGAGGACGCGGCCCACACCACCAGCGGGTCGTCGCAGTTGGCGACGATGACGGCCTTGGTGCCGGCCAGCCCCTCGCGCCAGTTCTCGGCCAGCATCCGGGTCTCGGCGGCGCGGTCGAGCTGGTCGCGGGAGAGGTTCAGCAGCGCGATGCACTTGGGGTCGGTGTCCCGGGCCACACCGGCCAGGTACTTCTCGTCGACCTCGATCACGGCGAACTTGGCGTCCGAGCCGCCCGCCAGCGCCGAGGTGATGCCGGCCGGCATGTTGGCGCCGAGCGCGTTGGAGACGACCGGGCCGGCGGCCCGCAGAGCCTCCGCGATGAGCCGGGTGGTCGTGGTCTTTCCGTTGGTCGCCGACACCAGGACGACGTCCAGGTTCTGGGCGAGCCGGGCCAGGAGGTCGGGGTCGAGCTTGAGCGCCACCCGGCCGCCGATCACCGATCCGCTGCCGCGCCCCGCTGCGCGCGACGCCGCCGCGACCGCTTTGCCCGCGGTCACGGCCAGCTTGGCCCGCGGCGTGAGCGGGTCCGAGTTGCCTGCCATCAGTTCTCGATCCTCCTTGCGTACGCGCCGCGCCTTGAGCCATCCGGCAACGTGGTGTGGCCTCAGCCTATCGAGATCCACTCACATGCCCGAACCGCGGCCCACGTCTGCGCGGCGGGCATGGGCCGAAGGAACCGTACCCTTGCGGCCATGCGACACGGTTTCATCCCGGGCGCCCGCGGGCGGGTCCGGCCTCTCACCCTGCTCGGCGACGCGGCGCTGCGCGAGCCGTGCGGGGACGTCACCGACTTCGGTCCCGAACTGTCCGCGCTCGTGGAGGACCTGTTCGCCACCATGTACGCGGCCCGGGGTGTGGGTCTGGCCGCCAATCAGATCGGGGTGCCACAACGGGTGTTCGTATACGACTGCCCGGACGACGACGATGTGCGGCATCTCGGGCACGTGGTGAACCCGCGGCTGGTGGAGGCGGACGGCCTGGTGCTCCGGGGCCCGGAGGGCTGCCTGTCCCTGCCGGGGCTCGAGGCGGGGACGGAGCGGTACGACCACGCGGTGGTCGAGGGCCGCACGGTGACCGGGGAGCCGGTCACCGTGCACGGCACGGGGTTCTTCGCGAGGTGCCTGCAGCACGAGTGCGACCACCTGGAGGGCCGGCTGTACGCGGACCGTCTGACGGGCTGGCGTCACCGCAGGCTGATGCGGCAGGTGGCGCGTGCCTCCTGGGGCCGGTGACGACGCCCGCCCGGGAGGGCGGGACCGTGCCACGCGGCGGTCAGAACCCCGGACCGCCCATCCTGTCCCCGGCCGCCGCCAGACGCCCCCAGAGCAGGTCGGCCAGGCTGCGCACCAATTCCGCGCGTGAGCAGGGACGTTCGCCCAGCCACCAGTCACCCGCCGCGTGCATCATCCCGACGATCCCGTGCCCCCACACCCGGGCCAGCTGCTGGCTCCCCGGTCCGAGGTCCAACCGGTCCTCGATCACCTGGGCGAGCTCCTCGCCCATCCGGCGGAGCAGCGGCGCGGAGTGCTTGCCGACGTCGAACCCCTGGTCACCGGCCTGACCGCCCTCCGACGGGTGCATCAGGAACCGGTACACCTGGGGCCGGGCCTCGATCGCGGCGAGGTAGGTGTCCAGCGTGGCCTCCACCCGGTCCCGCCGGTCGGCAGGCGCGTCCAGCGCGGCCCGCAGGGAATCGAGCAGGGCGTCCGTGTGCCGCTTGGCCAGGGCGGCGTAAAGTCCGCCCTTGTCCCCGAAGTGGCGGTAGAGGATCGGTTTGGTGATGCCGGCCTCCGCCGCGATGGCGTTCATCGAGGCCTGCGGGCCGTCGCGGAGCACCACCCGGTCGGCGGCCTCCAGCAGCTCGCGCCGCCGGCGGTCGGCGGATCGCTGCTGATCGGTTCGCTGCGTGGTTTCCATGTGCTCTCCCCACCCGTGCTGGTTCGGTGACGCCTGCGCAAACTAACACTGCGTGCCTCTGACATCGAACGGAAGCGGCAGGCCCTTGTGGAGTTGACTTTCCCTACCGACGAGTAACACACTGGGTGTTACCGCTAGTAACATGCACAGCCGCTGGAGGGGACATGGCCGAGTTCACCATGGAGCTCAACGACGAACAGAAGGAGGTCCGGGACTGGCTGCACGGCTTCGCCGCCGACGTCATCCGGCCCGCGGCCGCCGAATGGGACGAGCGTGAGGAGACTCCCTGGCCGGTCATCCAGGAGGCCGCGAAGGTCGGCATCTACTCCCTCGACTTCTACGCCCAGCAGTACTTCGACCCCACGGGCCTCGGCATCCCGATGGCCATGGAGGAGCTGTTCTGGGGTGACGCGGGCATCGCCCTGTCCATCGTGGGCACCGGCCTCGCCGCCGTGGGCGTTCTCGCCAACGGGACCGAGGAGCAGATCGGCACCTGGATCCCGCAGATGTACGGCGACGCCAACGACGTGAAGGTGGCCGCCTTCTGCTCCTCCGAGCCCGACGCCGGCTCCGACGTGGCCTCCATGCGCACGCGCGCGGTGTACGACGAGGCCAAGGACGAGTGGGTGATCAACGGCACGAAGACCTGGGCGACCAACGGCGGCATCGCCAACGTCCACGTGGTCGTCGCCGTCGTCGACCCGGAGCTGGGCTCCAAGGGCCACGCCTCCTTCATCGTCCCGTCGGGCACGCCGGGCCTCGCCCAGGGCCAGAAGTTCAAGAAGCACGGCATCCGCGCCTCCCACACCGCCGAGGTCATCCTCGACAACGTGCGCGTCCCCGGCTCCTGCCTGCTCGGCGGCAAGGAGAAGCTGGACGAGCGCCTCGCCCGGGCCCGGGAGCGGGCCAAGGCGGCCAAGGCGGGGGGAGAGCGGGTGAAGAACGCGGCCATGGCCACGTTCGAGGCGTCCCGTCCGGCCGTCGGCGCCATGGCGGTGGGCACCGCCCGGGCCGCGTACGAGGTCGCCCTCGACTACGCCAGGACCCGTGAGCAGTTCGGCCGGCCGATCATCGACAACCAGGGTGTGGCCTTCCAGCTCGCGGACATGCGCACATCCATCGACGCCGCCCGGCTGCTGGTCTGGCGCGCCTCCTGGATGGCGGTCAACGGCAGGCCGTTCACCGCGGCCGAGGGCTCGATGTCCAAGCTGTTCGCCAGCGAGACCGCGAAGAAGGTCACCGCGCAGGCGATCCAGATCCTGGGCGGCAACGGATACACCCGTGAGTACCCGGTGGAGCGGATGCACCGCGACGCGGCCATCTACACCATCTTCGAGGGCACGAGCGAGATCCAGCGCCTGGTGATCGCGAGGACGCTCGCCGGGATGCCGATCCGGTGACCCCGCGGCTCACCGGTGCCGCAGCGGCGTGAGCTGCTCGATGTCGTAGCGCTTTCTCAGGGCCTCGATCGCCTCGTGGTCGGGTGGCCCCCCGCTCCCCAGGATCTCCAGCAGCTCCTCGAAGTAGCGCTCGTGATCCGGGGGCGGGGAGGCCTGGAAGAACATCTTCGCCGGCGCCTCCGTCGGGTTCGCGAACGCGTGCGGGCAACCCGGCGGTACGACGATGACCGTGCCCGGGGTCGCCCGGACCACCCGGCTGCCCGAGCTCGACTCCCAGTTCCGCCAGTTGTCGGGGGTCCGGACACGCGGCTCGAAGGCGAGCACGTCCAGCTCGCCCTCCAGCACGTAGAACAACTCCTCGCTGCGCGTGTGCACATGGGCGCCCACGTCGAAGCCCGGCGGGACCTCCACCTCGAAGGTGGAGGCCGTCCGGGAGTGCGTGCCGGTCACCTTGAAGGTCACGCGCTGGGCGGGCGTCTGCACCACCCGGCCGTGGCCCGGTGGCACGAGCAGCCCCTCGGTCGCCGTCATCGGTTCCTCAGGCCGTCCCTTCGTTCTCGAGGCGCCAGCGGCCCAGCGTCATCTCCGCGGTGATGCCGGGACCGAACCCGGCCAGCAGCCCGCGCGCCCGGTGCTCGGCGCCGCCCTCGTCGAACAACCGGCGCAGGGCGTCCAGCACCACCGCGCTGGCGATGTTGCCGTACTCGGTGAGCGTGGCCCGGCTGAACCGGAACGCTTGCGGCTCGACCTGCAGGAACTTGCTGAGGTCGTCGAGTATTCGGGGACCGCCGGCGTGGATGATGTAGAAGTCCAGGTCGGACGCGTCCCAGCCGTGCCTGTCGGCCAGGCCCTGCAGGGCCGGAGCGAGCGGCTCCATCGTCGCCGGGACCCGCTTGTCCAGCAGGAAGTGGAAACCGGTGGCCCGGACGTCGTACGCGATCCAGTCCTCCGTCTTGGGGATCAGGTACGAGCCGTTGCGCTCGAGCTCCACGCCGGTGCCGCCCCGGCCCCGGACCACGGCTGCGGCGATGCCGTCGCCGAACAGGCCGTTGGAGAGCAGCGAGCCGATCCCGAGGTCGGTGGGCTGGTAGCACAGCGAGCAGAACTCGCACGCCACGATCAGCGCGTTGGCCTCGGGGTAGGCCGTGCAGAAGTCATGGGCCCGGTTGATCGCGGCACCGCCGGCCGCACAGCCCAGCTGGGCTATGGGCAGCTGCCGGGTGGTGCTGTCGAAGGCCATCTCGTTGATCAGCCACGCCGTGAGCGAGGGCATCATGAACCCCGTGCACGAGACGAAGACGATCGCGTCGATGTCCGTGGTGAGCAGCTCCGCGTCGTCGAGCGCGCGCTGGATGACCGCGGGCACCCGGGCCTTCGCCTCGGCCTCGTAGCGGTGGTTGCGCTCCTCGAAGCCCGGGTGCTTCAGGGTCTCCTCGATGGGCTGCACGATGTGCCGGGTCCTGACGCCCGTGTTCTCGATCAGTCGGAGGGCCAGCGGCAGCTGTGGGTGGTCGGCGTGGCGGGAGCGCGCCAGCTCCAGCGTCTCCTCCATCGTGATCACGTGCTCCGGAACCGACACCGAGGGTCTGCACAAAGTCGCCATGAACCGTGCCTGCTTTCGCCGTCCTGCGGGCTCGCGCCCACCGGTGAGAGGGTGGTTCACCTCAGGGGGTGGTCCATCCACGATCACCCGGGAGGGCGACGATCTCGCGTCGGGTTACTCCAGACCGGTGACGCCCCGGCAGGCTCGGGCAGGCGCTACGGCGTGCCCCCGCTGCTGTGCGCGATGCACGCCACGTCGATCCGGTCGGCCAGCTTGGCCAGCTCGATCGTCAGCGCGGCCACCGTGTCCTCGTCGAGCCCCTCCTGCCCCGCCTCGACCAGACGCAGCCACCTTCCGCCCACCGTGCGCAGCAGCTTGCTCACTTCGGCCGCGGACACCTGCAAGGTACCGCGGTCGTCGACGATCAGAGGCAGAGTCACTTCGCGGTTCACAGACGGGATGGTAGTCGTGGAACCCTCACGCACCCTGCCAAACGGTCGTGATGTTGCAGAACTCCCGGATTCCGTGCCCGGACAGCTCACGTCCGTACCCGGACCGCTTCACACCCCCGAACGGAAACGCCGGGTGGGACGCCGTCATGCCGTTGACGTACACGGACCCGGCCTCCAGGTCCCGCGCGAACCGCTCGACCTCGCTCTCCTCCCGCGTCCAGACATTCGAACTGAGTCCGAACAGCGAGTCGTTGGCGATGAGGATCGCCTCGTCCAGGTCCCCGGCCCGGTACAGGGTCGCCACCGGCCCGAACGCCTCCTCCCGGTGGATGCGCATCTCCCGGGTTACCCCGGCGAGCACGGTCGGCGGGTAGAACCAGCCGGGCCCGTCCGGCCGCTCCCCGCCGCACAGCACCTGGGCCCCGGCGCGCTTGGCGTCGTCGACCAGCTCCTCCAGGTCGGCCCGTCCCTGTTCACTGGCGAGCGGCCCGATGTCCGTGCCCTCCTCCAGGGGATCGCCGGTCTTCAGCGCCTTCATGCCCGCGACGAACTTCTCGGTGAAGGCGTCGTAGACGTCCGAGTGCACGATGAACCGCTTGGCGGCGATGCACGACTGCCCGGTGTTCTGCGTCCGTGCGGTCACCGCGATCTCGGCCGCCCGGTCGATGTCGGCGGAGGGCATGACGACGTACGGATCACTGCCGCCCAGCTCCATCACCGTCTTCTTGATCATTTCCCCGGCGGTGGAGGCGACCGCCCGCCCGGCCGGCTCGCTGCCCGTCAGGGTCGCGGCCTTCACGCGGTCGTCGCGCAGGATGTCGTCCACCGCCGCCGAGCCGATCAGCAGCGTCTGGAAACAGCCCTCCGTGAAGCCCGCCCGATGGAACAGGTCCTCCAGGTACAGGGCCGTCTGGGGGACGTTCGACGCGTGCTTGAGCAGACCCACGTTGCCCGCCATCAGCGCGGGCGCGGCGAACCGGACGACCTGCCACAGCGGGAAGTTCCAGGGCATCACCGCGAGGACCGGGCCCAGCGGGCGGTACCGGACCCGTACCCGGGACGCGCCCGAGTCCCGTACGTCCGCGTCGGCGGGTTCCTCGTCGGCGAGCAGCCCCTCGGCGCGTTCGGCGTACCAGCGCATGGCCTTGGCGCACTTGGCGGCCTCCGTCCGCGCCTGCTTGATCGGCTTGCCCATCTCGGTGGTCATGATCCGGGCGATCTCCCCCTGGTCCTCGTCGAGGAGGTCGGCGGCCCGGTTGAGCAGCCGGGCGCGGTCCGCGAAGGAGGTCGTCCGGTAGGTGCGGAACGTGGCCTCGGCGAGCTGGAGCCGGCGCTCCACCTCCTCCTCGCCCATGGCCTCGTACGTCTTGATCGTCTCCCCGTTCGCCGGGTTCACCGTCGCGATGGGCATGGCTGACCTCCCTAGGAGCAGGGCTGTGTTACGACCTTCCAACGCGGCGGCCGGCGCCGCAACGCGGAGCGGTCCTGTCGGCAGGCGAACCGCGGGGCGACTCACCTGTCGGTCGAGTGCTCCGCCAGCCGGTCCAGAAACGCGGCCTGCGCCGTGACGATCACCGCACGGGCCCGGTCCAGGCCGAACCACGCCACGCGGTCCAGTTCGGGGAACCGCTGCAAGCGCCCCGACCTCGGCGGCCACTCCATGGTGAAGGTGCCCGGCTCGATCGTCTCCGGGTCGAGTCCGGCCTCGACCGCCCAGGCCGTGACGATCTTGCCGCCGGTCTGCCGGACCTCGCCCAGCGCCACCGCCCTCCCGTCGGGCGGCGGCAGGCCCAGTTCCTCCTGGAACTCCCGGCGGGCCGCGTCCCAGGCGGGCTCGCCGGGCTCGTACTCGCCCTTCGGGACGGTCCAGGCACCCGCGTCCTTCCTGCTGAAGTACGGGCCGCCCATGTGACCGAGCAGCACCTGCAGGCCGTCGGCCGTGTGCCGGAACAGCAGCAGTCCGGCACTGCGCCTCGGCGCCGCCGGGCTCACGGCCTCACCTCCGGGTGCGCGGCCAGCAGCGTCTCCACGGTGTCCGCCTCCTCCGGGCGCTTGTCGTCGCGGTAACGGACGACACGGGCGAAGCGGAGGGTCACACCGGCCGGGTACCGGGAGGAACGCTGCAGGCCGTCGTAGGCGATCTCCACGACGAGTTCGGGGCGCACGGTCACCCCCCAGGCGTGCTCCCGGACCGCCAGTTCGGCCAGCCGCCCGGTCTGCCAGGCGAGCATCGCGTCGGTCATGCCCTTGAAGGTCTTGCCGAGCATGGCGAAACCGCCGTCCGCGCCGCGGGCGCCGAGGTGGAGGTTGGACAGCTTGCCGGTGCGGCGGCCGTGCCCCCATTCGGCGGCCAGCACGACCAGGTCGAGGGTGTGCACCGGTTTGACCTTCAGCCAGGACGCGCCGCGCCGGCCCGCGCTGTAGGGAGCGTCCAGCGCCTTGACCACCACGCCCTCGTGGCCGCGCGCCAGGGTGGCGGCGAGGAACCGTTCCGCCCCGGCCATGTCCTCGGGGCTCTCCGGCCGGGGCACCAGCGTCCTGCGGACCCGCATCGGGTCGGGCACCAGCCGGGCCAGCTCCGCGTGCCGCTCGGCGAACGGCAGGTCGAGCAGATCACGGCCGTCGACCGCGAGCGCGTCGAAGAAGACGGGGGAGACGGGCACCTCCTCGGCGGCCCTCGCCACGTCCACCCGCGACCCGACCCGGCCCGCCGTCTCCTGGAAGGAGCGGGGCCGCCCGGCGGCGTCGAAGGAGATCACCTCGCCGTCCAGGATGAACCGCTCGCCCGCGAGGCCCCGTGCGGCCGAGGCCACTTCCGGCAGCCGGTCGGTGATGTCGTCCAGGGTGCGGGTGACGATGCGCACGGTGGGCCCGTCCCGGTGGACCTGGACCCGGATGCCGTCCAGTTTCTCCTCGACCGCGCAGGCGCCCAGTTTCCCGACCGCCTCGGCGACCGAGGAGGCGCTGTGCGCCAGCATCGGCAGCACCGGGCGGCCGACGGTGAGCCGGAAGCGGTCCAGCGCCCCCGGCCCTTCGGCCAGCAGCGCCCCGGCGACCGTCTGCAGCGAACCGGCGAGCATCACCGCCCGCCGGACGTCCCCGGCGGCCGCACCGGTCGCCTCGGCCAGCCCTTCCACGGCGACCGCGTCCAACGCGCCCTGCCGGACCTCGCCGGTGATCAGCCCGAGCAGGAAGCGCTGCTCGTCCTCGGTGGCCGCGCCCATAAGCTCGCCGACCAGCCGTGTGCGTTCCGCCTGTGAGCCGGGCCCGGAGACCTTGCCGAGCTCGGTGAGCCGGGCGTCGACCTCCGCCACGGTGAGGGACGGCCCGGCGGCGGGCGGCACACGGCGGGACAGCACCTTCCAGCCGACCCCGAGCCGCCCCTGCGGCAGCCGTCCCGCCAGGTACGGGATGACGATCGGCACGTCGTCCGCCTCCGCCTCCCGGAACAGCTCGGCGAGCAGGGCGGTCTTCCTGGACCGCGCCGAGGTGGCGGCGACCTCGCGGGACACGTGGGCGAGCCGGGACAGCAGCATGCAGCCATAGTGCTCCAGCGCCGCCGGGGCTACACCCCCGCGGCCGCGTCGAGGTCTGCGAACAGCAGCTCACCGTTGATCGCCGCGCCCGCCCGGTAACCCCGGCTCGCCGCGTTGACCACCTGCTCCGCGAAACCGCTCGCGTTGCCCGCCGCCCACAGCCCGGGCACGGTGGTCAGGCCGCGTTCGTCGATCACCGGGTAGGCGCCGAACGGGGTCTCCCGCAGTTCCGCGCCCAGCCGGGCAAGCAGATCGGTGCGCGGCACGGCCCGGGGCGCGACGAACAGCACATCGCGGTCGTACGCCGGTCCGTCCGCGAGCCTGACGCCGGTGAGCCGGTCCCCGGCGGCGACCACCTCGGCCACCTCGCCGGGTACCACCCGGACCCCGGCTGCCGCCAGCCTGCGCACATCGTCGTCGGTGAGCCGCTCCTCGGTGATCTCGTGCAGGAACAGTGTCACGTCCTTGGACCACTGGGTGACCATGAGGGCCTGGTGGACGCTCATGGGGGTGGTGGCGAGCACGCCGAACGCCCGGTCGCGCACCTCCCAGCCATGGCAGTACGGGCAGTGCAGCACATCCCGGCCGAAGCGCTCGGCGAGGCCCGCGACCGGCGGCAGCTCGTCCTTGAGACCGGTGGCGACGACCAGCTGCCGGGCGTGGACGGTCCGCCCGCTCTCCAGCAGCACGGTGAAGCCCGTGCCCTCGGCGGCGTCCCTGGCGGCGTCCACCGCCCGGTCCCGGACCAGTTCGACGCCGTAGCGCGCGATCTCCTCCCGGCCGGCGGCCAGGAACTCGGCGGGTGGCATCCCGTCCCGCGACAGATAGCCGTGCATGTGTGCGGCGGGCGCGTTGCGCGGTTCGCCCACGTCGGCGACCAGGGTGCGGCGCCGCGCCCGGCCCAGGACCAGGGCGGCGGACAGTCCGGCCGCGCCGCCTCCGACGATGACGACTTCGTAGGTGTTCTCGCTGCTCTCGGTCATGCCGAGACGGTCACCCGGCGCCCGCCCTGTTGACAAACGTTGTTGCCGATCCTGCAATTGCGGCCATGACGACCGACGAGGTACTGGCCGAGGTGGGTCCCAGGCTGCGCCGCATCCGCAAGGACCGGGAGGTGACCCTGGCCGCGCTCTCGGAGGCGACCGGGATCTCCGTCAGCACCCTCTCCCGGCTCGAATCGGGTCTGCGCAGGCCCAGCCTCGAACTGCTGCTGCCGATCGCCCAGGCCCATCAGGTGCCGCTGGACGAGCTGGTCGGCGCCCCGCCGGTGGGGGATCCGCGCGTGCGGTCCAAGCCGATCGTGCGGGGCGGGCGCACTCACTGGCCGCTGACCCGGCAGCCCGGCGGGCTGCAGGCGTACAAGGTGCTGGAACCGCGGCGCGGGCTCGAACCCGATCCGCGCACCCACGAGGGCTACGAGTGGCTGTACGTGCTCTCCGGACGTCTGCGGCTGGTGCTCGGCGAGCACGACGTGGTGCTCACGGCCGGTGAGGCCGCGGAGTTCGACACCAGGGTGCCGCACTGGTTCGGGTCGACGGGGGAGGGACCGGTGGAGTTCCTCAGCCTGTTCGGGCCGCAGGGGGAGCGGATGCACGTGCGGGCGCGGCCCCGGGGGCAGTGACGCACGCGACTGTTCCCTGATGGGCAAGCGACCGCTTAGTATGCCGTAGACCCCGTCGGACTGAGCAGTCGTGTGGAGGCACCCGCATGCAGGCATGGCAAGTGCACGAGAACGGCGAGCCGGGCGAGGTGATGCGGCTCGCG
Organism: Streptomyces sp. NPDC001348; assembly: GCF_053597535.1. Lineage (NCBI taxonomy): Bacteria > Bacillati > Actinomycetota > Actinomycetes > Kitasatosporales > Streptomycetaceae > Streptomyces > Streptomyces sp. NPDC001348. Next base: position 13,432 of record NZ_JBSFIK010000012.1, on the reverse strand, counting down.
GAGGTGGAGCGGCCCACGCCCGGTGACGGCCAGGTCCTGCTGAAGGTGCGTGCCGCCAACATCAACTTCCCGGACGTGCTCATGGCCCGGGGCCAGTACCAGGTCCGGCCGCCGCTGCCGTTCACGCCCGGCGTGGAGATCTGCGGCGAGACCGAGGACGGACGCCGGGTGATCGCCAACCCGGCGCTGCCGCACGGCGGCTTCGCCGAGTACGCCGTCGCCGACGCCGCCGCCGTGCTGCCCGCGCCCGAGTCGCTGGACGACGCCGAGGCCGCCGCCCTGCACATCGGCTACCAGACCGGCTGGTTCGGCCTGCACCGCCGGGCCGGTCTGGAGGCCGGCGAGACGCTGCTCGTCCACGCTGCCGCCGGCGGGGTCGGCAGCGCGGCCGTGCAGCTCGGCAAGGCGGCCGGGGCCACTGTCATCGGCGTGGTGGGCGGCGCCGCCAAGGCCGCCGTCGCCCGCGAGCTGGGCTGTGACGTCGTGATCGACCGGCGTGCCGAGGACGTCGTCGCCGCGGTGAAGGAGGCCACCGCCGGCCGGGGCGCCGACGTGATCTACGACCCGGTCGGCGGCGAGGCCTACGCGCAGTCCGCCAAGGCCGTCGCCTTCGAGGGCCGGATCGTCGTCGTGGGCTTCGCCAGCGGCAGCATCCCGAGCCCCGGCCTCAACCACGCCCTGGTGAAGAACTACTCGATCCTCGGGCTGCACTGGGGCCTGTACAACACCAAGAACCCCAAGCTGGTCCAGCACTGCCACGAGCAGCTCACCGAGCTGGCCGCCCGGGGCGCGATCAAGCCGCTGGTGAGCGAGCGGGTCCCGCTGGCCGCCGCGGCGCAGGCCGTGCAGCGGGTCGGCGACGGGGTCACCACCGGCCGGGTCGCCGTCGTGCCGGCCCTGGAGAACGGAGCCGCGGCATGACCGACGCAGCCGAACTCAAGCGCCGCACGGCCGAGTTGCTGGCCGCGCACCCGCCCGCCGCCACCGACCGGCTGGACTTCCTGCGGGCCCGGTTCGACGCGGGGCTCGCCTGGGTGCACTACCCGGAGGGCCTCGGCGGACTGGGCGCGGCGCGCTCCCTGCAGGCCGTCGTGGACGCCGAACTCCAGGCCGCGGGAGCCCCTGACAACGACTCGCGCCGCAACGGCATCGGGCTCGGCATGGCCGCCCCGACGATCCTCAGGTACGGCACCGAGGAGCAGAAGCGGCGCTATCTGCGGCCGCTGTGGACGGGGGAGGAGGTCTGGTGCCAGCTCTTCAGTGAGCCGGGCGCCGGATCCGACCTGGCCGCGCTGGGCACCCGCGCCGTGCGTGAGGGCGACACATGGGTGGTGAACGGGCAGAAGGTGTGGACGTCCGGCGCGCACAACTCCCGCTGGGCCATCCTCATCGCCCGTACCGACCCGGACGTGCCCAAGCACGCGGGTATCACGTACTTCCTCTGCGACATGACCGACCCCGGCGTCGAGGTCCGGCCCCTGCGCCAGATCACCGGCGAGGCCGAGTTCAACGAGGTCTTCCTCACCGACGTCCGCATCCCCGACTCCCGCCGCCTCGGCGAGGTCGGAGACGGCTGGCGGGTCGCGCAGACCACGCTGAACAACGAACGCGTCGCCATCGGCGGCATGCGGCTGCCCCGAGAGGGCGGCATGATCGGCCCGGTGTCGAAGACCTGGCGCGAACGCCCCGAGCTGCGCACCCACGACCTGCACCAGCGACTGCTGAAACTGTGGGTCGAGGCCGAGGTCTCCCGGCTCACCGCCGAACGTCTGCGCCAGCAGCTCGTCGCCGGCCAGCCCGGCCCCGAGGGTGCCGGAATGAAGCTCGCCTTCGCCCGGCTCAACCAGGAGATCAGCGGCCTCGAAGTCGAACTCCGCGGCGAGGAAGGCCTGTTGTACGACGACTGGACCATGCGCCGCCCCGAGCTGGTCGACTTCACCGGCCGCGACGCCGGCTACCGCTACCTCCGCTCCAAGGGCAACAGCATCGAGGGCGGGACCAGCGAGGTCCTGCTGAACATCGTCGCCGAGCGCGTCCTGGGCCTGCCGGCCGAGCCGCGCACCGACAAGGACGTCGCCTGGAAGGACCTGACCCGATGACGAAGGCGCCCGACCTGCTGTACTCGGAGGAGGAAGAGGCACTGCGGGCCGCCGTGCGTGACCTGCTCGCCGACCACTGCGACGCGTCCGGCGTCATCGCGCGCACCGAGTCCGACGCCCCGCACGACCTCACCGCCTGGAAGGCCCTCGCCGACGGCATGGGCCTCGCGGGCCTGCTGGTGCCCGAGGCGCAGGGCGGTCAGGGCGCCACGCACCGTGAGGCCGCCGTGGTCCTGGAGGAGCTGGGGCGCGCCGTGGCTCCCGTGCCGTTCCTCACCAGCGCCGTCGTCGCCACCGAGGCACTGCTCGCCTGCGACGTCGCCGACGACCTGCTCGCCGAGCTGGCGTCGGGGCGCAGGACCGGAGTCCTCGCCGTCGCGCTGAACGTCGCTCCGGGCGGCGCCTTCAAGGCCGTACGCCACGAGGACGGCATTCTGAACGGGGAGCTGACCGGTGTCGCGGACGCGGCCGCCGCCGACTTGCTGCTGGTGCCGGCCGACGACGGCGGACTGTACGCCTTCGACGTCGGCGCCGACGGCGTGACCGTCACGCCGCAGACCTCCTTCGACCTCACCCGGCCGCTCGCGACCGTCACCCTCGCCGGGGCGGCCGCCCGACGGATCGGCGACGCCGAGCCCGCCGTCCGCCGCGCCCTGCGCGCCGCGGCCGGACTCCTCGCCTCCGAACAACTCGGGCTCGCCGACTGGACGCTGACCGAAACCGTGCGCTACCTCAAGGAGCGCAAGCAGTTCAACCGGCCCGTCGGCGGCTTCCAGGCGCTCAAGCACCGGCTCGCGCAGCTGTGGCTGGAGGTCGTCAACCTCCGGGCCGCCGCCCGCAACGCCGCTGACGCGCTGGCCACCGGCGAGGACGCCGACGTGGCGGTGGCCGTCGCCCAGGCGTACGCGGGGCCGGTCGCCGTCCACGCCGCCGAGGAGGCACTGCAACTGCACGCCGGGATCGGCATGACCTGGGAGCACCCGGTCCATCTGTATCTGAAGCGGGCCAAGGCGGACTCGATCGCCTACGGCACCGCGGGCGCCCACCGCGCCGCGGTGGCGGAACTGGTCGGCCTGCAGGCCCCCTGACGTTCACCGGGAAAGCCCGCCCCACCTGGGGCGGGCTTTTCGGTGTCCCCCTGCCGAGGCGGTGAACACCCGGCGGCGGTCCGGCCAACTCCTCTCCCGCACGGTCCTGTTGGAAGCCGGTGGACCTCATACTCACGGAGATCCCACACGGCCCTCACAGGGAGGCACGGCATGGCCCCCACCACCCGTCGCAGCGCCCTCACCACCCTCGGCGCCGCACTCGTGGGTTCGTTCGCCCTGCCCGGAGCGCAGGCGCGGGCGGCCGAGCGGAAGCACGCCCCGCGCCCGCTGTGGCGCGCCCACGCCCACAACGACTACGAGCACCCCCGGCCGCTCCTCGACGCCCTCGACCACCGCTTCGGCAGCGTCGAGGCCGACGTCTTCCTCGTCGGCGACCAGCTCCTCGTCGGCCACGACGCCACCGAGCTCGACCGTCCCGCACATGCGCAGCAGGTCCGGTTCTGGGCCACCGTTCCTATGGACTGAGCATGAGTGAGTCAGCTCAGCCGCGCACACCGAACGGTTGTGGGCGCACTGGTACCCGGCGTACTCGACCCCGGGGCAGCCACACGGATCCTGTCCGTGGTCCGATCCCGGGAGGCCCCCGCGGCCGGAGGCCGCTATGGACACCGCCCTCACGACCTGGCCAGGTGGGCACGGCCAGAGGCGACGGGGAGGCCCTGAACCATCACGCTGGTGGAGCGGGGGCCCCGCACGCTGGCGCCATGCCCGGCGTCCCAGATCGCACGATCACCGTAGCCCGAACAGCCCAGCACGCCGCAAGCCCGGAGCCCCACGATCACACGATCGAGGTAAACCGTCCTTGTGCGCACTCCCAGCCAGCAGTCGGCGACCCCCGACACGGCGGGCCCGACACGGCGGGCCCGACACGGCGGGCCCGACACGGCGGGCCCGACATGGCGGGCCCGGCCCGGGACGCGCTGTGGTCGGAACTGCTGGCCGCCGGCGTCGACTACTTCAACACCGACGACCTCGCGGGGCTGGAGGCGTTCCTGGACGAGCACCGCGCCTGCTGAACATCACCCGGACAGGGGACATGTCGGCCCACGGGGCGACCCCTCCACTACGCCACACTTGCGGGCGAACGCCGCGAAATGGATGTGGCGGAGGAGGTTCGCGATGGCCGTTTCCATCTCTGTGGTGCTGCTGCTCCTGATCATGGCGGTGATCTTCATCCGCGGCGGGGCGCTGAAGATCTCCCACGCCCTGGTGTGCGTGCTGCTCGGCTTCTACCTGGCCGGCACGAACATGGCCCCCACCATCCACAGCGGGCTCACCACCACCGCCGAACTGGTCGGCAGCCTGAGGCCGTGAGCCCTCCGCGCGTCATGGCGCCGAGAAGACCCCGATGCCGTTGGGCACGGGCCGCTCCGCCCCGCCGCTCGGGTGGTTGCGCACCGATACGGCGGTGGCCCCGGGCTCGCGGGCGACCAGCTCGGTCGAACCGCCACCGTCCAGGCTGAACGCGTCGACCGAGCCCAGCGCCCGCATCTCGTCGGCCACCTCGGCGATCGTCAGACCGCTGCGGTAGGCCGGGGCGCCGTCCAGCGCGAACAGCAGCAGCCGGCGCCCGCCCTCCGCGATGCCCACGGCGGTCCGAACGGCCGACGTGCCGCGGTCCAGGCCCGGCAACGGCTGCCCGGACCGCAGCACCGGATACCCGCCCAGGGCGAAGTGGTAGGGGATCCCGGAGGCGAACGCCACCAGCCGGTGCCGGACCGTCACCCGCTCGCCCGTGGACAGCTTCCGCAGCCGCTGCGCACCCGCCTCCCGGCCGACCAGCACCGTGTTGCCCTCCGCGATGGGGCCGCTGCCGGGCCGGCCGGAGGCCGACACCACACGGCCGTGGCGAACCGTCACCTCGTAGGTGTCCGTACTGCACGGGGCGGCCCGGTCGGTGTCCGTGCCGCAGGTGGCGCGCACCCGGGAGACGCTGCCCCACCGGGCCGTGAAAGCCCCGACGGAGTCCACCGGCAGCGCGTACTGGTTGAGTCCGCCGAGCGGCATCCGCCCCCCGGGTGTGCTCACGGACCCGTCGAGGCGGAGACGGTCCAGGCGGGCCCTGCGGTCGACGCCCACGCCGAAGACGTCCTCGGTGGTCGTGCCGGGCGGCAGGGCCGGACCGAACCGCTGTCCGTCCGGCACCGCCGCCTTGAGCACCCGGCCGTCGGCGATCACCGGGCCCACGGTGGCGCCGGTCGCCTCGACGCCCGGATGCTGCGTCTCGGTGATGTCGAAGAAGTCGCCGTTGACACCGGCCACCGCTCCCGCCGTGTCGGCAAGCCGGGAGACGGGTGCGCGGGCCGCCACCGCGCCCGGGTACAGCAGGCCCAGACGTACCCGAGGGTTGCGCAGGTCCACGGTCAGCAGATGGGCGCGGGTCACGCCCTTGGCCGCGGGGACGTCGAACTCCTCGTAGGTGACACCCGGCGCGATCTCCGTGCCGGCACCCCGTGCGGCGGCGGCCGGTGCGGCACCGGTCAGGGCCGCACCCGCCAGGACGCCGAGGACCGTGAGAACCGTGCAGACCGCTCTGCCCGCTGCGACGTGCTTGCGACGAACCGTCAACTGTGCCCCCTGCTGACTCGACAACTGTCGTGGTCCCAGGGGGAAGTGCAGCAGAAAGCGGCGTCCTGCGCAGTGGCTACGCGTCGACTACGCGAGAACGAGTGAGGAAACGCACCCCCTCGGGTGCCTCCAGCGAGAAACCGCTGCCCCGCCCTGGTACCACGTCCACGATCAGCCGGGTGTGGCTCCACACCTCGTACTGGCTGCGCGACATCCAGAAGGTCACCGGCTCGTCCACGCCCTCGACGACCAGTTCGGCCAGCAGCACGTCCGCGGAGCCGGTGCGGAACTCGCCGTCCGGGTAGCACATGGGCGCACTGCCGTCGCAGCATCCGCCGGACTGGTGGAACATCAGCGGCCCGTGCACGGCATGCAGCCGGCGCAGCAGGTCGGCGGCCTGCGGGGTGAGTTCGACGCGCGGGGTCTCGTCGTCCATGGAGACCGAGTCTCACGGCTCGTGACGGCGACGTCCAGGGGGTCTGCCGTACGGCCCGGGCCTCACCCGCGGCTCATGACCGGGCCGGGGCACCGGTTCGTCAGGTGCCGGTGCCGAGCGGACGGCGTTCCACGACGCAGTGTGCCGCGTACAGCCGTACCGCGTCGTACAACCGGTAGCGGATCCCGCCGTCGTCCCCGATGGCTGTGACGTGGACCATCTGGCGGTGCAGCAACTCCTCGAGGAGGTCCAGGGCGAGATCCGGTGAGGGCGTCACCCGGTCCAGCATGTCCGGCACGCCGAAGTCGCCCCGCACGGCGTGCAGCCGGTTCAGCGACTCCTTCAGCGGGGGCGGCAGCAACCGGTGGTACGCCGTCACGCTCGCCCGCAGGGACAGGTCGCCCACGCGCAGGAAGCCGACGCGGGCCCGCTCGTCCGCGAGACGGTCCGCCAGGTCGCGCAGGGACCGGTGGGGCCGCGCCGTCAGCCACAGGCCGGCGATGTGCAGGGCCAGCGGCAGTCCGGCGCAGGAGCACAGGATGCTCGAGGTGGCCGACCGCTCGGCCCGGATGCGCGCGACCCCGACCAGGTCTTCCAGCACCCGGTGGGCGTCCGGCAGCGCCAGGGTGCCGATCTGGTGGCGTAACAGGCCGGGCAACGCCGGCAGTTCACGCCGTGCGGCGACCAGGACGGCGCTGGGAGCATCGTCCGCGAGCAGCGGGCGGACCTGCGCCTCGCTGTCGACATTGTCGAGGACCACCAGGACCCGGCGCCTGCTCAGCGCGTCCCGCAACCGGGCGGCCGCCTCCTCCGCGCTGTCCGCGGTGGACGCCGCGCCGAGCGAGCGCAGGACGCGGCGGACGAGTCTGTCCGGGGTGAACGGCAGGGAGGAGGAGGGGTAC